>JASLMY010000041.1 GCA_030746295.1 Alphaproteobacteria bacterium | reverse complement strand
GCCAACATGATCAACCAGCTCTCTCAGGGCTTGCTTGTAGTTGGCAACAGTCTGACCTGCTCGATCCTGCTGGATCTCGCCTAGCCAAAGCGCATGGATCTCAGGGATCGTATGCTCGGCGGTAGCCTGACGCAGGAACTCCAGGCCCTCGGACAGACCCTTTGCTCTGCCTATGTCGGCTGCATCATCGGCTATCTGATCATGGACCAGCTCACGTTCGGTGAACCGATCAACCCTGCCGTCACCAAGATCGACCATATGGACCTGATGAGCATCGGCACTGAGATACTGCTCTCGCCAAGCTGCTGCGTCCTTGCTGCGTCCCTGCTTCAGCTCGTGCAGCTCACGCTTGAAGCTGGCAAAGATCTCGTTACGCCTGACCTGTGCGTCTCTCACGTCATGGCATTTGGTGCTTTTGACGAAGCACTCCTTGCCGCCGTAGTGGTGACGCAAGCTGGGAGTGATGGAGATTCGGACATACCAAGTTCTTCCCTTGCGGAAGAGATAGCGCGTATCTGCCACTTGGTTGCTCATCAAACAGTTAGCATAATGCTAACCATTCTACTATGCAACCAGCTCAAAAGATATTGATTTGATTGATGTTTTTATAATTGGCTGGGGCGCCAGGATTCGAACCTGGGATCACGGGACCAAAACCCGATGCCTTACCACTTGGCTACGCCCCAATGCGCCGACGGCACGGCGCCTTAATGGCACAAGGGCCGGGCGCCGGTAAAGGGTGAAACACGGCCAGGCCGGGCCGCTCCGCAACACCTCTCAGGGCCGGATGCCGAAGCGGCGGGGGCCGAGGAGGCCGGGCAGCAGCGGCAAGGACCACTCCAGCCATTCGAGGAGCCGGGCGCGGGTCTCGCGTGGGTCGATGAGGGCGTGGACGGCGAAGCTCTCGTCGCGCGGGAAAGGGGAGAGGCGGGCCGCCATCTCCTCTTCCAGTTCCTGACGGCGTGCTTCGGGGTCTTGCGCCGCGGCGATCTCGCGGGCGAAGGCGACGGCGACACCGCCCTCCAGCGGCAGGGCCCCCATCTCGGCCGAGGGCCAGGACAGGACGTAGGCGTCGGCGCCGTAGTGGGCGGCCTGGGCGACGCCGTAGGACTTGCGGACGATCACCGAGGCCCAGGGCGGCTCGAACTCGGCCGCGGCCAGGACAGCGGCGGTGCCGTAGCGGATGGCACCTTCCGTCTCCGCTTCCGCGCCGATCATGAAGCCGGGCTCGTCCACCAGGCTCACCATCGGCAGGTGGAAGGCATCGCAGAGCTCGATCAGGCGGCGCACCTTGCGCGCGCCCGCCGCGGTCATCGCACCGGCGTATAAGCGGCAGTCGTTGCCGAGGATGCCGACCGTCTGCCCGCCGAGGCGGGCGAGGCCGGTGATCTGGCCGGGGCCGTAGGCGCGGCCGATCTCGAAGAAGCTATCCCGGTCGAGGACGGCGGCGATGACCTTGCGCATATCGAACGGGTGGCGGCGGTCGCGCGGCACGATCGAGAGCAGCTTCTCTTGCGCCGCCTCGGCCGGCTCGGCGGTCTCGGCGGTCGGGGCCAGCTCCCAGACGTTCTGCGGCATGTAGGAGAGGAAGCGGCGGATCGCCTCGAAGGCGGCGGCCTCGTCGGCGACCACGGCGTCGACGACGCCGTTGGACCCGTGCACCTGGGCCCCACCGAGGTCTTCCTTGGAGATCGGTGTGCCGAGCGCCCGCTCCACCACCGCCGGGCCGGCGACCAGGATCTGCGCTGTCTCGGCCGTCATCACGGCGTAGTGCGAGGCCACCAGGCGGGCCGCCGGCAGGCCGGCGACGGCGCCCAGCGCGGCGGTCGCCACCGGCACGCTCGCCATCGCCTCGGCCACCGACTGGAAGCGCGGCCGGTGGAAGACGGGCTCGCCGATCGGGCCCGACGACCCCTTGCCGCGGGCGCCGGTGACCGAGCCGCCGGCACCCTCGTGCAGGCGGACGAGCGGCACCCGGTAGTGGCAGGCGAGCTCTTCCGCATAGACGCTCTTGCGCAAGCCGGCCGGGTTGGGCGAGCCGCCGCGGACAGTGAAGTCCTCGCCGCCGACGACGCAGAGCCGGCCGCCGATCTTGCCGAAGCCGAGGACGTAGTTGCCGGGGGTGAACGAGCCGTCCTCTTCCGCGACGCCGGCGCTGGGCCCGTGCTCGGCGAAGCTTTCGGCATCCAACAGGCCGTCGATCCGCTCGCGCACCGAAAGCCGACCGCGGGCCCGTCGGCGCGCCAGCACCTCTTCGCCGCCCATCTTGCCGGCCTCGGCCCGACGCCGTTGGATCTCCTCGACCTCTTTCTCCCAGCTCATGGCCGTCTCTTTCCCCTTCACGGTAATCTTGGCAAAGGCCCTAGACTAAGTGCGGACAGAGAAAATGCTACCGCTCTTCGGGCTATCGGCGGACGGCACTGGTGGCGCCTCTGTTGCTGCCATCGCCTCACATGCGATGGCGGCGGTAGGCGATGCCGTTGGCCTGCTGCAGCTCGCGCACGAAGCGGACGATGGACGCCAACTCCGTCTTGCTCACCTGTGGCTGCGCCGGCATGTTGCCAAAGCGCCAGTGGTGTTGGCGGACACCTTGCCTGACCGCCCGCCGAAACGAGAAGTCGGCATGGTGGCCGGAGTTGTAGATCTCGTGAACGAGCGGTGGCCCCTGGTCGCTGCCGGCGGCATTCTCGCCGTGGCAGGCGACGCAGTTCTGGTTGAATGCCAATTGGCCTTTTTCGGCCAGTCTCGACAGCTTCGGCACGCGGACGTCGACCACTGTCGGCGTCGGCCAGGCGAACCAGATGACGAGGCCGGCGACCAGAACCGCGAGCCCCAACCACTGCAGCCGGACGCGCCGGTCCGTGGTGGCCGCCGTCTCGCCATCCCGCTGTCGTGGCCGCCGCTTCTTCCGTTGTTTCGTCATGGTCGGAGGCTCCCGATGACAGGGTTGTCCGGCAGCGAACCCGCGAACCGTCCGCTCGCCGGCACGGCGGGTCGAGCATAGACGACCCGCCGCATCGGGGGTAACCCGGCCGTTCGCCGGCGGCGCTGTCGTGCTAGGATGCCGGCGTCGCACATGTGCCCGGCCGGCTACCGTCGACCCGGCTTGGCAGTAGCGAAGGGCCGGGCGCGTGGCTGCCGGTCGCAGGGAACGCCGCCGAATATGCCGCCGCACGCCATCGAGGGATCGAAACGGGAGATCGAGACCGAGCGGCTCAGGCTCCGGCCGTTCCGGGCGGCGGACGGGGATCTGCTCTACAGCCTCTATGGTGATGACCGGGTGATGTCGATCCGCAAGATCGGGCCGCAGACGCGCGCCCAGTCGGACGAGCAGCTTCGTGGAATCGTGGACCACTGGGGCCGCCGCGGCTTCGGTCTCTGGGGCGTCTTCGACAAGGCCGACGGCGCCTTCCTCGGCGAGTGTGGCTTGCGCGAGATCCAGCCGGGCGACGGCGAGGCCATCGAGCTCACCTACGGCCTGGTGCCCGAGGTCTGGGGCCGGGGCCTCGGTAGCGAGGCCGGCCGGGTCGCGCTCGACTGGGGCTTCGAGGTAGCGCGGCTGGAGACCGTCTATGCCGTCGCCCGGGCCGACAACCGCCGCTCGCGCCGGGTCATGGAAAAGCTCGGTTTCCGCTTCGAGAAGGAATGGGATTCGGGCAGCAAGCGCGTCGTCCGCTACATTGTGCAACGGACCGCCTGAGGCGCCGGCGGGGGGTGTCGCCATGGGGCCAAATGCGGTCGCTTGGAAGCTGCTCGCCGGGCCGTAAGCTTTGCTAGCATGACGGGCGACGAGAGAGGCCTCGTCGAAACACGGCCGGACGGAAAAGCGGAGGCAGCGATGCAGAGCCAAGCGCGCGTGGTGGTGATCGGCGGCGGTGTGGTCGGGGTCTCGATGGCCTATCATCTGACCAAGGCCGGCTGGTCGGACGTCGTGCTGCTGGAGAAGTACGAGCTCACCTCGGGCTCGACCTGGCACGCGGCCGGCCTCTTGCCGCTCTTCAACATGAGCTATTCGGTCGGGCAGCTGCACAAGTACAGCGTCGACCTCTACAAGACGCTCGAAGAGGAGACCGGCCAAGACGTCAGCTTCCACGTCACCGGCAACCTGCGCCTCGCCACCAATACCGAGCGCATGGACGAGTACAAGCGCTACTGTGGCACCGCCAACAGCATCGGCGTGCCCTTCGAAATGATCGGCCCGGCCGAGATCAAGGCGCTCTGGCCCTTATGCGAGACCAAAGGGCTGGTCGGCGCCCTCTATCACCCCGATGACGGCCACATCGCGCCTGCCGACCTGACCCAGGCGATGGCGACCGGGGCCCGCAACCGCGGCGCCACGATCCACCGACAGACGAGCGTCACAGGCATCGCGCAGCAGCGGAACGGCGAGTGGCTGGTGAAGACCAACCAGGGCGACATCACCTGCGAGCACGTGGTCAGTTGCACCGGCAACTACGCCCGCGAGACGCTGGCCATGGTCGGCCTCGACCTGCCGGTGATCCCGGTCGAGCACCAGTACATCGTCACCGACACGGTGCCGGAGTTGATCGAGCGGCACGAGGCCGGCCTGCCGGAGATGGCGGTGCTGCGCGAGAGCGACGCGTCGTACTATCTCCGCGAGGAGCGCCAGGGCTACATCCTGGGGCCGTATGAGAAAGGCGCGCCGGCCTGCTTCGTCGACGGCGTGCCCGAGGACTTCGAGCAGGACCTCTTCCCGGGCGATCTGGAGCGGCTGATGCCGCATGTCGAGGCGGCGGTCCGCCGCGTGCCGACCTTCGAGAAGGCCGGCATCAAGGACATCATCAACGGGCCCATCGCCTATACGCCCGACGGCAGCCCGCTCGTGGGCCCGGCCTGGGGCCTCAAGAACTTCTGGATTTCCGAGGGCCACAGCTTCGGCGTCACGGCGGCCGGCGGTGCCGGCAAGTACCTCGCCGAGTGGATCGTCGAGGGCGAGCCCTCGATCGACTTGCTGGATGTCGACCCGCGCCGCTTCGGCGCCTACGCCAACAAACACTACACCAAGCTCAAGAACGAAGAGGCCTACGAGCACGTCTTCATCATCCACTACCCCGACGAGGAGCGGCCGGCCGCGAGGCCCGCCAAGACCAGCCCCTGCCACGAGCGCCTGGACGCGCGGGGTGCTGTCTGGGGACAGCGCTACGGCTGGGAACGGCCGAACTGGTTCGCGCCGCAAGGCGTCGAGGCGAAGGACGTCTGGAGCTTCCGCCGCTCCAACTACTTCAGCCATGTCGGCAACGAGTGCCGCTTGACCCGCGAGGCGGCGACGATCATCGACATCACCAGCTTCACCAAGCACCTGGTCACCGGCCCCGGCGCCGAGGCCTATCTCGACTGGCTGGTGGCGCGCCGCCTGCCGAAGGCGGTCGGCCGCATCAACCTCGCCCACGCGCTGACCCCGACCGGCGGCGTGCGCTCGGAGTTCACGATCCTGCGCGAGGGGCCAGACGCCTTCTACCTGACGAGCTCGGGCGCGGCCGAGCGCTTCGACAACGATTTCCTGCTGAAGCACCTGCCCGAGGACGGCAGCGTCCGCCTCGACAACCTGACGACGCGCCTCGGCTGCCTGGCGTTGGTCGGGCCGAAAGCGCGCGAGATCCTGGCCAAGGTGACGGACGCTGACCTCTCGGGCAACGCTTTCCCCTGGCTGACGGGCCAGGAGATCGGCATCGGCCTCGCAAGGACCCGGGCGCTCCGCATCAACTTCGTCGGCGAGCTCGGCTGGGAGCTGCATCACCCGATCGAGTACCAGAACCACATCTTCGACTGCCTGGTCGAGGCCGGTGCCGAGTTCGGCCTCGGCATGTGCGGCATGCGGGCGATGGACAGCTTGCGCATGGAGAAGTCCTACCGCATGTGGGGCCAGGACCTGACGCGGGAGTACTCGATCCTGGAAGCGGGGCTGGAACGCTTCGTCCATCTCGACAAGGGCGACTTCGTCGGCCGCGAGGCGCTATTGCGCCAACAGGAGGCGGGCGTGCCGCAGCGCTTCGTGACGCTGGAGGTGGATGCTGACGACGCCGACCCGCTCGGCAACGAGCCGCTCTATCTCGGGGCCCGGATGATCGGCCGCGCCACCGCCGGCGCCTACGGCCACGTCGTGGCGAAGAGCCTCGCCATCGGCTACGTCCGGCCCGAGGCGGCGGACGTGGGCACCGAATTGGAGATCGAGATCCTGGGCGAGCGGCGCCCGGCCCGGGTGATCCCGGAATCGCCCTGGGACCCCGACAACGCGCGCCTCAGGGCCTGAGGCGTGGGGTGTAGGCGAGATGGATGGGGCTGATTCCCATACGGTAGCGAGTCACCCTCGCCCAACCCTCCCCCATCGAGGAGGAGGGCTTGCAGGCTCGTCTCGATGGTCAGTTTTCCCTCCCCCCTATGCGGGGGAGGGCCAGGGAGGGGGGTGAAGCAGCAATCCATGGCTAGGGGCACGAGACGGGGGCGAGGCGGCGGGGCGGCGGCGCGCCGGGCCGAGCGCGGCGGCCGCCAGGCCGAGCAGCTGCGCCACATCAGCCGCAGGATCCCGCTCTTCGAGGTCCTGAACGACGAGGCCCTGGCGATCATCGAGGCCAACGCCGAGACCATCCTCGAAGAGATCGGCATCGAGTTCCGCGACGACGCAGAGGCGCTGGCGCTCTGGCGCCAGGCCGGCGCCGAGGTCGAGGGCGAGCGGGTACGGATGGCGAAAGGACTCTGCCGCTCGCTGATCGCCGGCGCGCCCGAGCGCTTCACCCAGGCGGCCCGCAATCCTGAGCGCTCGGTCGAGATCGGCGGCGATGCCACCGTGTTTGCGCCGGTCTACGGGCCGCCTTTCGTTCGCGACCTCGACGGCGGCCGGCGCTATGCCGGGATCGAGGACTTCCGGAACTTCGTCAAGCTGACCTATATGGCGCCGGCTTTGCACCATTCGGGCGGTACCCTCTGCGAGCCGGTGGACCTGCCGGTCAACAAGCGCCACCTCGACATGCTCTACAGCCACATCCGCTATTCCGACAAACCCTTCATGGGCTCGGTGACGGCGCCGGAACGGGCCGAGGACAGCGTCGAGATGGCCCGGATCCTGTTCGGCGCCGATTACGTCGACCAGAACTGTGCCGTTTTGGGCCTGATCAACGTCAATTCGCCGCTGGTCTACGACGCCACCATGCTCGGCGCGCTGAAGGTCTATGCCCGCGCCGGGCAGGCGACGGTAATCTCGCCGTTCGTCCTCTCGGGCGCCATGTCGCCGGTCACGGTCGCCGGTACGTTGGCCCAGATCCTGGCCGAGGCCATGGCCGGGCTCGCCTTCACACAGCTCTGCCGGCCCGGCGTGCCGGTGATCTTCGGCAGCTTCGCGAGCTCGATGTCGATGCAGTCGGGTGCGCCGACCTTCGGCACGCCCGAGCCGACGCTGGTGCTGGCGGGTGCCGCCCAGCTGGCCCGGCGCTTGCGCGTGCCCTTCCGCTCGGGCGGCGCCCTGACGGCGGCCAAGGTGGCTGACGCCCAAGCGGCTTACGAGAGTGCCCAGACCATGCTGCCGACGCTGCTGGCCGGGACCAACTTCGTCCTTCACGCCGCCGGCTGGCTGGAGGGGGGCCTTGTTGCCGGCTACGAGAAGTTCGTCATGGATGCCGACCAGTTAGGTGCCCTGCAGATCCTGGGCCGGGGTGTCGACCTGTCCGCCGACGGCCAGGCCATGGACGCGATCCGCGAAATCGGTCCCGGCAGCCACTTCCTGGGGGCGGCCCACACCCAAGCCCATTTCGAGACCGCGCTCTGGCGCTCGGGCCTCGCCGACAACAACTCCTTCGAGCAGTGGGAGGCGGAGGGCGGCCTGGACACAGCCGCCCGTGCCAACGCGGCCTGGAAGGCGATGTTGGCCGATTACGAGGCACCGTCTCTGGATCCGGCCGTCGACGAGGCCCTTCAGGCCTTCATGGCCGCACGCAAGGCGGCGGAGCCGGACGCCTTCGTCTGAGCCCTACCGCGCGCATTTTTGTTTTTCCCCGAGCAAACTTGAACTAGTATCGCCGCCTTTCGCTGGGCAACGCACAGGGAGCCGAGCGGGCGTATGCTGGAACTGGTTTCGCGCGGGGCGCCGGATCGATTCGGCTTCCTATTGATCCCCAATTTCTCGCTGATCGCTTTCACGGCGGCGGTAGAATCGCTCCGCCTCGCCAACCGGGTCGCCGGCGAGACCCTCTACACGTGGCAGCTCTTCTCCGCCGACGGGTCAGCCGTCGAAAGCTCCAGTGGCATTCAGATCCAAGTCGACGGCGCGATCCGAAACGACACCGACGTCCAGACGGTCTTTGTCTGCGGCGGCGTCGATGTGCACCATTTTGCTGACGGCGGCGAGGTCTCGTGGCTGCGCAGGTTGGCGCGCCGAGGCGTTGCCATCGGCGCGCTTTGCACCGGCACCCACACGCTGGCGCGGGCCGGCCTCTTGGACGGATACCGCTGCACCATTCATTGGGAGAACCTGGTCGGCTTCGTCGAGGAGTTCCCCGAGATCGAGATCTCGGCCCAGGTCTTCGAGATCGATCGCAACCGCTATACTTGCGCCGGCGGCACGGCGGCCATCGACATGATGCTGGAATTGATGGCTGGCCGACACGGCGCCGAGCTCGCCGCCGACGTCGCCGAGCAAATCATCCACGAGCGCATCCGCGACCCCAGCGACCACCAGCGGCTGTCGCTGCCGGGCCGGCTCGGCGTCCGCCATCCCAAGCTTCTCGGCATCATCGAGAGCATGGAGCAGCACCTGGAGGAGCCGCTGGACCGGACCGAACTGGCCCGCCGGGCCGGGCTCTCGACGCGCCAATTGGAGCGGCTCTTCCGCAAGTACCTGAACCGTTCGCCGGCCCGCTATTATCTCGAGATGCGCCTCCACCGGGCGCGGCTTCTGCTGTTGCAGACCAACATGTCGGTGATGAACGTGGCGCTCGCCTGCGGCTTCGTCTCGGCCTCCCACTTCACCAAGTGCTACCGCGCCTTCTTCGGCCGCACCCCCTATCGCGAGCGCGGCACGCCGAGGACCATGGCCGAAGCCGACAGCGCCGTCTCCGGCTGACGCGCCTCATTGCGCCTTCTATCGCGGCCGACACCTCCGGAATGAGAAGCGACGTCAGCGTCGTCGTCATTCCCGCGAACGCGGAAATCCAGGGCAACAGTCGATTCTGAATTTCGGGTCGTCACTGACGCGCCGTCCGGAATGATGGATTGGTGATTGCGCAGGAGCCTCCGATGGGGCGAACGGCCCATCGGATTGCCCTCACCCCCCGCGGCGACGGCGGCCGGTGCGGCGGCCGGCGCGGGCCTCGCCTTCGGCGGTCGGCTCGCGGAAGCGCCGGATCCAGTTGCGGCAATCCGGGTCGTGGCCGGCCAGGACGTCGGCCGCCAGCACGCCGCTCATCTCCTCCGCCCGCAAGGGGTTCATGATCGCCGAGGTCAGGCCGGCGCCGATCGCCATCGACAGGAAGGTGGCGTTCAGGGCATGCCGGTTCGGCAATCCGAAGGAGACGTTCGAGGCGCCGCAGATGGTGTTGACGCCGAGCTCATCGTGCAGCCGGCGGAGCAGCCGAAAGACCGAGCGGCCGGCGCCGCCGAGCGCGCCGATCGGCATCACCAGCGGGTCGACGACGACGTCGGCCCGGTCGATGCCGTGGTCGGCCGCGCGCTCGACGATGCGTTTGGCGACCTCGAAGCGGACGTCGGGGTCCTCGGAGATGCCGGTCTCGTCGTTGGAGATCGCGACCACCGCGGCGCCGTGCTTCTTGACCAGCGGCAGCACCGCTTCGAGCAGCTCTTCCTCGCCGGTCACCGAGTTGACCAGCGCCTTGCCCTGGTAGGCCGCCAGCCCCTCGGCCAACGCCTCGACGATCGAGGAATCGATGCAGAGGGGTGCGTCGACCAGGCCCTGCACGATCCGGATGCATTCGGCCAACAGGCGAGGCTCGTCCGCGAGCGGGATGCCGGCGTTGACGTCCAGCACGGTGGCGCCGGCCTCGACTTGGGCTAGCGCGTCGGCCTCGACCATGGTGAAGTCGCCCGCGGCCATCGCCTCGGAGAGCTTCTTTCGACCGGTCGGGTTGATCCGCTCGCCGATGACGCAGAACGGCTGCTCGAAGCCGATCACCACGTCCCGGCTGGCCGAGCTCAGCACCGTCTCCGTCATGCGCCGGCACCCTCGTCGGCGACGCCGCCGCTGTTCACCAGTGCCGCCAGGCGGCGGCGGTCGTAGGCGCTTTCCAGGCGCTCCTTGGCGGCCTCGACCTCGGCTTCCAGATCGTCGCCGCAGGGGTCGGGCGTGCCGCGGCGCCATTGCTCCAGATAGGCGTCGTTGCCGTGCATGCCGGCCTTCATGGCGGCGCTGTCGATCGCCATCAGGAAGCGGGGCTCCAGCTCGCGCCGGGCCTCGTCGCGGCCGGCCTTGGCGACCACTTGGGCTGGAATGTCGCGCCAGTAGAGGATCGTCAGCTTAGCCATTCGAAGCCGTCTCCCGGGCAGCGTGGGTCAGAAAATCGCCGAGCTCGCCATAGCCCGTGTAGCGATAGGAATAGGCGAGGCCGAGACGCCCGGCGGCGGCGCGGGCCAGAACCTCCAGGTCCTTATCGCGGCTCTGCGCCAGGTAGACGAGGTCGGTGTAGTTGGCGAAGTACTGGTCCCTCAGCTCGGGGTTTCGGTCGAGCCCCAGGCCCCGGATCATCAGGCTCTCGAAATGGCGGACCAGGTAATCGGTCAGGTAGAAGGTGCCGGGCCGGGCCTCGGCGAGGGCCTCGAAGACGGTCTCGCCGGCATAGAAGCTGTAGCAGTGCGGCCCGGGTATGCGCGCAACCCCTTCTTCGGCCAACATGGCATCCAGCAGGCCGCCGGTGCCGCAGTCGCCGTAGAGGACCAGAATTCGTGCGTAGCCTTCGCCTGCGGCGCGGATCTTCTCGCGTACCGCCTCCGGAATCCGTTCCGGCCGGTTGTGCAGGATCGCCGGCACCGCGGTGACTTCCAGATGGCGCCAGTCGTTCGCCTCGATCACGGCCAGCACCTCGCGCGCCAGGGCGCCACAGGTGATCAGCAGCGTCTTGGGCGGTGCCGCTCGGGCCTCCGGTTCCAGCTCGTCGACGACATTGCGAACGCTCGCCATCTCCGCACCCTCGCGGCGGTTCTAACAGGCGGCGACGGCAATCCTTTGGTTGTGCCGGCGGGCCAGTAGCTCTTTCGCCGTCTCCACCGTCACGGCGGCATCGCGGCAGTAGGCGTCGGCGCCGACCGACTCGGCGAAGGCCTCGTTCAAGGGCGCGCCGCCGACCAGGACCACGTAGTCGTCGCGGATACCCTTCTCCTTCAGGGTATCGATCACCACCTTCATGTACGGCATCGTCGTCGTCAACAACGCCGACATGCCGAGGATGTCCGGCTGATGTTCCTCGATCGCGGCCAGGTAGTTCTCGACCGGATTGTTGATGCCGATGTCGATGACGTCGAAGCCGGCGCCCTCCATCATCATCGAGACAAGATTCTTGCCGATGTCGTGGATGTCGCCCTTGACGGTGCCGATCACCATCTTGCCGATCGGCGGCGCCCCGGTCTCGGCCAAAAGCGGCCGGAGGATCGCCATGCCGCCCTTCATGGCGTTGGCGGCCAGCAGCACTTCGGGCACGAACAGGATGCCGTCGCGAAAGTCGATGCCAACGATGCGCATGCCCTCGACCAACGCCTCGGTCAGCACCCGATAGGGTGTCCAGCCGCGCTCCAGCAGGATATGGACGCCCTCCTCGATCTCTTCCCTGAGACCGTCATAGAGGTCGTCGTGCATCTGTTTGGTGAGTTCCTCGTCGTCGAGGGTGCGGAGGTCGAGATCGTCTTCGTCGGCCATGACAACAGCTCCCGGCATGCGTTTGCGGCGAGAAACCCCAGCTTTTCCTAGGTAGGGTCGGGCGTGGCCCGCTGGCTATCTTTCGAGCGACAAAAGAAGGCTCAAAAACGACAAATCGACCGGAAAAAGCCTCTGTCTTCGGCGGTTTAGGGCATTTCCGCCACATCGGGCGCCGGCGCCGCCCCGCTGCACCTCAGCGCGCCAGCTCGACGAGGCAGTTCGCCAACACGCGGGTGCCCGCGGCCAGGTCCTCTGGCGTCGCGCTCTCGGCCTCGTTGTGGCTGACGCCGCCGGCGCAGGGAACGAAGATCAAGCCCGCCGGACAGACGGCGGAGAGTGGCCCGGCATCGTGCCCGGCGAAGGACGGCAGCGCCATCTGCCCGAGACCGAGGGCGTCGGCCTGCTGTCCGATCATCGCTTGGAGCCCGGCGTCGAAATGGACCGGCGCGGCGCTGGCGCGG
The DNA here is from genome assembly GCA_030746295.1 of Alphaproteobacteria bacterium. Next base: position 12,472 of record JASLMY010000041.1, on the reverse strand, counting down.
ACCACGAGACTGGCCTCGCAAACCCCGGTATTGGCCGCGACGGCGGTCTCGATCTCGGTCGTCAGCCGGTCGATCACCGCCTGTTCCGGGTGGCGCAGGTCGAGAGTGAAGAAGACCCGGCCCGGCACCGTGTTGGGCGAGCCCGGAAAGACCTCGAAGCGGCCGACCGTGAAGCGAACCCGGTCGGCCGGGTCCGCCGTCACCTCTTCGAGCGCGCCGACGATGCGGCAGGCGGTCTTGAGCGCGTCCTTGCGCGAGGCCATGGGCTCGGTGCCGGCATGGGCCTCGACCCCCCGGACCTCGACGCCGAAGCGCCTGGAGCCCTGAATGCCGGTGACGACGCCGATGGTGTCGCCGGCGGCTTCCAGCCTTGGGCCCTGCTCGATGTGCACCTCCAGATAGGCGGCGACGGGAAAGCCGCCGGCGCGGCGGTCGAGATCACCGAGGCCGGCCAGCGTCTCCGCCAGGGCGGTGGTGGCGCTGGTGCCGGCGGCATCGCGGATATCGTCCAAGTCTTCGAGCCGCAGTTTGCCGGCGAAGACGGCCGAGCCCAAGCAGCCCGGTTGGAAGCGGCTGCCTTCCTCGTTGGTCCAGGACACGACCTCGATCGCGCGCCGGGTCTCGAGGCCCGCCCGCTCGATCGCCTCCAGGGCCTCGAAGGCGGCGATGACGCCGTAGGCGCCGTCGAACTTGCCACCGGTCGGTTGGCTGTCGAGATGGCTGCCGGTCAGCACCGGTGCCGCCGAGGGGTCGGTGCCGGGGCGGCGGAGATAGAGGTTCGCCATCTCGTCGATACTGGCTTCGAGGCCGAGCTCCGCCGCCCAAGCCAGCATCAGGCGCCGCGACTCGTTGTCGCAGGCCGATAGCGCCGGCCGGTCGACGCCGCCGTTGGCGGTGGCCCCGATCTCGGCCATCCGCATCAGGCGCTGCCAAAGCCGCGCCTCGTCTATGGCGTCCGCGATGCCGTGGTCTGCGGTCGTCATCAACCCGTCCTCCTTGTCCTCCGGCCAGCGCCATCGTCCGACGATCAACCGGAAAAAGACAAGAGAGCCGTTCAGCTCCGGGACCGGCCGGCTATACTGAAGCCGGTCCGAATAACCAGACGAAGAGGGAAGACCACGTCATGGCCACACGATCCGTGCTTTCGATCATCATTGCCCTGTTGCTGGGCGGTCTCGCCACCGCCGCCTCGGCCCACACCGGCAGCGGCAGTGCCGCCGGGCTGACGGCCGGCCTCGGCCATCCGCTTCTGGGCCTCGATCATCTTCTGGCCATGTTTGCGGTCGGCCTCTGGGCAGCGCGGCTGGGCGGCCGCGGCCTCTGGCTGGTGCCGCTCGCTTTCCTCGGCCTCGCCGGCACCGGCGCCGTGGTCGCCTTTCTGTTGCCGGGCTTGCCAGTGGTCGAACTGGCGATCGTCGCCTCGCTGGCGGTCCTGGGTGGCCTGCTGGCGTTCGAGGTCAGGCTGGCCAACGTCTGGGCGATGGCGCTGGTCGGCTTCTTCGCCCTCTTCCATGGCCACGCCCACGGCGCCGAAGCCGCGCTGACCGGGGCCTGGTTCGGCTATGGGATCGGTTTTCTCGCCACCACCGCGCTGCTGATGGCGGCCGGCATCGCGATCGAGCGCCGGCTCGCGGCCGTCTCGCTGCGTTGGGTCGGCGCTGTCGTCGCCCTGGCGGGCGGGGCGCTTGCCTTCGGGCTCTGAGCCAGCGGAAGCGCCGGGGCCGGGCCGGTCGGGGGCGCCGATTCGCTCGGTCGGCCTGATCGGCCTCGGCGTCATGGGCCGCAGCCTGGCCCTCAACATCCGCGACCGCGGCTGGGGCCTGGTCGCCTGGGACCCGGCGTCCGAGGCACGCACCCGTTTGGGCGCGGAGGGGGTCACCGTCGTTGAGAGTCTGGCCGAGCTGGTGCCCGCGCTCGACCCGCCCAGGGCGGTCCTGGCGATGGTGCCGGCCGGTACCCCGGTGGATGCCCTTCTGGCCGAGCTCGCGCCGCTCTTGCAGGCGGGCGACTGCGTCGTCGATGGCGGCAACTCCCACTATCGGGACACCGTCCGCCGGGCCCGGGCCTTGGCGGCCAAGGAGATCGGCTATCTCGGCCTCGGGGTCTCGGGCGGCGAGGCGGGGGCCCGCCACGGACCGGCGCTGATGCTGGGCGGCGACCCGGACCCGGCGGCTCGGCTCGGCCCTCTGTTGGAGGCGATTGCCGCTCGCGTCGACGGCGAAGCCTGCGCCGTCTATCTCGGCCCCGACGGGGCCGGCCATTTCACCAAGATGCTGCACAACGGCATCGAGTATGCCGAGATGCAGCTGATCGCCGAGGCGGTCTTCCTGCTACGCCACCTGGGCGGACTCGCGCCCGCCGCCATGGCCGAGATCTTCCGGGCCTGGAACCGCGGCCCGCTCGGGTCGTATCTGATCGAGATCAGCGCCGAGATCGTAGGCACCCGAGACCCGGAGACGGGCCGGCCGTTGCTCGATCTGATCCGGGACCGGGCCGGCGAGAAGGGTACCGGGCGCTGGGCCGCGATCGCCGCGTTGGAGTTGGGCGTCGCCGCGCCGACGCTGGCCGAAGCGGTCTTCGCCCGCAGCCTGACGGCGCGGCCGGCGCCGATTGCCACGGACGCGGCCAGCCGGCCGACCGAGGACGCAGCGCGCCTCGTCGCCGATTTGGAAGGCGCCCTGCTCGCGGCTCGGGTCGCTGTCTATGCCCAGGGCTTTGCCGTGCTGCGGGCGGCCGGGCCGGTGCATGGCTGGGCGCTGCCGCTCGCCCGCATCGCCCGGCTCTGGCGGGGCGGTTGCATCATCCGGGCCGGGATCCTGACCAGGATCGCCGAGGCCTTCGAGCGCCGGCCGGAGCTTCCGAACCTCCTGCAGGACGCGGCCCTCGCCGGCCTCGTCGATCGCGGCCTCGGGGGCTGGCGCCGGGCGCTCGGCTCGGCGACGGCGGCGGCGATTTCGACCCCCGCGCTGGCCTCGGCGCTGGCCTATCGCGACGCGCTCGCCAGCCCCCGGCTCTGGGCCGACATGATCCAGGCCCAGCGCGACTACTTCGGCCGCCATGGTTTCGAGCGCACCGACAAGCCCGGCCTCTTCCACCACGACTGGCCGGACCCGACGCCATGAGCAATTCGGCCGGTTGGCCTGCGACGGTGGTCGTGATGGGTGTCGCGGGCACCGGTAAGACCACCATCGGCCGGCTTTTGGCCGAACGCCTCGGCGCCGACTTCGTCGAGGGCGACGACTATCACCCGCCGGCCAACGTCGAGAAGATGCGTAGCGGCCGGCCGCTCGACGACGCCGACCGGCGACCCTGGCTCGAGGCCCTGGCCACCGCCATCGCCGGCTGGCGGCGGGACGGGTGCTGTGTGGTGCTGGCCTGCTCGGCCCTGAAACGGGCCTATCGCCAGACCCTCAGGGAGGCCGTTCCCGAGCTCCGTTTCGTGCACCTCGTCGGCTCTGAGGCGCTGATCGCCGAGCGGCTGGCGGCGCGCGCCGGGCACTACATGCCGGCGACCTTGCTGGCGAGCCAGCTCGCCGCCCTGGAGCCGCCCAATCCGGCCGAGCAGGCCGTCAACGTAACGATCGAGGCCGAGCCCGAGGCGATCGTTCGAGAGATCGTGGAGCGGCTGGTTCAGTCCGAGCGGATAAGGCCCTAGACTGCCGCCATGTCGCTGCGCCTCGCTACCTTCAACCTGGAGAGCCTCGGCCACGAGGGCCCGGAGGGGCCGAGCCTGGCGGCCCGGATCGAGGCCTTGCGGCCGATGCTGCAGCGTCTCAGGGCCGACGTCCTCTGCCTGCAGGAGGTCAACGCCGAGCGGCGGCGCAAGGGCGCGGCGCGCGAGCTGGCGGCGCTCGATGCGCTGCTGGCCGAGACGCCCTATGCCCGCTGGCCCCGAGTCTCGACGACCCGGCCCGGCGGCGACGGCCCGATGGACGTGCACAACCTGGTCATCGTCTCGCGCTGGGAGATTGCGGAATCGCGCCAGCTGCACCACGACCTGGTGGCGCCGCCCGACTACCGCCCGGTGACGGCCGAGCCGGCGGCCGACGCGGCGGCCGCCGTCACCTGGGACCGGCCGGTTCTCTATGCCCGGATCGGCCTCGGGGGCGGGGTCGATTTGCACCTCGTCAACCTGCACCTGAAAGCACCGCTCGCGGTCGCGATTCCGGGCGCCAAGGCCGGCCCCTTCGCCTGGAAGTCGGCCGCTGCCTGGGCCGAGGGCTTCTTCCTCGCCGGCCTGAAGCGCACCGGTCAGGCGCTGGAGGCGCGGTTCCTGATCGACCAACTTTTCGACGCCGAGCCCCGAGCCCTAGTCGCGGTCCTGGGCGACTTCAACGCCGAGGCGCACGAGGTCCCGGTCAGGATCATCTCCGCCGCCGAGGACGACACCGGTAGTGGCGAGCTCGCGGGCCGCGCGCTGGTGGCGTTGGAGCGCTCGCTGCCCACCTCGCAGCGCTATTCCGTGATGCACCACGGCGCGCCGCAGATGCTGGACCACGTTTTGGTCTCGCGCTCGCTGATGGCGCACTACCGGGGTGCCGAGATCCACAACGAGGCGCTGGAGGACGAGCTCGTCGGCTATCACGGCATCGAGCGCTCGCCGGATTCCTTCCACGCGCCGATGGTCGTCGACTTCGACCTGCCACAAGCGCCGCCGGCGACGGAAGCGAAGGAATGAGAGGCCTCGCCTTTCTGGAGGGTGTCGAGCGGCTGCCGCCGCCCTTTGATCCCGAGCGGGTGGCGCGCGGCTGGCAAGACCTGGAGGCGGCAGGGGCGAACGACGCGGCGGTCGGCGACCTCGCCGAGACGCTTCGGGGCGATGCCGCGGGCTCGGCCCTGTTGGGCGCCGTCTTCGGCAACAGCCCCTACCTGTCGCGGACGTTGCTCAGGGAGGCGGCGTTCCTGCCGGCACTTCTGGGCCGGGCACCGGACCCGGGCTTCGATGCTCTGATCGCCGAGACCGAGGCCGCTTGGGTCGCGGGCGAGGACACGATGGCGGCGCTGCGCCGGGCCAAGCGGCGGGTGGCACTCGCCGTGGCGCTGGCCGACATCGCCGGCCTCTGGTCGGTCGCCGACGTCACCTTGGCGCTCAGCCGTTTCGCCGACGCCGCGGTCGAGGCGGCGGTCCGGCGGCTCATCGCCGAGGCCGGCGACAAGGGTGACCTGGCGCTCACCGATCCTGAGCGGCCGGAGCGCGGCTCCGGCCTCGCCATCATCGCCATGGGGAAGTACGGCGCCTTGGAGCTCAACTACTCCAGCGATATCGACATCATCATCCTCTTCGACCAGGACGTCGTGCCCTACCAGGGGGCGGAGACGGCGCAGGCCTGCTTCATCCGCCTGGCCAAGGGCCTGGTGCGGTATCTGCAAGAGGCGACGCGGGATGGCTATGTGCTGCGCACGGATTTGCGCTTGCGGCCCGACCCGGCGGCGACGCCGGCGGCGATCTCGATGCTGGCGGCCGAGCAGTATTACGAGAGCCTGGGCCAGAACTGGGAGCGGGCGGCGATGATCAAGGCCCGGGCCGCGGCCGGCGACATCGCCGCCGGCGAGGGGTTCCTCGCCCGCCTGGAGCCCTTTATCTGGCGCCGCAACCTCGATTTCGCGGCGATCCAGGACGTGCATTCGATAAAGCGGCAGATCCACGGCCACCGGGGCCATGGCCGGATCGCCGTCGAGGGCCACAACGTCAAGCTCGGCCGGGGCGGCATCCGCGACATCGAGTTCTTCGTCCAGACCCAACAGTTGATCGCCGGCGGCCGCGACGTGAGCCTGAGGGACCGGACCACCGCCGGCGCCATGACGGCATTGGAGGCGGTCGGCTGGATCACGCCCGAGGCGGCGGCGGAGATGATGACGGCTTACCGCTTTCACCGCGGCCTCGAGCACCGCCTGCAGATGATCGCCGACGAGCAGACCCAGACCCTGCCCAAGATGGCTGAGGGCATCGACCATGTGGCGCGCTTTCTCGGCTATGGCGAGACCGCTGGCTTTCGCGAGACCCTGCTCGGCCATCTGGCCGCGGTCGAGCGTCACTACGCCGTCCTCTTCGAGGCGGCGCCGGCGCTCTCGGAGGGCGGCAACCTGGTCTTCACCGGCACCGAGGACGACCCCGACACCCTGGCGACGCTCGCCGGCCTCGGCTATCAGCAGGCGGCCGGCGTCTCCAGCACGATCCGCGGCTGGCATCACGGCCGCTACCGCGCCATGCGCAGCGCCCGGGCCCGAGAGCTCTTGACCGACCTGATGCCCGCACTTCTGAAGGCCCTGGCCGAGACCGCCAGCCCGGACGCGACGCTCGGCCGCTTCGACCGCTTCCTGGCGGGCTTGCCGGCGGGCGTCCAGCTCTTCAGCATGCTGACCGCGCAGCCAGCCTTGCTCGACCTCTTGGCCGGGATCATGGGCAGCGCACCGCGCCTCGCCAATTACCTGAGCCAGAACGCCTCGGTCCTCGACGCCGTCCTCGAGGCCGACTTCTACCTTCCCTTGCCGCCGCGGGCGGAGTTGGTGCGGAACCTCCGGGGCGGCTTCGTCGTGGCCCGCGGCATGGAGGACGTGCTGGACGCGACCCGCCGCTTCGTCAAGGAGCGGAAGTTCCAGATCGGGGTGCAGATCCTCTCCGACGCGGCCGACGGGGTCAGTGCCGGCCCGGCCTATGCCGACCTCGCCGACACCACGATCGAGGCCCTGCAGCCCGTGACCGAAGCCGCCTTCGCCGAGCGCCACGGCTGGGTCGCCGGGGCCGAGATGGTGGTTGTCGGCATGGGTAAGCTCGGCAGCCGCGAGATGAGCGCGGAATCGGACCTCGACCTCCTCTTCATTTACGACCACGGCGCAAGTGTCGAGGCTTCGGACGGCGAGCGGCCCTTGGCGCCGGCGCACTATTTCGGCCGTCTCAGCCAGCGATTCCTGAACGCACTCACCGTGCAGACCTCGGAGGGCAAGCTCTACGAGGTCGACATGCGGTTGCGTCCATCGGGCAACGCCGGCCCGGTGGCGACCCGCTTCGAGGGTTTCCTCGCCTACCAGCAGCAAGACGCCTGGACCTGGGAGCACATGGCGCTGACCCGGGCGCGGGTCGTCGCTGGCCCGGATGCCCTGGCTAGCCGTGTCGCCGGGGCCATCGACGCCATCCTCCGCCAGCCACGCGACGCCCGTGTCGTCGCCCGCGCCGTCGTCGAGATGCGCGAGCGGCTGGGGCGCGAGAAGGGCACCGAGGACCCCTGGCAGCTGAAGCAGGTTCGCGGCGGCCTGGTCGACATCGAGTTCATCTGTCAATTCCTGCAGCTCGTGCACGCCGCCGAGCACCCGGCGGTTCTTCGCCGAAACACCGGCGAGGCCTACCAGGCGATGGCCGAGGCCGGCGTCCTGGAGCCCGAAGTGGCCGGCCGGCTGCGCCGCGCCTGGAGCCTGGTGCACCGGCTGACCGGTCTGCTACGCCTCGCCGTCACCGGCGATTCCTTCGATCCCGAGGCGGCGCCCGAGGGCCTGCGCCGAGCGCTGGCGCGGGCCGGCGAGGTCGCCAGCTACGGCATGTTGGAAGCGCTGCTGATCGAGACCGAGGCCGAGGTCCTGGCCGACTTCCAGGCCATCGTCGAGCGGGTCGCGGAAGGCAGATGACAGTCTCGACCGCCAAGCCGCCCGTGATTTCCAACGCCCAGGCGCGCCGCCTGCTCCTCGCCGCGTCAGGGTTGTCGGACGGCCCCAAACGACGCCTCGATAACGGCCGGCTGCTAGACCTGATCGAGCGGATGGGCTTCGTCCAGGTCGACAGCATCAATACCGTCGAGCGGGCGCACCACCACATCCTCTTCTCCCGCAACCAGACCTACCGCCAAGGGCAGTTGACGAGGCTGTTGGAGGCCGAGGCGGCGCTCTTCGAGAATTGGACCCACGACGCGGCGGTGATTCCGAGCCGCTATTACCCTTTCTGGCACCACCGCTTCGCGCGCGAGCGGACACGGCTGGCGGAGCGCTGGCGTAAGTGGCGTCGCCGGGGCTTCGAGACCTACCTCGCCGAAGTGCTGGCGCGGATCGAGGCCGAGGGGCCGCTGATGGCACGGGACTTCGGCACCGAGCAGCGCAAGGGAAACGGCGGCTGGTGGGATTGGCATCCCGAGAAGACTGCCTTGGAGTTCCTGTGGCGGACGGGCGCGCTCGCCGTGGCCCGGCGCGAGGGGTTTCAGAAGGTCTACGACCTGGCCGAGCGGGTCATCGCGCAAGCGCATCTGGCGGAGCGGCCGGCGCCCGAGGCCTGCATCGACTGGAAATGCCGCAGTGCCCTGGAGCGGCTTTGCTTCGCCACGCCGGCCGAGCTCGCCGGCTTCTGGGGCACGCTTTCCACCGACGAGGCCAAAGCCTGGTGCCAACGCCAGCTGGGCCGGACCATCCTGCCGGTTGAGGTGATGCCGGCGAACGGCACCAAGCCGCGCCCCGCCCTGGCGCCGATCGGCCTCCTGGACCATCTCGACGACCTGCCCGAGCCGCCTGGCCGGGTCCGGACGCTCAACCCCTTCGATCCGCTGATCCGCGACCGCGCCCGCCTGGACCGGTACTTCGACTTCCGCTACCGCATCGAGGTCTTCGTGCCGGCGGCCAAGCGCCAGTACGGCTACTACGTCTTTCCCCTGCTCGAGGGCGACCGCTTCATCGGCCGTCTCGACATGAAGCACGACCGCCAGGGGACGGGCGCGCTCTCTCTCACGGGTTTCTGGCTGGAGCCCGGCGTCAAGCTCGGCAAGGGGCGCCGCCAGAAGCTCGATGCCGAGCTCGAGCGGATCCGCAAGTTCGTCGGCGCCGATGCGGTGGTGGATGGTCGGTCAATGTAGAGCATCCACTGCGAGGCCTTGACGCGCCCTCAATGCACCTGGCGCTCCTGGCCTTCCCAATAGGGGCGGCGGAGCTCGCGCTTCAGGATCTTGCCCGACGGGTTGCGGGGCAGCTCGGCGGCGAAGTCGACCGACTTCGGCACCTTGTAGCCGGCGATCCGCTGCCGCGCGAAGGCGACGACCTCGTCGGCTGCGATCTCGATGCCGGGCCGCGTCACCACCACGGCTTTCACCGCCTCGCCCCATTTGTCGTCGGGCACGCCGATGACGGCGACGTCCTGGATGTCGGGGTGCGCCATCAGTGCGCTCTCGACCTCGGCCGGATAGACGTTCTCGGCGCCTGAGACGATCATGTCCTTGACCCGGTCGTAGATGTAGAGGTAGCCGTCGGCGTCGAAATAGCCGGCATCGCCGGTGTGGAACCAGTCGCCACGCAGGGTTCGGGCGTTCTCCTCCGGCTGGTTCCAGTAGCCGACCATGTTCTGGGCCGACTTGCAGACGATCTCGCCGACCGTGCCCGGCGGGCAGTCGCGACCGTCCTCGTCGACGACCCGGATCTCGCAGGTCGGCAGCGCCTTGCCGCAGGACTTCAGCCGCTCGCCGAGCGATGGGTCGTGGTCCTCCGGCCCCATCCAGGTGACGGCGCCGGTGGTCTCGGTCAGGCCGTAAAGGTGGATGAAGCCGCAGCCGAAGACGTGGAGCGCTTCTTCCAGCACCGGCAGGGGAATGGGCGAAGCGCCGTAATAGATCTCCTTCAGGGTCGAGAAGTCGGTCCGGGCGCAGTCGGGGTGCTGCAGCAGGAAGAGGATGATCGCCGGCACGAAGAGCGCCCGGGTGACGCCGTGCTCGCGGATCGAGGCCAGGATCTCGGCCGGGTCGACCTCGGCCATGACCACGTTCTTGGCCCCGACGTAGAGGCCGAGGATGGCCCATTCGCAGCCGGCGACGTGGAAGAGCGGCGAGGCGACGTTGACGACGTCGGTCGGGTTCCAGTCGTGCCAGAGGCTCGGTGCGACGGCGAGGATGGTCATCAGGTTCCGGTGGCTGAGCTGGGCCCCCTTGGGGTGGCCGGTGGTGCCGCTGGTGTAGAGCTGCATGGCGACATCGTCCAAGCCGATCGGCACACTTGGGTCATCGCCGCAGGCTGCGTCGCGCCAATTGTCGTAGGCCGGCCAGGTGTCGTGCCCGCCGTCGAAGGCCAGCACCGTCTCCACGCTCGACAGCTCGTCCCGGATGCCGGCGACGAGGTCGTGGTAATCGGTGCCGACGACCAAGAGGCGGGCGGTAGCGTCGTTGACGATGTAGGCGACCTCGGGCGGCGCCAGGCGAAAGTTGATCGGCACCAGCACCGCGCCCGCCTTGGCGGCACCGAAAAAGAGGTCGAAGAAGCGGTCCTGGTTCTTTGCCATCAGCGCCACCCGGTCGCCCGGACGGAGGCCGGCGGCGATCAGAGCATTGGCGACCCGGTTGGCCCGCACCTCCAGTTCGCCATAGGTCGTCTCCCGCCCCTGGAAGTGGAGGGCGATCTTGTCGGGGCGGCGGGCGGCGTGGTGGCGGGTGATATCGGCCACCACCCGGATGTCGGGGGTCTCGGTCATGGCTAGAGGGAGCGGCCGATGATTTCCTTCATGATCTCCGAGGTGCCGCCGGCGATCCGGTTGACCCGGGCGTCGGCCCAGGCGCGGGCGATCGGAAACTCCCACATGTAGCCGTAGCCGCCGTGCAGCTGCAGGCATTCGTCGAGAACCCGGCAGGCGAGGTCGGTGGTGTACATCTTGGCCATCGAGGCGCGTTCGGTGTCGAGCTTGGCCTCCAGGTGAAGGGCGATGCAGTGGTCGACGAAGGTGCGGCAGACGGCGGCCTCGGTCTTCACCTCGGCGAGCTTGAAGCGGGTGTTCTGGAACTCGGCGATCGAGCGCCCGAAGGCCTTGCGCTCAGCCGTGTAGGCGACGGTCTCGGCCAGGGCCTGCTCGATCACTTGCGCTGAGCGGACGGCGACGGTCAGCCGCTCCTGTGGCAGCTGCTCCATCAGGTAGCGGAAGCCTTGGCCTTCCTCGCCCAGCATGTTGGTCTTGGGCACGCGGACGTCGTTGTAGAAGAGCTCGGAGGTGTCCTGCGCCTTGTAGCCGACCTTCTCCAGGTTGCGGCCGCGCTCGAAGCCCTCGCGCTCCGTCTCGACCAGGATCAGCGAGACCCCCTTGGCCCCCTCGGCGGGGTCGGTCTTGGTCGCGGTGATCACGAGGTCGGCGTTCTGGCCGTTGGTGATGAAGACCTTCTGGCCGTTGATCACCAGGTGGTTGCCGTCGGCGATCGCCGTGGTGCGGATGCCCTGCAGGTCGCTGCCGGCGACCGGCTCGGTCATGGCGATGGCGGTGATGACCTCGCCCGTCGCCATCTTCGGCAGCCAGTGGCGCTTCTGCTCCTCCGAGGCGTAGTGCCAGATGTAGGGGGTGACGATCTCGTTGTGCAGAGGAAAGCCGGGCCCGGTGGCGCCGGCCTTGGCCAGTTCCTCGATGACGACGCAGGAATGCAGGAAGTCACCGCCACCGCCGCCGTAATCCTCGGGCACCGAGCAGAGCAGGATCCCGGCCTCGCCGGCGGCGAGCCAGGCCTCGCGGCTGACCTTGCCATCATTCTCCCACTGCTCGCGGTGGGGCGTCACCTCCTTCTCGACGAAGCGGCGGACCGACTCGCGGAAAATCTCGTGCTCCTCGCCGTAGAGCGTGCGCGCCACCATGCTCTCTCTCCCTGTCGACTCCTCGGCGGGCCGGGCGTTCCGCCATCTCGTAGCACGGGCACCGGGGCGGCGCCAACGGGCCGGCCGGCGCCATCCTGGATGCATGGACAGCGACCCATCCGCCGACGATTATGAACGGCGCGCCGGAGCCGTCGCCGGCGAAGGAGGAGGCATGACGATGGACGAAAAGGACACCGCCGGCGTCATCGCGCCGCCGCCGCTGATCTATCTCGCCTTCATCCTGGCCGGCATCGGCCTGGACTGGCTCTGGCCGGCACCGCTCGTGCCCGGCTGGTTGCGCTGGCCCCTCGGCGGCGTTCTGATCGGGCTCGGCCTCGCCATCGCCGTCGCGGCGATGCTGCGGTTTCGAAGCGCAGGCACCGACGTCAGGCCGCACAAGCCTTCGACCGCGGTGGTGACGGACGGCCTCTACCGTTTCACGCGCAACCCGATGTATGTGGCCCTCGCCATTGGCCAGGCAGCCATCGCCGTCGCTGCCGACAGCCTTTGGGTCTTGGCCGGGCTGGCCCCGGCGCTGGCCGTCGTCCGCTACGGCGTCATCGCCCGCGAGGAGCGCTATCTGGAAGCCAAGTTCGGCCGGGAATACCTGGACTACAAGGCGCGTGTCCGCCGGTGGTTCTGAGCGACAGCGCTTCAAGGCTGGTCGTACCCAACCCGTTGATCCCGCTGCCACCCCCTCCCAACCCTCCCCCGTCAAGGGGGAGGCCTAAATAACTGAGTCGCAATAACTTTCCCTCCCCCCTTGTGGGGGAGGGCCAGGGTGGGGGGTAGAGTTGGTTCCGATCGATCTGGCTCTGAGCTACCCGTGCATGGTCAGGCCGCCGGAGATGCTGATCGTCTGGCCGGTGATGAAGCCGGCGTCGTCGGAGAGCAGGAACGCCACCAT
>JASLMY010000419.1 GCA_030746295.1 Alphaproteobacteria bacterium | reverse complement strand
CCGCCGAAGGGATCGGCCGAGGCCAGCGGCATGAACGACATGGTGTCGAGCGAGGCGCGCCACAGAAAACTGTTGACGGGAATGCTGTTGATGCCCTCGGGCGGCGCATCGCCCTTGCGGACGTCGCCCAACAGGCCGACGTTGAAGCCACCGGGCCCGAAGATGGTCTCGCGCGGCGCCTCCGGCGAGGGATCCGAGCCCCGCTTGCCCCGCTTCTCCGGGTAGACGTGCTCGACGTTGGTTTCGCAGGCCGTCACGCCCAGCAAGGCGATCGCCGCCACCATAGCCAACCAGACCTTGCCGCGCCGGCGCATGTTTCCAATCATATCGGCTGCCTTCGCAAAGCTCGTTTCGCTCGCCGTCTCCGTCGCGGCCCCCGGCCGCGGCCGGCCGGCGAACCCCAGCCACCCGAGCCGGCTTTTCATGCCGTCCTCTAACAGAGCCCAGCCTTCGTTTCAAGCTGCTCGGGCACCACCATACCACAGCCGGACGGACTAGCGACGATCCGATTCTGCTGCCGATCGTCAGACGGACCTGTGTCCATAAAGCCACAGTGGGGGAAATTCGCGACAGTTAGGGCGCCAACTTTCTTGACGGGAGGGGTCGGAATCGCCTTTCATGCAGGCGCTTGCCAGTTATGCCCTCGTGGCGCAAGG
>JASLMY010000418.1 GCA_030746295.1 Alphaproteobacteria bacterium | reverse complement strand
CCGATCCACGACCACCGGGGCTTGCGCCCGCAAGGCTATGTGCTGGCCAAGCGGCTGCGGATGGAGGGCTTCATCGTGCACGACTATGCGCCGCGATTTCCGCAAGCCATCGAGGTCATGGCCGCCTGGTTGGCGGAGGGCCGGCTGCGGTATCGCGAGCACGTCGCGGAAGGCCTGGAGCGCGCGCCCGAGGCCTTCATCGAGATGCTGAGCGGTGGCAACATCGGCAAGACCCTGGTCCGGATTGGCGCCGAGCCCGAAGGCTGACGCAGCGCCCGCCTCAACCGAGGCGGACGAGGCCGTGGTCGGCATCCACGGTGACCGACTGGCCGTTTCGGACGATCTCGAAAGGGTCGCTCTCGCATTCGTCGATGGTCGGTATGCCGGCCAACACCATGCCGATCAGGGACACCGATTCGAGCTTGGCGCCGACCGTGCCGGCCGGCGCGGTGCCATGGCGGGCGAGCGCGTAGATGCAGTAGGCGCCGCCCGAGAAGCCGCGACCGCAGGGGAAGACCAGGATACGGTCGGCGAGGCTCTGGCCGTAGAGCTGGTGGCGGCGCTCCAGATAGGTGCCGGTCGGAATGTCGAAATACTCCGGCGAGAAGCAGAGCGGTTCGGTGGTGACGAGGGCTTCGCCGACGGCGTTGCCCGGTACGC
>JASLMY010000417.1 GCA_030746295.1 Alphaproteobacteria bacterium | reverse complement strand
TCGACTGGAAGTAGTCGATCGCCTCCTCGCGGCTCCAGACCATGCGGGCGATGTCCTCGTCGCGGGCGACGATCTCGCGCATCCGCGCCTCCATCGCCTCCAGATCCTCGGGCGTGAAGGGGGTGGCGCGTGCGAAGTCGTAATAGAAGCCGTCCTCGATCGCGGGACCGATGGTGACTTGAATGTCGGGCCAGAGCTCCTTGGCCGCCTCGGCCAGCACGTGGGCGCAGTCGTGCCGCAGGATCTCGAGCGCCGCCTCGTCCTTGGTAGTGACGATTTCGAGGTTGGTATCGGCCTCGATCGGCAGTCGCAGGTCGACGAGTTTGCCGTCGAGGCGGGCTACCAGCGCCGCCTTGGCGAGACCTGGGCCGATCTCGGCCGCGACCGCCTCTGCCGTCGTCGCGCCGTCGTATTCGCGGACGCTGCCGTCGGGGAGCGTGATCCGAACCATGCTCTGTCCTTAACGTCGAAAAATCAGGCGGTTGCCCCCGTCGACCACCGCCGCCAGCGGAAAGTAAGACTATCGTGTCCGCTGTCAAGGATCGCGAGGCGGCGTTGGTAGCCGCGGACCTTAACCTCCGGCTTGCGAGCGTCCGGCCATGCTCTAGACTGGCCCGGGCGGCGCGCAGAGCGTCGTCGAGGGTGACGGCCCGGTCCGAACCCGGATTTTGGAAGCACGGAGTGCGGCTGCCATGACTGTGCCTTCCGCTGGCTCGA
>JASLMY010000416.1 GCA_030746295.1 Alphaproteobacteria bacterium | reverse complement strand
GCGGCGTTCTTCCAGGCCCAGCACGGCCATGGCGACGGGTGCGGCGTCGTTCGAGAAGACGATCGGATAGTCGCGCTGGGCAGCGGCAAACTCGACCGCGTTGATCGGCACCGCGTTGGTCGTCCGCGCGAAATCGAAGCTTGCCACCGCGTCGAGCGTGACCTCGGCATTGAGCGGCGAGGGGCGTTGGTAGAAGACGGGTAGCGGTGCCGTCGTGGTCTCGTCCATGCTCATTTGGCCCTCGCGCCGTGCTGCCGACCGACGAGAATATCCCGATCACCGAGCCTCGGGAAACGGTTTGGGCTGGACAAGCCGCCTCGAATGGCTGAGGAAATACCGAAGTGGCGCGGCGTCGACGCGAGCGGCCACGATCGGCCGCGCGGGAGGGAAGGCGATCGAGCGACAGGATCTTGCGGAGCGCCCAGGCGAGGTGGCGCCGGCAGGCGCCGAGCCGGCGCCGTTGCTGGCGCTCGACGGCATCACCAAGTCGTTTCCTGGCATCCTTGCCAACGACGACATCAGTCTCGTGGTCCGGCCCGGTGAGATCCACGCCCTTCTGGGCGAGAACGGCGCCGGCAAGAGCACCCTCGTCAAGATCATCTACGGCGTGCTCGCCGCCGACGCCGGCCAGGTTCGCTGGCAGAGCCGCCAAGTGACGATCGCCTCGCCGGCGGCGGCGCGGGCGCTCGGCATCGGCATGGTGTTCCAGCACTTCTCGCTCTTCGAGGCCATGACGGTGCA
>JASLMY010000415.1 GCA_030746295.1 Alphaproteobacteria bacterium | reverse complement strand
CACCGGCTTCTCCAGAAGCTTGCCGTCGACCACGACGAGGCCGGTATCGCCTTCCTCGAAGGCCTGGATGATGCGGCACGCGTGCGCGACCTTCTCCTCGGAGGGGCCGAAGGTCTCGTTCAGGATACCGATCTGCTTGGGATGGATGGCGCCCTTGCCGGTGAAGCCGAGGTTGGCCGCGGCCTCGGCCTCGGTGCGCATGCCGTCGAGGTCCCCCAGGTCGAGGTAGGGCACGTCGATGACGTCGAGCTCGGCCCCGGCGGCGGCGTGGGCGAGCGCCGAGCGAGCGTAGAACAGCGATTCCCAGTTGCCTCCGGCGCGGAGCTCGGCTGCCATATCGACGCCGCCGAAGAACATCGCATCGATGCGCCCGCTCGAGCGCGCTATTTCGTGTGCGGCCTCGAGGCCGGCATTAGTCTCGATGATGACGTGCAGGCGGGTCGGCAAGTCGTGCTCGGTGAAGAGCTCGTCCAGGCCCCGAACCTCGTCGGGCGACTTCACCTTCGGCAGCATGATCGCCGGCGGTGGCGTGGCCGCATCCAGGATGGCGAGGATGTCGGCATAGCCGTCGCGGGTGCGCAAGCAGTTGACGCGAACGATCCGCTCGACGCCGTCATCGGCCTGGGGCGTCTCGAACAGGGCCAGCGTCTTCTCCCGCGCCTCGGCCTTGTGCTCGGGCGCGATCGCGTCCTCCAGGTCGATGCAGACGATGTCGGCCCCGGAGGCCAGCGCCTTGGGGAACATGTCGGGGCGAATCCCCGGCGCGAAGATGAAGCTGCGGCGCG
>JASLMY010000414.1 GCA_030746295.1 Alphaproteobacteria bacterium | reverse complement strand
CCTCGGTCACCGCTGCTTCGGCCGCTTGGGTTTCGCCCGCCGTCTGCACAAGTCGGAGACGTAACGCGTCCAGATCGGCCCTAAGTCGCGCGGCCTTCTCAGCGAGTGCCTCGGCCCGGGCGCGCCGCTCGGCCATCTCGCGCTCGACCTGATCGAGATCGTGCCGGGCACCACCGTCGACGCTTTGCGCCGAAGCCGGAGCGCCATGCGTCAGCAGTGCCACCACCGACAGGGCGGCCATGGGTGCGGCGAGGCGGTTATGCCGAGGCACGGGATCTCCGGCGCCCGGTCATCGCCGAGCCCTCGTCCGAGAGCAGCGACGCGCCCGCCATCGCCCCCGGCTGGGGCAGGTCCAGCAGGCGCAACAGGGTCGGGGCGATATCGGCCAGGCGGCCGTCGGCGAGGGCGGTGCCGACGGGCGCGTTGACCAGCAGTGCCGGCACCCGGTTGGTGGTATGCGCGGTATGGCGAGTGGTGCTCTTGGGCTCGACCATCGTCTCGACGTTGCCGTGGTCGGCGGTGATCAAGAGACGGCCATCGGCTTGCCTGACCGCCGCCTCCAAGCGGCCGAGGCAGTGGTCGACGGTCTCCACCGCGGCGATCGCGGCAGCCAACTTTCCGGTATGACCGACCATGTCGGGGTTGGCGTAGTTGACGACGATGAGGTCGAAGCCGCCGCCGTCGATCTCGGCAACCAGGCGGTCGGTCACCTCGTCGGCCGACATCTCCGGCTTCAAGTCGTAGGTCGCGACCTTGGGCGAGGGCACCAGGATTCGCTCCTCGCCCTC
>JASLMY010000413.1 GCA_030746295.1 Alphaproteobacteria bacterium | reverse complement strand
AGGCGATGCTGCACCACATGCGACAGGACAAGAAGGTGCGCGACGGCCGACTGACCTTTGTCCTGGTTCGTGGCATCGGCCAGGCCTTCCTGACCCGCGAGGTCGACGAGGCGGCGGTGCGCGGGATGCTCGAGCGCGAACTCGCCGCTTGAGGAGGAGCGGAGACCCCGATGTCAGCAACAGCGCATGGCCCCGGCGGAATCGGGCGAGGGAAGTGAAGCGCCGGCAATGGACCTCGAGATACTGATTTCGATCGCAGCGATTGTCGTCCTGCTTCTGCTCTCCGGGTTGTTCTCCGGTTCCGAGACGGCGCTGACTGCGGCCTCGCGGGCCCAGATGCTGAGCCTCGCCAAGCGCGGCAGCCGCCGCGCCGAGAAGGTCAACTTCCTGAGCGACCACAAAGAGCGCCTGATCGGCTCGATCCTGCTCGGCAACAATCTGGTCAACATCCTGGCCTCGGCGCTCGCCACCAGCTTGCTGATCGGCGTCTTCGGCGACGCGGGCGTCGCCTATGCCACCGTCGTCATGACGGCGCTCGTGCTGATCTTCGCCGAGGTTCTGCCGAAGACCTACGCGATCCACAACGCCAATCGGTTCGCGCTCGCGGTGGCGCCGTTGATCGGACCCATGGTGCGGTTGCTGGCGCCGCTCGTGCATCTGGTCCAGCTCGTCGTCGCGCTCTGCCTCCGGCTCATCGGGGTCCAGGTCGGCGCGGGCGGGCATTTGGTCAGCTCGGCGGAGGAGCTCAAGGGTACGGCCGAGCTGCATACCCAAGAGGGGCGGATGGTGAA
>JASLMY010000412.1 GCA_030746295.1 Alphaproteobacteria bacterium | reverse complement strand
GTCAACAGACAGGTGCAGCTCACCGCCTACCCGCGGGGCCAGCCGCGGCCGAGCGATTTCAGGATCGTGGAGATGCCGGTGCCGCGACCCCGGGCGGGCCAGTTCCTGGTCTGCGGCATCTATCTCTCGCTCGACCCCTGGCAACGGCTCCGCATGCGCGACCCGGCCGAGTTCGAGGGCCAATACGGCCAGGTCGTTGCCCTCGACACGGTGCTCCCCGGAGCGGTCGTCGGCGAAATCGTCGAATCGCGGCATGCCGATTTTCGGGCCGGCGAGTTCATCGAGGCCAAGCTCGGCTGGCAGCTTTATGGCGTCAGCGATGGTACTGGCGACCGCAGCGACGATGCCGCCGGCGTGGTCAAGGTCGACCCCCGGCGGGGGCCGCTCTCGACGGCGCTCAGCGTCCTCGGACGCACCGGAATGACCGCCTACTTCGCGTTGCTCGATCTCGGTCAGCCGAAGCCGGGCGAGACTGTCCTGGTCTCTACCGCCGCGGGTGCGACCGGCAGCATCGCCGGCCAGATCGCCAAGATCCATGGCTGCCGCGCCGTCGGCATGGCGGGATCCGAAGAAAAGGCCGCCTTCCTGACCGACGAGTTGGGCTTCGACGCGGCCATCGACTACCGGGGCTGCGACGACCTCGGCCAGGCCATAGCGGAGGCCTGTCCCGACGGCGTCGACGTCTATCTCGACCATGTCGGCGGCGAGGTCGGCGACCTGGTCTGGCGTCACATGAACGATTGGGCACGCTGGGTCGTCATCGGCCACATCGCCGACTACGACAAGCCGATCCAC
>JASLMY010000411.1 GCA_030746295.1 Alphaproteobacteria bacterium | reverse complement strand
AGGATCGCCATTTCCTCGTCGAGCCAACCCGAACGGCCACTGGACTCGAGCTGCCGGCTCAAGCTGTCGTAAACGGTCCTGAGATGGGTGACGTCGGCGAGCGCGTAGGAGAGCTGCCGCTCCTTGAGCGGACGGCGCGCCCAGTCGGTGTATTGCGAGGCCTTGTCGATCTGGGCCTTGGCGATTCTGTTGACCAGGGTCTCGTAGCCGACGCTGTCGCCGTAGCCCGCCACCATGGCCGCGAGCTGGGTGTCGAAGATCGGCCCGGGCACCTCGCCCATCTGATGGTAGAAGATCTCCAGGTCCTGCCGGGCGGCGTGAAAGACCTTGATCACACGCGAATCGCGAAGCACCTCGAAGATCGGCGCCAGGTCGATGCCGGCGGCCAGCGGGTCGACGGCACGGGCCTCCTCCGGCGTGGCGAATTGCAGCAGACAGAGCTTGGGCCAGAAGGTGCGATCGCGAAGGAACTCGGTATCGACGGTGATTGCCGGCCACTGGCGCAGGCGCTCTGAAAACGCCAGAAGCGTATCGTTCTCGGTTATCAAGTGCATGGCCGCATGCTATAGCGCAAATCGCCGTCGCCGTCGCCCGCTTCCTTCACCCGCCATCGCCGCCGAGCGCCAAGCCGACCTTGACAAAGCCGGCGGATCGGGGCCTCTTGCGGCCCGCATCGGCCTCTACGCCGCCGCCGACGCGCCACGCCTCCGGGAGCCCCATTCTCATGCATACCTTCAGAACCCACAGCTGTGGCGAGCTCCGCCCCGCCGACGTCGGTCATCCGGTCCGCGTTTCCGGCTGGGTGCATCGCAAGCGCGACCACGGCGG
>JASLMY010000410.1 GCA_030746295.1 Alphaproteobacteria bacterium | reverse complement strand
CTGACCGGCGCCGACCCCGTCGCCCCGATCGGCGGCAGCGCCTTCCACGACAACGCCGTTTGGATTCGGGCGGCCTGAGGCCAAACAACCTCACCACGTGGCTGTAAACGGGTGACCCCACGATGTTGGATACCCGGTTTCGCGGGTATGACGAATGGATCGGCGGCTACCACCCCGCATCGGGCGGGCGCTCGATGGCGTCGAGGAAGCGCATGATCTCGCCGTGCAGGGCCGGGCCAGCGGTGATGATGGAGGTGTGCTCGGGCAGCGGGCGGTTGTAGATGAAGCCCTCGCCCCGGGAGGTCGTCGCCCGGCCGCCGGCCTCGGCCACGATCAGCTCGGCGGCGGCGATGTCCCAATCGCTCTTTCGGGTCAGCGACAGGCAGGCGTCGTGGCGGCCGGCGGCAACCAGGCAGGCGCGATAGGCGATCGAGTTGATGGTGGCGAAATGCGCCCCACGGGGCGGGGCCGGCCAGCCGGCGCGCTCGAAGATCCGCTTGCCCGAGATCAGCCGTGCTCCTTCCAGCGTCGGCTGCGCCGAGACCCGGATCGGCTCGCCGTTGAGGCAGGCGCCGCCGCCGGCGATGGCGTCGAAGAACTCTTCGGTGGCCGGGTTGTAGACGACGCCCACGACCGGCCGCTCCGCCTCCACCAACGCAACGGAGACGGTGAACTCAGGCCTACGGCGGATGAAGGCGCGGGTGCCGTCGATCGGGTCGACGACCCAGAGCCGGTCCGTATCGAGCCGGTCCGGCGCGTCGGTCGATTCCTCCGAGAGCCAGCCATAGCCGGGCCGGGCATCGCGCAGGCGCTCTTCTAGCAAGTCGTTGACGGCGTGGTCGGCCTCGGAGACCGGGTCGCCCGGCTCCTTCTCCCAATGGCGAACATCGCCGCG
>JASLMY010000040.1 GCA_030746295.1 Alphaproteobacteria bacterium | reverse complement strand
ATCGACCCCTTCGGCGGCGAGGGCGTCGAGCTCGTCGCGGATGATCGGCACGCAGGCGTCGATGAACGCTTCCCGGGTCTCGTAGGCGCCGGAGGAATGCTCCGGCGTCCAGAGCCGGCGCCCGAGCGTGTAGGGGGAGGGGATGGCGACGATCGTGCGGCGCTCGGTATGGCTGCGGAGGAACTGCGCCTCGGCGAGCGCGATGGGGCGCCGGGGGACCATGCTTTCGACCACGGCGGGGTAGGCCGGGGCGGAGATCGACGCCGCCGCGACCTCGGTGTGCAGCCCGGTGCGGAAGCCTGCGACCGCGTCGGCAAAGACCTTGACGTAGCTCTCGCGGCGCCACTCGCCGTCCGATACGTAGTCGAGCCCAGCCCGCTCCTGCAGGGCGATCGCCGAGGGGACCGCGGCGTCGAGCAGTCGCTCCGCATCCTCGAAAGAGATCCGGCCGGCGACGCGGTCCTCGACGAGGTCGCGGACCCAGCGGGGCCGGGGCAAGCTGCCGACGACATAGGTCTGGAACATGGAAAGCCTCCCGAGCGTGCCAGCGCTTATCCTCGCCCCTACCGCCGGGCTCGGGCAAGGCCGCTGCAACGCGCTTCCACGGTAGGGCACGGTATCTCCGTGTCCTCAATTGCCGCGTGCGCCGCCCCTCGCTCTGAGTGACGCCGTGGCGGCCGACACCGTCTGAATAAAAACCTGCCTTAGGAGACCGCCTCCAGCGGCGTGCGGCCGAGCTTGGCGGTGTCCTGGCCCTCGATCCGGATCAGCTTCACCGGGCCGTCGCGGAGCGGGGCGTGGATGTCGCCGACGCCGTAGGCGTGTGCGTCGCCGGGCCGCATCATGTAGCTCTTGACCTTCTCGACCTTGCCGGGCCGGTCGCCCTCGGGCGGGCTCACCAGGCGCCAGTCGGTCATCTCGGTCTCGCCGACGGCCTGGCCGTAGATCGCCCAGGTGGGACCGTGGTCGTGCGGCTTGCCCTGGCGCGCGTCGTCGTAGACGTGGGCGCAGATGCAGAAGCCGAGGTCCGGGTCTTCGTAGATGACGCGGCGCTCGTCGGTGGCGTCGGGGCCGAGATAGGTGGCGACGAAGTCCTCGTCCTTCAGCGCCCGCTCGACAGAGCGGCGCACGTTCTCTCGGCCCTCGGCGCCGGGGTCGGCTTGGAGGGCGGCGCGGCAGTCGGCGGCGAATTCATCCAGTGTATAGCTCACGGCTCTTGGTCCTCTCCCTTGGTCCCTTGATACCTTATCCCTAAGTCAGCACCGCCACCGCCGCAACCCGTGGCATCGGCGTTCCGCTCAGCCCCAGACCTTTTCCGCGACCCGGACGACGAGGGCGAGCTTGGCCCGCTCGGTCTCGATAGCGATCGGGTTGCCGCCGACGGTGGAGGCGAAACCGCATTGCGGGCTCAAGGCCAGTTGGTCGAGGGCGAGATGGCGGGCCGCCTCGTCGATACGGCGGCCGAGCGCGTCCACGGGCTCGAGCTCGGGCGTCTTCGAGCTGACGAGCCCCAGGACCGCGGTCTTGCCTTTGGGCACGAGGCGCAACGGCGCGAAATCGCCGGCCCGCGGCGTGTCGTATTCGAGGAAGTAGGCATCGGCCGGGATCTCGTTGAAGAGCTTCTCTGCCACCTCCTCGTAGCCGCCTTCCGACAGGAACTGGCCCTTGAAGTTGCCCCGGCAGAGGTGGATCGCCGCGACCATGCCGGCCGGCCGGTCTTCGATCGCACGTGCAAAGAGGCCGATATAGTCGTCGACGAGCCGGGCCGGATCGAGCCCGGCTGCCGTGACCCGCTCCCGCACCGCCGGGTCGCAGAGCATGGCGAGCGGCACCTCGTCGAGCTGCACGTAGGTCAGGCCAAGCCCGGCCAGATGGCGGATCTCCTCGGCGTAAACGGCGGCGAGGTCATCGAAGAAGGCGGCCGAGCTGTCGTAGGCCGCGGCATCGATGCCCTGGTCGAGGCGCCAGAAGTGCATGGTCGGCGGCGAGGGCAGGGTCAGCTTCGCCGTCTCGGCCGTCGCCTCGCTGAGGAATAGGTACTCGTCCTCGGCGATGGGGCGCGAACGGCGCACCTTGGCGGCGACATGCGGGGCGGTGAAGTCGCTCTCGTGGCCGGCGTGGTCGTGGAAGCGAAAGAGGGCGTCCCGCACCTCCAACCCGTCGACCCGCTCGACGAAGCGGCCCCAGTAGGAGGCGCGGCGGAACTCGCCGTCGGTGATCGCCTTCAGGCCGACCTCTTCCTGTAGGCGGACCGCGTCGGTGATCGCCTGATCCTGGACGGCGGCGAAGGCGGCATCGTCGATCTCTCCGGCCCGAAACTGGCGAAAGGCGGCGGTCAGCGCCGGCGGGCGCAGCAGGCTGCCGACGTGATCGGCGTGGGACGGTAGCTTGAAGGCGGTTCCCATCAGCGACCCTTGAACGCCGCCGGGCGCTTTTCCAGGAAGGCGGTGATGCCTTCGGTCCGGTCCTCGGTGCCGTAGATGGTGTTGACGAGAAACGCCTCGAACTCGAGCCCCGAGGCCAGGTCCATGTCGAGGCCGCGGTAGACGGCCCGCTTGGCGAAGGCGAGGCTGAGCGGCGCCCGCTCGGCATAGAGCGCCGCCAATTCCTTGGCGACGGTCAGCGCTTCGCCCTTGGGCGCGAGGCGGTTGACGAGGCCGATCCGGTGCGCCTCCTCGGCGCCGATCGGCTCGGCCGAGAACAGGATCTCCAGGGCCTTGCCGGCACCGACGAGGCGCGGCAGTCGCTGGGTGCCGCCGGCGCCGGCGACGGTGCCGATGCGCGAGCTGGTGATGGTGAAGGTCGCACCCTCAGCAGCGACGCGGATGTCGCAGGCGAGTGCGAACTCCAAGCCGCCGGTCATGCAGAAGCCCTCGATGGCGGCGATCACCGGCTTCGCGTGGTTCTCCAACAGCGCCGTCAGCCGGTGCCAGCGCCGGAAGTAGACGTGCCCGTCCTTGGCACCGTCGATGGCCAGCGCGTCGTTCAGGTCGGCGCCGGCGGAGAAATAGTCGCTGCCGCCGGTGAAGACGACGGCGCGAACGGCGTCGTCCGCCTCTGCGTCCGCCAGCGCCTCCGCGATCTCGTCCATGGTCGCCGTCGAGATCGCGTTCCGCGCCGACGGCCGGTCGAAGGTGACGACGAGCGCCGGCCCGTCGCGCTCTATCCGAATGTTCTCGTAACCCATCTCGCCCTCCTCGCCGCCGACAGCGCTCTCGTCACCGGATTACCCGCGATCGGGGCCGGGCCTGTCAACCGGCAGGCATCGTCGTCGCTGCCGCGCCTCGTTGGGATCTGACTCAAACTCCTCTGCTATCATTCTCCCGTCGGTCTACCAGGGGGCGTCCTATGGACAAGGAAAAGGCACGCGCCGTTTTGTCGGAGGCGCTTCGGCCCTACCGCGCCAAATCCTACGCGGAGCTCAAGCATCTGATCGGCCGGAACAACGTCTTTGAGATCGAGAATTTGGATGGTCCCAACTTCCAGATCGAGATCCAGGTGTATTGGGATCACAAGCCCGACGGCGATATCTGCGTCTCGGGTGGCGTCGACGATGGTGGATGGTCCGCCTTTTCGCCACTCGGTGAGGATTTCATCCTGACGCCGGACGGTTCCTATGTCGGCGAATGAACCGAGGCGGTGCCGGCTCACTCCTCGCGGACGGTCTTGAGCTCGATGATCTTGCCTTGGCGCAGCACCTTGACGGTGATGGTCTGGCCCGTCTCGATTTCGGCGATGTGGCGGCGGAGCTCGGCATAGGATTCAGGCGTGCCGGCGGTGATGCCGTCGACCTCGAGGATGATGTCGCCGCCGAGCCGGAGCTCGCGATCGCCGATCCTGGCCGGCATGTAGCTCGGCAGGAGGCCGAGGCGTGCCCCCGGCGAGCCCGCCGCCACCCGCTGGACCAGCAAGCCCGAGGCTTGTGGCAGGTTCAGGATCTCGGCCAATGTCGGGTCGAGGCTCAAGACGGTGATGCCGCTCCAGGGCGAGCGGCGCTCCAGCAGCAGCTCGCGAATAGACTTCGCGGTGATGGCGAAGCCGACGCCCTCGAAGCTGCCGGACTGGCTCAGCATGTAGCTGACGACGCCGACCACCTCGCCCTTCATGTCGAACATCGGCCCGCCGGAGTTGCCGCGATGGATGGCGACGTCGGCCTGGAACAATTCGGCGAAGAAGAGCGGCTGGCCGGGCGTGCCCGGCGGATGGCGGGCGCTGACGTGGCCCACGGTCAGGTTGTGGCTGAGGCCGTAGGGGGCGCCGATGACGACGACCCGCTGGCCGACCCGGACGGCATCGGAATCGCCGAGCGTCGCGATCACGGCGTCCTCGGGTACGCGCTCCAGGCGCAGAAGCGCCAAGTCCGCCGCCGGGTCGGAGGCGACGACCTTTGCGCCGACCCCGGTGCCGTCGGCAAACTCGACCCGGACCACGTCGGCGACCTGCACCAGATGCGCCGCGGTCAAGACGTCGCCAGCCTTGGAGATCAGCACGCCCGAGCCCAGGTCCGTCACCGGCACCAGGGCGACGCCGTCGCGGGCGACCCGCATATGCTCGAAGGTGCGGACCAGCACCACCGAGCCGTTCACCGCCTCGAAGAGGTCCTCCAGCGCCGGGGCGGGCTCGGCCGCCCGGGTTGCGTGGGCGAGCGCTAGCACCAGGACCGCCGCCAGTGCCGCGCTCACCGCCCGTGTCCCTTTCAACGCCCCGCCCATCCCGCCCCGCATCGGCCTCGCCCCTGAGATTCTGCTACTTGTTCAGCCTCAGGGGCACCTTAGCACGCCGACCGGCCCGAGGCGCAGCGGCTCGCTTCCAGGCCGCAATGGGTCGGCCGTCATGGCGAGCGAGCAACGCGAGCGCGGCCATTCAGGAGCGGCGTGATGAGCCTTGAAATCGAGGCATGCCATCGAGATCCCCTAGATTGCCACGCTCTCTTCGTTCGCTCGCAAAGACACCAAGGTCCACCTTCTCTCGGGTCGGTTCGATTGCTCGCCTCAAGCAATGCCGTCGACGGCGCGGCGGAGGACGCGGGCGGCAATGGCGGTGACGATTTCGTAGTTGATGGTGTCGAGGGTGGCGGCGAATTCGTCGGCGGTGGCGGTCGCCTCGCCCTGACGGCCGATGATCGCCACTTCGTCGCCGAGGGCGGCTTGACCGCGCAGCGCGGTGACGTCGATCAGGCTCTGGTCCATGGTGATGCGGCCGACTTGGGGGCAGGGCCTGCCGTGGACGAGGAACGAGCAGCGGTTCGAGAGCCCGCGATGCAGGCCGTCGCCGTAGCCGACGGGGATGGTGGCGATCAGCGAGGGGTGCTCGGTGTGGAAGCTGTGGCCGTAGCTGAGGCCGGTGCCGGCGGGCACTTCTTTCAGGTAAGTGATGCGGCTCGTCCAGTCGAGGACCGGGCGGAGCTCGGCGACGCGCGGGTTGGCGATGTCGCCTGAGGGCGCCAGGCCGTAGATGGCGATGCCGGGGCGGACGGCGTCGAGGTGCGATTGGGCCAAGTCGAAGATGCCGGCGCTGTTCGCCAAGTGGCAGAGCGCCACGCCACGCGCCCGTGCCGCCTCGGCGACGGAGAGGAAGCGTTTCGTCTGGGCCTCCGAATAAGTCTTGTCGGCCTCGTCGGCACTGGCGAAGTGGCTCATCACGCCCTTGACGTGAAGACTAGGGAGCCCGTCGCAGTGGTCGAGAAAGGCCGGGACCTCGTCCGGCCGGATGCCGACCCGGCCCATGCCGGTGTCGACCTTGAGGTGGACGGCGACCTCGCGCCCCTGGCGTGTCGCTTCGGCGGCGAGGGCGGTTGCCGTCTCGGCCGTGCAGACCGTGGGCTCGACGCCGGTGGCGACGATGGCCGGGGCTTGCGCCGGTAGGCTCGCCGAGAGGGTGATGAGGGCCGCCTCGATGCCGGCCCGGCGCAGCGCGGCGGCCTCGGAGACGTGGGCGACGCAGAGAGTGTCGATGCCGAGCCCGACCAGATGGCGGGCGACGATCTCGGCCCCGTGGCCGTAGGCGTTGGCCTTGATCGCGGGCCAGAGCGGCCGCCCGCCGGCGATTTCTTGAAGCAGGCGGATGTTGTGGGTCAGGCGGTCGAGGTGGATCAACGCCTCGGTCGGATGCGCATCGTCAGCCATAGGCTGGCCCTCCGTCTGCCGCAACAGGCGCGCCGCCCCGGATCGGCCGCTTCTTCACGTACTCCGAGGTCATGGCGGCGAGGAGGGCGCCGTAGCTCGGCCGGAAGGCGAGCGCATCGCCGACCTGGGCGTCGGCGTCCGCGTCGGTGACGTCCGCTACCAGATAGCCGCTGGAGGCGCCGAGGACGACGACGCCGGCATCGAGCGGCGTCAGGCCGGCGACGTCGACGTCCTCGCGGCCGATGTTGAGGAGGGCGCGGACGCGCTCGCCCCGGTCCTCGAAGGCGGGGCGGCGACCGAAGGCGTCCTCGGCCCGCTCGCCGACGGGGAGGGAGGGCTTGGCCTTGCGTTCGAGGATCTCGGCGCGGAGCTCGAAGGCGTCCTGCCGGGTGCCGGGCCAGGGCCGGCGATGCAGCGTCTCGCGCCCCAGCAGGATCGCCTCGCCGATGCGGGCGTGGTTGACGCGCGCCGGCATGGCGCCTGTGGCCATCAGTTCGAGGCCGCTGGAGTTGACGCCGGAGACGAGATCGAGCGTCAGGCGACAGCTCCGCTCGATCTCTGCCGCCAGCGCCACCAGCCGGGCCATGTTGTCGGCGCTGGGGGCGACGCCGCCGAGGCAGGCGAGGTTGGTGCCGAGGCCGGCGACGCGGATGCCGGGGAGCGCAGTCGCCCGAGCGACGAAGGGGACGACGTCGTCCGGCCAGAGCCCCTCGCGCAGGTCGCCGAGGTCGACCATGACGACGACCTCGTGCACCGTGCCCCGGCGCTGCGCGGCTTGCGCGAGGCCTTCCAGGACCGCTAGCTCGGAATTGAGGCTGCTGCCGACCGCCGTCACCACGTCGGCGACGGCGCTGAGCGGCGGCAGGCGCAGCAGCGTGATCGGCACGTCGATGCCGCCGGCCCGAAGCCGGGCGACGTTCTCGAGCCGGGAGTCGGCGAGCGATCCGATGCCGCCCCGGAGCATGGCCCGGGCGATCTCCGCGTCGCCGCAGACCCCCTTGGTGACGCCGGTGACCGTGATGCCGTGCTCGGCGCACAAGCTGACGACGGCGCGGGCGTTGGCCTCGATGGCGTCGAGGTCGATCGAGAGGGAAGGCGTCTCCACGGGGGCTCACCGATTGTGCATGGCGTGGAGCTTGCGCACGAGGAAGCTGGCGACGTCGTGTCCCGTGGTGCCGCGGCCGAAGCCCCCGTCCATGCCGTGGGCGCGGGCCAGATCGTCGGTCACCATGGCGCCGCCGGCGACCAGCAGCAGCGATTGGCGCACCCCCCGGCGGACCGCCAGGTCGTGCAGCGCCTGCATGCTGCGCTCGTGCACGCCGCCGTGGGTGACGATGGTCGAGATCAGGATGGCGCGGGCGCCCGTCGCTTCGGCGGCGTCGAGCAGGGCCGACAGCGTCGTCGAGGTGCCGAGGTCGTGGCAAAGGAAGCCGTACTTCTCGATGCCGCCGTGCTTGATGTCGAGGATCTCGTGCAGGCCGACGGAGTGCTCGTCCTCGCCCACCGTGGCGGCAACGATATTGACCTCGTGGCGGCGCACCCAGTCCTCGATCTCGGCCTCCGGCAATGGCTCTGGCGTCTCGGGCAGCGACAGCGCGTCCGCCTTCAAGGCGACGTCGAGCCGGCCCTTGACCTCGAAGACGCTGCCCTCGGCCGGGTGCATGACGCGGCGGCTGATGACCTCCGGCGCTTGCAGTCCCATGACCCTTGCCATCTCCAGTGCGGCGGCCTCGGCGATGCGGGGTTCGGCGGGGACGAAGAGGGTGACGCAGACGATGCCGTCGCCGTGCTTCTCGACCTCGGGCCGGATCAGGCCCTGGGCGCGCTCGGCGAGCGGCACCTCGAGGCGGTGCGCGACGGTGTCCTCATCGTCGACCTCGTCGATATAGCGGATCTTGCCCGGATCGCAGAGCGTGCAGCCTCCGTAGGCATCGCACGCCTTGTCCTCGGCTTCGGCATAGACGTTGTCGCCGAAGTGGCTGCAGACGGGCGCCCCGTAGCCGGGCGCGCGCGGCACCACCGTGCCGGCGGCATCGCCGCCTTCCGCGTCGCGGACGATGCCGTCGCCACGGCGCTCGGGGAAGAACCCTGAGTCGACGAACTGGCCCGCCGCCACGGCGGCGTAGTAGCCGCCCTCAGCGATGATCTCTTCCAGGAAGAGGACGGCGCGCTCCTTGATCTCGCGGGCCGCCTCCTTCACCGCCGGCGCGTCACGGCGGACCTCGACGACGTCGGCCAAGCCGTCGACGCCCATCAGCGTCTGCCGGGCCGCGTTGACGCCGGCGACGTTGTTGTAGTGCCAGGGGATGTTGCGGCCCTCGTCGGGGGTGATGGTGCTCTGGATATCGGCCGAGGTGAGGCGCGACAGCAGCGTGTCGAGCACATGCGTCACCGTCGCCTCGGCTGTATCGGCCATCATGTAGCGGGTGTTCTGCTGGGCGCGGAACCTGCAGCCGGCGAAGAGGTCGCGGAGTGCCACCATATAAGGAAGGTCGAGGCGGAGCTTGGGCGCCGGCGGTGCCGGCGGCGGCACCGTGGAGAGCGCGATCAGATCGTCCGGCATGCCGGCGGCGCGCGAGTAGGCCGTGTTGACGGCGTGCTGGACCAGGAGCTCGGGCGTCACCTTCCAGGCCTGCTTGGCGGTGGCGTTGGCGTTGTGGGCGCCGTCCAGTTGCAGGATGCCGGCATCCGCCAATATCCGCTTGGCCTCGGCCGCGTCGACGAAGGAGCGGTGCACGTTGATGCCGCGGTAGAGGGTGTTGTACTGCGGGTCTTGATGCGCGCCGTTGACGCCCTCCTCGGCGAAGAGGACGGCGATGTCGGGCCCGGCAAGGCCGCTGACGTAGGAGTGGAAGTCGATCGGCCGGCCGACCTCGTCCTCGATCGCGTCCAGCGCCTTGCGGGTGGCGCGGATCTGCTTGCGGGTGACGGGGATGCCGCCGACCCCCTCGGGCGTGCCCTCGATCAGGCCGTCGATGTGAGACTGGCCGGTTGTGCGGATGACCATGATGTGGTCGGCGCCGTGCCAGGCGGCCATGCGCATTCGCCGGAGATCGTCCTCGAAGCGGCCCGAGGCGATCTCGGTGGTGATGGCGAAATCGCACTGAGGGTCGATGTCGTCGAAGGCATGCGCCGCCGGCAGCGGCACCGAGCGGGCCAGGCCCTCGGCGCTGTCGCGATAGACGAAGGGGCCGATCTCCTGGTCCGCGACCCGGCGGCGCCAGACCCAGCCCTTGCGGCGGGGGCGGTAGGTGTCCAGGTCTCTCAGCACCTCCGCGATGTCGAGGGGCTTGTCGGGGTCGAGCTTCATGGGCTGAGCGCCTCCCAGAGGCGGCCGTCGATGAGGGCCTCGCCGGCCTCGCGCACCGTGATCTCCTCGGTCTCGGCCAGTTCCAGCAGCAGACGCCCGGCGCCTTCTCCGAGAAGTCCCCGCTCGGCGAGGCCGTCGACCAGCGCCTTGGCCTCGATGCTGGAGAAGCCCATGCGCAGCAGCACCGAGCGCTCGATGGAAGGCGAGGTGTGGGTGCGCGCCTCGGCGATCAGGGGGGCGACGATCTGGTCGACCAACTCCCAGAACCGAGTCTCCAAGGCTTCGTCGGAGAGCGCGGCCAGGTCGCCACGGCGGCGCTCGAAGTCATCCGCTCTTTCATGCAAGCGCATCGAGGGCTTCCTCCACATAGTCGGTTGACGTTCGGGTCTCGGCGGCCAGGAAGGCGATGTCCTCGGGCTCCGGGCCGGCGCCCTCTGGCAAGGCGGCGAGGGCGTTCTTGAGATAGGAGCGGCGCACGTCGTCAAGGTCGACCTCTCGGGCGCGGATCTCCGCCGGGTGGCGGGGGATGACGATGCGCCGGCCCGGCACGTTGTCGGCGGGATCGCCGCGCACGACCTCGATGCCGAGGCGCTTGGCGAGGTTCAACTGCGCGATCGGATGCTTGCCGGCGCCGGTGTACTCGGTCTCCTGAACGACGACGATCTTGTCCTGGTCCAGATCGCGGGCGAGGGCGAAAGCCGCGGCGAGCGAGGTGTTGCCGGCCGGCCCCCGCTCCAGGCCCTCGAGCTCCGCCAGAACCTGAGTGACGTAGAAGACCTCGCCCTGGGATACGGTGACGAAGCGGTCCATGTAGCGGAGCGCCCGGGCGGCGTTGCGGGGCACGTCGGCCCGGTCGGGCCAGGTGGTGAAGGGCATTGAGAAGCCGGTGTGGCCGGTGGTGAAGGACTTGGCGTTGAAGTCCCGGTCCGAGGCCATGTGAAGCCCTGTGAGGTCGACGCTGGCGGCGATCATGGCGGTCTCGCTCGCCCCGGCGGCGAGCAAGCCGCGGGCGGTGCCGGTAACGTTGCCGCCGCCGGCGTGCGTCGCCAGCACGGTGTCGGGAAAGCACCCGGTCCGCGCCTTGACCTCGGTCGCGATCTCATGGCCCAAGGTCTCGATGCCGCGGACCGAGAAGGGCGTGTAGAGAGAGGCGTTGAAGTAGCCGGTTTCCTCCAGCACCCGGAGGAAGACGTAGAAGAGCTCCGGCCCCACCGAGAGGCGCACGACTTCGGCGCCATAGGCCTCGCAAGCCCGGGTCTTCTCGGCGATCTCGGGCTGGGCGATACCGGCGCTGTCGAAGGCCTCCTGGACGACGATGCAGCGCAGCCCCGCCTTGGCCGCTTGCGAGGCGACGGCGGCGCCGTAGTTGCCGCTGGTGGCGGCGGCGACGCCGGCGAAGCCGCGGGCCTTGGCCTCGTGGACGGAGAGCGAGGCCCGCCGGTCCTTGAACGAGCCGGACGGGTTCTGGGCCTCGTCTTTTAGGAAGATGCGGGCACCCTTGCCCGCGGGCGCGGTCGCGCGCACGAGCGCGGTGATGTTGTCGAGTTCGACCAGCGGCGTGTCGCCGACCGCCGTCGCCGCCTGCACGGTGCGGGTTCTCTCGATGCCGTAGCCGGTATCGGCCAGCAGGCGCTCGTAGTCGAAAGCGAGCCGGCCGGTGGCATATTGCTCGTAGTCGAGCCCCGCCGACTGCTTGACGATCTCGGCCCGCCGGGCCATCACCGAAGCATAGTCGCCCGCCCCGCTCATCTGTCCTCGCCCCGCTGGCGCAGGATGGCGCGGACCTCGCTGCCGATTGTCAGCAACTCCGGCGGCGGCTGGCCGAAACCGTGCGCGTAGGGCGGGTTGGCTTCGGCCAGCCTGCCCCAGAGGCGGCGCCCGGTCACCGTTTCGATCTCGGCCTCGGCGCCGATCTCGGCCGCCGCGACGAGGAACCCCTTGGCCCGCAGCTCGAGCGGCAGCTGGGCGGTATCCGCCGGCACCTGCGGTGCTCGTGCGCCCGCGGCCAAGACCACGGCGTGGATTTCCACCCAGGTGCCCTCGACCAGCCGCTCAGGCATGACGCGCCACCCCTCCGACCGGCCCCGGCAACGCCGCCGGCACCGGCAGCTCGGCCATGGTGTAGAGCCCCGGCGGCGCGGCGGCAATGCGCGGGATCATGTTGACGGCGAGGGCGATCGTGCCGCTGCCGCCCGGGATCTCCGGGCTGCCGGCGAGACGGATCTCGGGCTCGCCCGCGATCTCGATGCAATCGCCGGTCTCGACCCCGGCGAGCTCGGGCCGGACCTGTTGGGGATGCACCAGCGTGACGAACGGCCGTCCCGCCCGGTAGCCGACGGCCTCATGCCGGCTGCCGGCGACCTGGCCCGGTGCCACCGTGACGAAGGGGGTCTCGCGCAGGACCTCCGAGACGATGGGCTGGACCGTCTGCTCGATACGATCGATCTCGACGCCGAGGGCGGCGGCGATCATGGAGATCGATTCCGGAAAGCCGAAATGACCGATGACCGTGCCGTCCGCGAGGCCGGCCTCGAAGGCCTCGGGCGTCAGGCCCACGCCCTGTGCCGCCAGCACCGTCGGCCCATAGGCCGAGAGGTCGTTGACGCGGCTCGCCGTGATGGAATCGACCCGAAGACAGGCCCCCGTCAGCGCGATGACCAGCAGGTCCAGGACGAAGCCCGGGTTGATGCCGGTGCCGACGACGGCAGCGCCGTTGGCGCGCGCCAAGTCGTCCATCCGGGTTGCGATCTCGGCCGAGCGGTAGGCCGGATAGGCCATTTCCTCGGCGATCGAGACCACCGAGACGCCGTGGCCCAGCAGCACGGCGATCTCGGGCCAGGCATCGTCGAGCCGGGAGCAGGTCGCCTGTAGGGCGACTTCCGGTCTGAGCCGTTGAACCGCGGCCGGTAGGTCGGAGTCGATATGTAAGCCGAGGTCGCGGTCGAGGCCGACGGCGCGGCCTATGTCGGAGCCGGCTCGGCTCTGCCGCTTGGCGACGGCGCCGACGAGTTCCAGCCCCGGTGTGGCGACGACGTGGCGCGCCATCCCGGAGCCCATCTGCCCGGTCCCGAGGAGCAACACCCGGATTGGATCGCGCATGGCTTGGAGTCTATTGCAGATTCGGCCGCCGGACAGGGGAAATCGCGCGCCACGTCGCGTTCGACGAGCGAGTGTGCTACCGCTCCGGGGCAGCGAGGGGTGGAATCCGCGGTGCCTCGGCGTCTGGCTACCCGGATCGCGCTCGGCACACTTCAGGAGGTTCGCCCATGGTCATGCCCTGGCTCATCACGCTGGTGCTCGTCGTCGTCACCGTCGTCATCCACTACGAGGCTCTGCGCCTGCTGGCGGCCCATGTCGAGGAGCTGCAGCCGCCCATACGCGTGCGCCTCAGGATGGCGATCGTCATGCTGGCCATCATCGTGACCCACATC
Organism: Alphaproteobacteria bacterium; assembly: GCA_030746295.1. Next base: position 12,836 of record JASLMY010000040.1, on the reverse strand, counting down.
GTCGAGATCGTGCTGTTCGGGATCGGCATGTTCCTGGCGGTCGAGGTGGCCGGCATCGGATCTTTGGCGGGGCAGGTCGACGGCGGCGCCTTCGGCGACTTCCTTTACTTCTCGATGGCGAGCTACACGACGCTCGGCTTCGGCGACATCTATCCGCTGGCGGGCATGCGGATCATCACCGGCGTCGAGGCCCTGACGGGCCTCTTGATGATCACTTGGTCGGCCTCCTTCACCTTCCTCTACATGGAGAAGTTCTGGCATCTGGGGCACGACCACGTCGGCGAGGCCGGTTGAGACGGCCAGGCGCAGGAGTGGTGCGAATGCCCGCCGCGCTTGTCGGCCTCGCCTCGGCGCTGGCCTGGCTGGCGGTGGCGCTCGGCACGCCTTCGGCGGCGGCGGCGCAAGCAACGGGGCCGGCGGAGATCGTCTGGTCGCACCGCGACGACAAGGGCGCGCTGGCGATCGACCTCTATTTCTTCTGGTCGGTCGATTGCCCGCACTGCCGTCGGGCCGAGCCCTTCGTCGCCCGTCTGGCGGAAGAGCACGCCTGGCTGACCGTGCACCGCCTCGAGGTTTCGACCGAGCCCGAGAACGCACGGCGGTACGTTGAAATGGCGCGTGCGTTGGGATGGAAGGGCGGCCTCGTGCCCGCCTTCATGTTCTGCGGCGGCGGCTTCGTCGGCTATGACGAGGCGGAGACGACTGGCGCCTACCTTCGCCAACAGCTGACGGCGTGCCATCGCCGTCTCGGCCCGGATCGTGCGGTGAGCGGTGTGCCGACCGAAACAGCAGCGAGCCCAGCGCCGCCGCCGCTGCGCCTGCCCTGGCTCGGCGAGGTGGCGCCCGCGGACTTGTCGCTGCCGCTCCTGACGGTCCTTCTGGGCGGCCTCGATGCCTTCAACCCGTGCGCCTTCTTCGTCCTCCTGTTCCTCTTGAGCTTGATGGTGCACGCCCGCAGCCGGCCCCGGATGCTGGTCGTCGGCGGTGTCTTCGTCCTGGTCTCGGGCCTGATCTATTTCCTCTTCATGGCCGCCTGGCTGAACCTTTTCCTCCTCGTCGGCCGGATGGCGCTGGTGACGACGATCGCCGGCGCTCTGGCGGTGGCGATCGCCGTCCTCAACCTGAAGGACTATGTCTGGCCGGGCCGCGGCCCCAGCCTCCAGATCCCGGAGACCGCCAAGCCCGGCCTCTATCAGCGCGTCCGCGGCCTGGTGGGCGCTGCCGGCGTCATGCCGATGCTGGCCGGCACGGTGGCGCTGGCGGTCATGGCCAACACGTATGAGCTCTTGTGCACGGCGGGGTTTCCGCTCGTCTTCACCCGTATCCTGACCCTGCACGAGCTGCCGGCGCCGGCCTACTACGGCTATCTCGCCGCCTACAACGTCGTCTACGTGCTGCCGCTCTTCGCCATCGTCGTCGGCTTCACGCTGACGCTCGGCTCCCGCAAGCTCACCGAAGCCCAAAGCCGGCGGCTCAAGCTCCTCTCCGGCCTGATGATGTTGGGCTTGGGGTTGGTGCTGCTATTGCGGCCGGCGCTGCTCGACAGCCTCTTCACCGCGCTCGGCCTGGTGGTCGCCGCCGTCGTGCTGACGTTGATCATCGTCCGCCTCGACCCGCGGCGCGAGCGCCCCGGCTAACATCGAGCCGTCCGCGCTAATTCTTGCGCAGGCCCTCGATGAAGGCGATCAGGTTGTCGATGTCCCTGGGCGACAGCAAATACTCCGTCATCGGGTGGTGCGGCCGGCGCAGGAAGTCCTCGAGGCGGCTCCGCGTATAGGTCTCGGCATCGTCGGCGATCTCCTGGAAGGCGGGCGCCTCGACGGAAGGCCGCGCGCGGTCGGGCTTGTAGCCGGGGACCTCGTGGCAGGCGATGCAGTGCTCGACGACGACCCCCCGCGCCGCGTTCGGATCGCCCTGGGCCAAGGCGGGAAGCGCCAGAACCAGGACCGGCAGCGACAGTGCGAGACGAGCCTTCCATTTGCGCATCGCCCAACCCCTCCTCTTCTCTCGCCTTCGCCAGACAGGGTCTCGAGTCTACCCCCGATCGGGCCTTCGATACCACGCCACGAGTTCGGTGGCCGTTGCCGTTGGCGGAGCGATTGGGCAGAGTCGGCCGAGGCGGAGCGACGGCGGCGGCAACGGAGGCTCGAGGAACGGAGATGTTCGAATTCTTAGCGGATCGAGCGGACGCCACCCCGAATATCGCGCTTCACTGCGGCTTCGGCGACCTCGCCATCGAGATCCGGGCCGACGGGGCCCGCGAATATGCGATGATCGGCCGCGATCGGGTCGCCGTCACGGCGACACCGCCCGACGGCGAGCCGGATCTGGTCTTCGCCGCCAGCGCCGAGGCCTGGCGCGAGTTCTTGGGCCCCGAGCCCGGGCCCGGCTTCCAGACCCTGACGGCGATGCGCCGGACCGGGAACCTGGAGGTCAGCGGCGACTACCTGAAATTCCACCAGAACCTCTTGCTGCTGGAGCTCCTGTTCGGGCTCTCCGAGCCCCCGGCAGCACCACCGCCGCTGGGTGCGCCCGTGATTGAGCCGGTGACCGGCCGCTACCTGCGCCTCGACATCGAGGACCGGCCGCACCGCCTCTACTTCGAGGAGGCAGGCGAGGGCATCCCGCTCCTCTGCCTGCACACCGCCGGCGCCGACGGCCGCCAGTTCCGCGCCCTCCTGAACGATCCGGCCGTCACTGGCCGCTTTCGGGTCATTGCCTTCGATTTGCCCTGGCACGGCAAGTCCTCGCCGCCGCCGGGCTTCGAGGCCGAGGTCTACCGGCTGACTACGGACGGCTATCTCGCCGTCGTCATGGCGGTGAAGGCGGCGTTGGGCCTGGTCGATCCGGTGGTGATGGGCTGCTCGATCGGCGGCCGGGCGGTGCTGCACCTGGCGCTCCGCCACGGCAGCGAGTTCCGCGCCGCGATCGGCCTGCAATCGGCCCTCTACGCCGAGGCCGATCCGCTGGACGCCTTGCATCGCCCCGACGTGCACGGCGGCAAGACCGCCGGCGCCTCGATGGCCGGCATGATCGCGCCGCAGTCGCCCAATGCCGAGCGCTGGGAGACCATGTGGCACTATATGCAGGGCGGGCCCGGCGTCTTCCTGGGCGATCTGCACTACTATTTCGTCGACGGCGACCTGCGCAACCGGATCGGCGGCGGCCTCGGCCCCGATGCCTGCCCGATCTACCTCCTGAGCGGCGAGTACGACGTCTCCGCCACGCCCGAGATGGGCCGAGAGCTGGCAGACGCGATTCGTGCCGTCCACTTCGAAGTCATGCCCGGCATGGGGCATTTCCCGATGTCGGAGAACCCGGAGGCCTTTCGCCGCTACCTGCTGCCGGTCCTGGACGCTATCGCCGGCGGCGCCTGACGCTTGCCTAGTCCAAGAGCGCCCGCCAGGCGGGCCAGGCACCGATGAGGGCGGCCATCTTCTCATAGCCTTCGGCATTGGGGTGCAGGCCGTCGGTCTTGGCCAAGAGGGCGAACCAGGCCGGGTCGTCCTGCAAGGGGCCGAAGAGATCGAGGTAGGGGATTTCCAGCTCCGCCGCCCGCGCCGCGTAGGCTTGGCCGTAGTCGGCGATGATGCGGTTCTCGAAGCTGAATTCCAGGCCGGGGTTGGGCGAGACCGGCATGAAGGATTCCTCGATCGGGGTCGGGCCAACCCAGAGCACCGGGCCGAAGGCCTTGGCCGCCGTCACCATGCCCGCGATGGTCTCGACGGAGCGTTCCAGCGGCACCCGGCGGCCGTCCCTCTCGGCGCTCTTTTCGTGCGCGGCGTCGTTGATGCCGAGGGCGAAGACGGTCGCGCAGGCGTAGGCCGCCGGCAGCCGAGCGGCGCATTCGGCCTGCCAGCGGCCTGCGGCCATCTCGGAGGTATCGGCGCGGACCCCTAAGTTGTAGACCGTGACCTCGTGGCCGGCGGCCCGCTCGGCCTGGCCCAGGCGGAGGGTCCAACCCAGAAGGGTCTCGTCGCCCGTCCCGTTGGTGATGCTGTCGCCGACGAAACCGACCCGAACTTGCGCCATCAGACCTCCCCTCGCGCCGTTGCTGACGTGGCGAATGATAGCCGAAGCGGGGGCATCGAGAAGCCCCGATGACAAGCGGCGGCGCTTATGCTGCAGTATCCGCAGCCGAGTCGACGGTATCGTGAGCGTCCGGGGAGGCAGGAGAGGCATGGTGTCCGAGCCCGTCTATGGGCATGCGCGTCTGAAGGACTTCGCGCTCGACCCCGCCAAGGTGCATCTGAACCACGGCTCCTTCGGGGCGGTGCCGAACGTCCTGGCCGAGGTCCAGGACCGGTGGCGAACGCGCCTTGAGGCCAATCCGACCGGCCTCTTTCGCGGGCTGCCCGGGCTCTTGCGCCAGACGGCGGCGCGGGTGGCCGAGGCCTTCGGCGGCCGGGCTGAGGACTGGGTCTTCGTCGAGAACGCAACCCAAGGGGCGAACGCGGCGATCCCCGCCCTGGCGCTCAGCACCGGCGACCATGTCTTGGCGACGACGGAGATCTACAACGCGGTGCGCCAGACCTTGCGTCACCGGGCCGGCCGCTGGGGCGTCGAGGTGGAAGAGCTGGCGCTGCCGGTTCCCTTGGCGCACGCGGACCAGGTGCTCGACGCCTTCGAGACGGCGATCCGGCCGAACACCCGCGCCGTCTTCGTCGATCACGTGACCTCGCGGTCCGCCCTCGTCCTGCCGGTGGCCCGGATCGCGGCGCTGGCGCGAGAGAAAGGCGTCGCCTGCTTCGTCGACGGTGCCCACGGGCCGGGCATGGTCGAGATCGAGGTCGCGGCGATCGGCGCCGACTGGTACGTCGGCAACGCGCACAAATGGCTCTATGCGCCGCGCGGATGCGCTTTGTTCTGGACCGCGCCCGAACGGCAGGCCGCCACCCACCCAGTGGTCATCTCGCACGGCTACCAATCGGGCTACACGGCGGAGTTCGACTGGATCGGGACCCGCGATCCCACCGCCTGGCTGACGGCCGCCAGCGCCCTGGACTGGCACGAGAGCCAGGGTGGTGCCGCCTTGCGCGCCCGCAGCCACGACCTCGCCTGTCTGATGGCCGACAGGCTTGCCGGCGCGCTCGGCACCGAGCCGAGTGGCCCGCCCGAGTTGATGGGCGCCATGGCGGCCGTCCGCCTGCCGGGGCCGCCGTCGCCGAGCACGCGCGAGCGCGCCGTCGCTCTCGACCAGACGCATGACGTGGTGGTCTCCCTCAACAGGATCGACGACGCCGATTGGCTGCGCGTCTCGGCCGCGCTCTACAACGAGGCGAGCGACATCGACGCCCTGCTCGAGGCGCTGGCCTCGGCCACTGCCTAGGTCTCGAGTGCCCGGGCGAAGGCGGCGATGGCGGCGTCGACGTCGGCGGGCGTGATCTCGTGGTGGGTGCAGCAGCGCAGCCGGCGCTCGCCAAAGGGGAGGACGAGGACCTCGCGCTCGGCGAGGCGGGCGGCGAGGTTGGCGGCGTCCAGGCCTTCAACCAGGACGTCGACCAGGACGATGTTGCTCTCCACCGCCGCAACGTCGACGGCGAGGCCGTCGAGGCCGGCCAGACCCTGGGCCAGGCGGCGGGCGTTGGCGTGGTCGTCGGCCAGGCGGTCGATCATGCTCTCCAACGCGACGATGCCGGCAGCGGCGGGGATCGCCGCCGGGCGCCAGCCGCCGCCGAACATCTGCCGGACCCGGGTCGCCTCGGCGATCAGTGGCGCCGGCCCGGCGAGGATCGCGCCCTACGGCGCGCCGAGGCCCTTGTTGAGGTTGAAGGAGACGGTCGTCGCCGTCGCCGCCAGTGCCGCCGCCGGATGGCCCAGTGCGACGGCGGCGTTGAAGACCCGGGCGCCGTCGAGATGCACAGGCACCTCGTGGCGCCGGGCGACGGCGGCGATCTCCTCCATCGCCGCCATGTCCATGACGGTGCCGCCGGAGCGGACGTGGGTGTTCTCCATCAGCACCATGGCGGTCCGGGATCGCAGCGCGTCGCCGGCCGAGATCGCCGCCTCCAGGGCTGCGGGGTCCAGGCGGCCGGCCCGACTCTCCACCAGCCGCGGCATGGCGCCGGTCAGGCTGGCCGCCGCCGCCGCCTCGGAGGTCATGACGTGCGCGCTCTCTTCGGTGATGAAGCTCTCGCCCGGCCGGCAATGGAGGTGGATGGCGATCTGGTTCGCCATCATGCAGGTCGGGCAGTAGAGCGCGTCCGCCTTGCCGATGGTCTCGGCCGCGAGCCGTTCCAGCCGCGAGACCACCGGGTCCTCGCGGACGTCGAAGCCAGGCTGGCGGCTGGCCGCATCGACCATGGCCTCGACCATCGCCGCCGTCGGTCGGGCCAGGAAATCGCTTCTGAGGTCGATCGCCATGGGTCGCGACGGGTCCGAGGCGTGCTCGCCGTAGGTCCGCGGCTCAGTCGTCACCGGCGACGGCGGCCTCGCGGTCGGCTGGCTGGGTCCGGGGCGTCATGACGAAGCCCTCGTAGTCCGCCGCCGCCACCTCGTCGATTCGGCGGGTGTAGTTCTGCACACCGCCGACATAGGGCATGAAGACGCGTGGCTTGCCGGGGATGTTGGCGCCCATGTACCAGGAGTTCGCCAGCGGATAGAGGGTCGCGTCCGCGACTTCGCCGACATGCCGGGTCCAGTCGGCTTGCGCTTCGGCCGTCGGCTCGATGGCGGCGATGCGATTGGCGGCCATGTGGCGGAGGCAATCGGTGATCCAGTTCACGTGCTGCTCGCAGGAGAGGATCATCTGGCTCTTCACGCTGGGGCTGCCGGGGCCGGTGACCATAAACATGTTGGGAAAGCCGGCGCACATCAGGCCCAGCATCGTTTGGGGGCCGTCCTTCCAGTCGTCCTCGAGCACCTGGCCGTTGCTGGTGCGGATATCGATCTCGGCGAGGGCGCCGGTCATGGCATCGAAGCCGGTGGCGAAGACGATGGCGTCCAGCTCGTACTCGGCCTCGGCGGTGCGCAGGCCGCTGGCCGTGATCGTCTCGATCGGCGCCTTGCGGACGTTCACGAGGGCGACATTGTCGCGGTTGTAAGTCTCGTAATAGCCGGTGTCGAGGATCAACCGCTTGGTGCCGATCGGGTGGTCGTTGGGGCACAACAGCTCCGCCGTCTGGGCGTCGTCGACAAGTGCGCGGATCTTGCCGCGCACGAACTCGGCCGCGGTGTCGTTGGCGGCTTGGTTGGTCAAGAGATCGTTGTAGCTGTAGAGGAAGCTGATCGAGCCGCCCTCGGCCCATTTCTCCTCGTACTTCGCCTGGCGCTCTGCCGTGCTCGCCTCCAGCGCCGATTGGGTCGGCGGCGGGTAGCCGGCGATGCCGAAGGGCGTATCGAAGGCGGCCCGGCGGCTTGTCGCGTAGCCCGCCTTGTGCCGGGCCTCGCGGTCCCGGTCCATCGGCCCGTTCTGGGCCGGCAGGACGAAGTTGGCGGTGCGCTGGAAGACGGTCAGGTGCTTGGCTTGGCGGGCGATGATCGGGATGCTCTGTACGCCCGACGAGCCGGTGCCGATGACGCCGACGCGAAGGCCGGTGAAGTCCACGTCCTCATGCGGCCAGAGGCCGGTGTGATAGGTCTGGCCCCGGAAGCTATCGAGGCCGGGGAAGTCCGGGACCCGGGGGGTCGAGAGGTTGCCGGTGCCCATGATGCAGATGGGTGCGGCGTACGCCTCGCCCGCCTCGGTACGGAGCGTCCAGAGGTTGGCGGTGCGGTCGTAGGTGGCCTGGGTGACGCGGGTCTCGAAGCGGATGTCGCGGCGCAGGTCATAGCGATCGGCGACGTGCTCGAGATAGTCCAGGATCTCCGGCTGGTTGCCGTAGCGCTCGGGCCAGGACCATTCCTGCTGCAGCTCGTCGTCGAAGGAGTAGGAGTACTCCAGGCTCTCGACGTCGCAGCGGCAGCCCGGATAGCGGTTCCAGTACCAAGTGCCGCCAACGCCGGTGCCGGCTTCCAGCACCGCGACCGTCATGCCGAGGTCGTCGCGCAAGCGATGCAGAGCGTAAAGTCCGGCGACACCGGCGCCGATGACGACGGCATCGAAACGTTGGGCGGGGCCGGAAGCGGTCGGGGCGGATGGCATGGGCGAACGTCTCCCTTAGGGGGTCGATCCACCATTTTCGGCGCTAGCCCTCGGATCGATCAAGAGCGTCGGCCTAAGCGACTGCGGCCTATGGGGAAATCAGCCTGAGGCGTTGTCGGTGTTCGACTTGCGTCGAAACGCCGGGCCACCCGCTCCCCCGTCCCAACCACCCCGAGGGTACCAATCTATGGGTGGTTGGGACGGAGGAGCGGGTGGTGCAGCCAATGTCGAAAACGGTCTACCGGTTCGAGGCCGAGGGCTGGAAGCCGCTGGCCCGCTCGTCGCGACCGGTCGTGGCGATCTCGGTTTGGGGATCGCCGGCGACGCGAGTGTGCCGCATGACCCGTGCTTCGCCGTAGTCGTAAGGCCGGGCCCGGTGCAGGACGCAGCGGTTGTCCCAGATGATGACGTCGCCCGGCCGCCAGGGGTGGGCGTGGGTGCGGGGCGGCCGGCAAGCGAAGTCCAAGAGCTCGTCCAAGAGCGCCTGCGCCTCTGCGTCGTCCATCCCTGGAATCCGGTAGGCATGGCGGCCGATGAAAAGCGATTTGCGGCCGGTGACGGGGTGGGTCTTCACCAAGGGGCGGAGCGGCGCGCCCTTGTCGTGGTAGCCGTAGCCCGCACCGGTCTCGACCATGTGGCCGATTTTGGCTTGGCTCTGGTAGAGCGAGTGATGGGCCGAAAGGTCCTCGATCCGTTCCTTGGTCTCATCGTCGAGGGCGTCGTAGGCAGCCCGCATATCGGCCCACTCGGTCTCGCCGCCCGCCGGCGGCACCACTTGCGCCGACAGCACCGAGGCCTTGGCCGCCAGCGGCATGTAGGAGCTGTCGGTGTGCCAGCCCTCGTTGCCGCGCAAGGCCTGGTAGCGATGCTCTTCCGGCTTCAGGACCGAGCCGTCCGGCTTTTGGTTGCTGATCTGGACCGCCTTGGCCTCGGGGTCGTCGCGCAACAGCTCGATATCGCCGAAGCGGCCGGCGAAGGCGACCTGCGCTTCGTCGCTCAAGCTCTGGCCCGGAAAGACCAAGAGGCCATATTCGTGGAACGCCTCCTCGACCAGCCTCCAGGTGTCGTCGTCCATGGCGGCGAGATCGATATCGGTGATGGTGGCGCCGAGCGAGGCGTCGAGCGGCGTAATTGTCGGTTGCATCGGTCATTTCCCCATTCGCGGTGCGCGCGACGATGCCGCCGTCGGCGCCCACCCTACCCAGCATGCGCTCGGATTTTCGGCCGAAAACAGTGCCGAAGGCAATGCCGGAAGCCGGCGCCGATTGCTGCCGCGACCGGGTTGCTTCAGAGTAGGCGTGGTCAGGGGAAGCAGGAGGCCAGGCCATGCGCGAGTTTGAGATCGACATGCCAACCGACGACGGCACCATGGACGCCTTCGTCTGCCATCCGGAAGAGGGTGGGCCGTTCCCGGCCGTGGTGATGTACATGGACGCCCCCGGGATCCGCGAGGAGCTGCGCGACATGGCGCGGCGCATGGGCACGGTGGGCTATTTCGTCGTCTTGCCCAACCTCTACTACCGCAATGGCCGCGAGGGCAGCTACGGCTTCGACCGCACCCGGATCCGGGACGACGAAGCCGAGCGCGAGAAGATGTTCGAGGTAATGCGCACGCTCACCAACGCCCGCATCGTCGCCGACACGAGGCCGATGCTGAGTTTCATTCGAGGCGAAGCGGCGGCCGCCGACGGCGCCATCGGCTCAGTCGGCTACTGCATGAGCGGGCAGTTCGTGGTCGCCGTGGCCGCCGCTTATCCGGACGACTTCGCCGCCGTCGCCTCCTACTACGGCGTCGGCATCATCACCGAGGCCGAGGATTCGCCCCACCTGGCCGCGGACAAGATCGCCGGAGAGCTCTATCTCGCCTTCGCCTCGGACGATCCCTACGTGCCGCAATCGGTCCTCGACGACTTGCCCGGCGTCCTGCAGGCGGCCGACGTGGCGCACCGCATCGAGGTCTATCCCGAGACCGAGCACGGCTTCGCCTTCGCCGAACGGCCGGTCTACCGAAAGGCCGCCGGCGAGCGCCACTGGGAACGCCTGTTCGAGCTCTTCGACCGACGGCTTAGGGGCTGAGCTGCCGGCTGACACGGCCGCGGACCGCCCCGGGGCCATCGCAGACGCCACGCGGCTCGCGTGGCGAGCATGGATTTCGTCTTAGGCCCTCACGAGAACTTGAGGTGCTGTCGTCTTGAGCTTGCTTTCGCCGCGATCAACATTGCTGGGAAGCAGGCATTGGCCGCACCACTGCAGGAGGATAGGGGCATGCAGCTCACGAGACGTCGTTTCTTCACCATCCTGGCGCTGGGCACCGGCGCCGCCCTTTCCGGTATCGGGCGCGCGTGGACGAAATCGTTCGAGCGGCTCGTGTTGAGCCGACAGGAATGGCAACAGCGGCTCACGCCCGAGCAGTTCGCGATTCTACGAGAAGACGGGACCGAACGGCCTTATTCCAGCGCCCTCAACAACGAGAAACGAGAGGGTGCGTATCACTGCGCCGGTTGCGAGTTGGCGTTGTTCGAATCCTCGAAGAAGTACGATAGCGGCACCGGGTGGCCGAGCTTCTACGATGTCATCGAGGGCCGAGTCGAAACCAGGACCGATTACGTGCTGTTCATTCCGCGCACCGAGTATCATTGCGCGCGCTGTGGCGGCCATCAGGGCCATGTCTTCAAGGACGGCCCCAAGCCCACGGGCTTGCGCTACTGCAACAACGGCCTGGCCTTGACGTTCGAGCCGGCCGCCGACGGGTCCTGAGAGCGTTCGGCGACCCGTCGCGTGCGCGGTCAGTTCAAGCCGTAGAGACGGGCCACGTTGTCGCGCGTGATCTTGCGCCGGACCGAGGGCGAGAAGCCAGAAAGGTTCCGGTCGAGGATCTTCCTGGATTCCGGCCACAGGCAGTCCGGGTGCGGATAGTCGGCGCCCCAGATGATGTTGTCCTCGCCGATCAGCGGCACGATCGGCTCCAAGTGCTGGTCCTGTTGGTAGGTGACGTAGCCCTGGCGGCGGAAGTAGTCGCTCGGCTTCAGCTTGAAGCCGAGGCTCTGCGCCCGGTCGTGGTATTCGGTGTCGAGCCGGTCGAAGACGTAGGGCAGCCAAGTGACGCCCGACTCGCCAAGCACGAAGTTGAAGTCCGGGTATCTCTCGCAGGCGCCTGATGCCAGCAGCGAGACCAGCACCTCCATGGTGTCGAGCTGGAAAAGTGCTGAGCGCACGAGCCGATGCTCGGTGAAATAGGCCTCCGCCATCTCCGGCGTGTCGGGCGCGCGCAGCGCCTTGAAACCGGTCGAGTGGAAGGAGATCGGGAAGCTGCATTCCGCCGCTGCCTCCCACAGCGCATCCCAGTCGTGGTGCCAGAGCGGCAACGACATCCGCTTGAAAGCGAGATCGCCGCCCCTGAGCCCGAGCTTGGCGCAGCGCCTGACCTCGGCCGCTGCCGCCTTCGGATCATGGTTCGGCACGATGGCGAGCGGGAATACCCGGCTGGCGTCCGCTCGGCTGGCGAAGTCCGCGACCCAGTCGTTGTAGACTTGGTCGGCCCAAAGACGCATCTCGCCGTCGTCGATCATTTCATTGATCATCAGGCAGCCGTAAACGATCTCGGCATCGAGCCCGTCACGGTCGAGGTCGGCGATCCGAAGCTCGGGCGTGGTCGGCCGTGGCTTGGCGCCCGGCCGGTTGTCCCAGTCGAAGCCGGCCTCTTTCATCTCGTCGATGTGGCCGAATGAGCCCTTCTGGTATTTCAGAAAGCCGGGCCCGACACCGTTCCACATGCCCTTGTCCTGGCCGTCGACGATCCAGTGCAGCCCGTCATCGCGTTCCTCGCAGCGCGGCGCCGTCGCCTGCCACTTCGCCGGCGCCGCATCCGACCACAGCTCGGGCGGGCAGTAGGTCAGGTCGATGTGGTTGTCGCCTGATATCAATTCGTACGACATGGCTTGCATCCCTCCCCTCGGATAGACGGAATTTTCGATGAGATTCATTTGAACGGCAAGGTTTTGCCGCAAATGCCTGCTTCCGCTCTTCTTCTTCAGTGACGGGAAGTTTGCCCCAGGTTTTCGACAAGCTTGGCCGGATGTTCCGCATCGACACCAATCCGCCGGAATGGACCCGGGACCGGGCATTGCATCGGACGCCTCAAACCCGGGAAGACCGGCGCTTTGCGGCGATACGCCACCTGTGGGGTTTCACGCAAAGAAGAACAGAGGCCGAGGTTGGCTGCGGGTGACGCGAGGGGGGTGAGCCCCTCCGGCCTCACTCGAGCCGCCAAACGTGGACCACCGGCTTGTCCTGGTCGGCGAACCACTCCAGGACGTAGAGGAGGTCATTGGCGCGGTCGTAGGCGACTTCGCCCAGGCGATAGCGCTGCTGGGGGCCGACGCCCAGCGTCGCCGGTTCGATCCTGGCCGGGTTCAAGAGCAGGTGCTTGTCGACGGTCACGGTCGCATAGGGCTGCGGCGTCCAGGGCTTTATCTCGCCACGGGCCACGCGGGCCAGGTCGGCCGGGTCATAAAGGATGAACTGGGCTTCGAAGCGGCTGCTCCACCAGCCGCGAAAGCCGTTATGGCCCTTGCACTCCTTCAAATCCGCGCGCGGGCAGGACTTGCCATCGGCCTGCCGGCAGACCGGGAACTGGCCGACGAAGGCGCCGGCGACGCAAGGCCGCTCCGGCCCGGCCGGGTTGACGAAGCCATACCAGTACTTGGCGCCGACCGACTTAGTGCCGGCGAAGAGCACCGCCGTCTTGCCCGAG
>JASLMY010000409.1 GCA_030746295.1 Alphaproteobacteria bacterium | reverse complement strand
GCGCATCGCCCGGAAGCCCGGATAGCGGACGAGGTCCTGAAATGGTGGTCGGCTGCCGATGCCGCCGAAGCCGCTCATCCGATGGTGGACGTAGAGGAAGAAGGCCTCGCGCGGCTGCTCGCCATTGTTGGGGATGTCGATTCCGGCCTCGAGCTGCTTTGCCACCACCCATCGGGTCGCGCTCTCGATCTGATGCGCCAGCGCCTGCTGATTGAACATGTCGCCCCGCGCACGTCGGACGAAGAGGTCGACCAGCGCCGGCGGTCTCGGCAGGCTGCCGGCGTGCGTCGTCAGAATTCGATCTTCGCTTTTTCGCATGGCGCCGATCTTGAGGCCTTGGGCGCCCGCTTGGCAAGATGTCCGCATGTCGATCTCGGTCGTGATCCCGGCACTGAACGAGGCCGAGGGGTTGCCCGGCCTGTTGGCCGCGCTCGCCCGCCAGCCGCTGTTGCAAGAGATCATCGTGGTCGACGGCGGCAGCCGCGACGCCACGCCGGCGCTGGCCCGCGCCGGTGGTGCCGTGGTCTTGGAAACGGCAGCGGGCCGGGGGCGCCAGCTTCGCTGCGGCGGCGCGGCGGCGCGCGGCGAGGTCATCCTCTTCCTGCATGCCGATTCCACCTTTCCAGAGACGGGCCTGCAACGGATCGCCCAGCGGCTCGCCGCCGGGCCCGAGCTCGTCGGCGGCAACTTCCGCATCGTCTTCGACGGCGAGGACGGCTTCTCCCGTTGGCTCACCGGCTTCTATGCCTGGTTTCGCCGCCGGGGTCTCTACTACGGCGACAGCGGCATCTTCGTCCGCCGCCGGGTCTACGAGACGCTGGGCGGCATCCGGCCGATCGCGCTGATGGAGGACTACGACTTCAGCCGCCGCCTGGAGCGCTTCGGGCCGACCTGCTGCA
>JASLMY010000408.1 GCA_030746295.1 Alphaproteobacteria bacterium | reverse complement strand
ACAGCCGATTTCCTCGTCGTGCGAGAAGGCGAGGTGGATCGGCGTTTCGAGACCGCGTTCCAGCATCTCCGGCACGTAGCTCAAGACGATGGCGATGAAGGACTTCATGTCCGAGGTGCCGCGCCCATAGAGCAAGCCGTCGGCCTCGTGAATCTGCCAGGGGTCGGTCGTCCAGTCCTGGCCGTCGACCGGCACTACGTCGGTGTGGCCGGAGAGCATGATGCCGGATTCGCCCTCGGGCCCCAGCGTCGCGTAGAGGTTGGCTTTGGTGCCGGTTTCGTCGTGCGTCAGCCGGCTGTCGAGGCCGAAGCCCGACAGGTATTCGCGGACGTAGTCGATCAGCTCGAGGTTGGAGTTGCGGCTGGTGGTATCGAAGGCGATCAGCCGCTCGATCATCTCGCGGCTACGGATCTCGGTGCTCATGGCTCTCCCCACTCGGACATTCCCCAGACCGGAGCCAGCATAGGCGGTCGGTGCCGCCACCGCCAAGCACCTGCGGGTCCGTCCTGGCGGCTGAAGATTTGAACGGCCCCACCGGTTGACATCGCTCGGCCCGGACCCAATATCACCCCGCAGCGGCATATATCGGTCCGACATATGAAAGAGAGACCGACTGGCGGCGTCGGCGCCGAGGCGAGTGGCGCCCGGAGGGTTTGGAATGGATGTCAGGACGCTGTGCCTGGGCGTGCTCAGCATGGGCGATGCCACGGGCTACGAGATCAAGAAGACGCTGGAAGATTCCTTCCGGCCCTTCTACGACGCCAGCTTCGGCTCGATCTATCCGGCGCTCGGCCGGCTGCAGGACGCCGGCCATGTCACCTGCATCGAAATGGCGCAGGTGGGCCGCCCGGACAAGAAGGTCTATTCCCTGACCCCGGCCGGCCGGCAGGGCCTGATGGCCGAGCTCGCCGAGCCGCCGGCGCCGGACCGGATCCGCTCGGAGTTCCTGGTCGCCATGGTCTTCGCCGAGTTCATGCAATCGGCCGACGTCAGTGAGCTGATCGAAAGGCGCATC
>JASLMY010000407.1 GCA_030746295.1 Alphaproteobacteria bacterium | reverse complement strand
TCACCTATTCGCACATGGGCGCGGAGGGGGCGAGCTGGATCGGCCAATCGCCGTTCGTCGAGACGCGCCATGTCTTCCAGAACATCGGCGATGGCACCTATTACCATTCCGGCCTGCTGGCCATTCGGGCCTGCGTCGCAGCGGGCGTGAACATGACCTTCAAGATCCTGTTCAACGACGCGGTGGCGATGACCGGTGGCCAGCCCTTCGAAGGCCCCTTGTCGCCGGCGCTGATCTCGAAGCAATTGCATGGCGAAGGCGTCGGCCGAATCGTCGTGGTCTCCGACGAGCCGGACAAGTATCCCGTCGGCACCGATTTCGCGCCTGGGGTCAGGATCGAGCACCGCCGTGCCCTCGACCGGGTGCAGCGCGAGCTTAGGGACTGGCCGGGGGTCAGCGCGCTGATCTACGACCAGACCTGCGCGGCGGAAAAGCGTCGCCGCCGCAAGGTCGGGCGGATGGTCGACCCGCCCCGGCGCGTCCTGATCAACGACCTGGTCTGCGAGGGCTGCGGCGAGTGCAACACCGCCTCCAACTGCTTGTCGGTGGTGCCGGTCGATACCGTATTCGGCCGCAAGCGGAAGATCGATCAGTCCTCGTGCAACAAGGATTTCTCCTGCGTCGAGGCGTTCTGCCCGAGCTTCGTCAGCGTCTTCGGCGGTGACGTGCGCAGGGCCGGCGCCGCCTCTACGCCACCGGGTCACCTTCGCTCCCTGCCGGAGCCCACACGCCCGCCGCTCGAAGCGGGGCGGACCTACAACATGCTCGTCACCGGCGTCGGCGGCACGGGCGTGGTCACGATCACGGCACTGATCTCCATGGCCGCGCACATGGAGGGTAAGGCCTTCGCCACCATCGACCAGTCCGGCATCGCGCAGAAGGGCGGCTCGGTCATCAGTCACGTCCGTCTCGCGGCCGACCGCGACGATATCGCCGCCGTACGCCTGAATGCGGGTTCGGCCGATCTCGTCCTTGGTTGCGACAGTCTGGTCACCGCCGGCGATTCCGCGCTCGACGTGATGGCACCGGCTCGGACGCGAGTCCTGG
>JASLMY010000406.1 GCA_030746295.1 Alphaproteobacteria bacterium | reverse complement strand
ATCACCGGGCGGTGGCGCTGGCCGTCCTCGCCGACATAGCTCGCATCCAACAGCTCGGGCATCAGGAAATCGACTTGTAGCGTGCCACATTGCCAATCACGGCCGATGGCATCGCGAAGCACGAATTCGAGCTTGGGACCGTAGAAGGCGCCTTCGCCGGGGTTCATGGTGTAGGGCAGGTCGGTCGCGTCGACGGCCACCTTCAACGCCGCTTCGGCCCGGTCCCAGACCGCGTCCTCGCCGGCGCGCACGGGCGGCCGGTCGGCGAATTTCACCGTCACATCGGTGAAGCCGAAATCGGCGTAGATGCTCATCAACAGCTCGCAGAAGGCGATACTTTCCGAGGTGATCTGATCGTCGGTGCAGAAGATGTGGGCGTCGTCCTGGACGAAGGCGCGGACCCGCATCAGGCCGTGCAGGGCACCGGACGGCTCGTAGCGGTGGCACGAGCCGAACTCGGCCATGCGCATCGGCAGGTCGCGATAGCTCTTCAGGCCTTGCCTGAAGATCTGCACGTGACAGGGGCAGTTCATCGGCTTCAGGGCGAAGATCCGCTCCTCGAACTCGGTCGTGTACATGTGCTCGCCGAACTTCTCCCAGTGACCCGAGGCCTCCCAGAGCGACCGGTCGACGAGTTGCGGCGTGTGAACCTCGTCATAGCCCGCTCGGTCCAGCCGCCGGCGCATGTACTGCTGACAGAGCTGGTAGAGAGTCCAGCCCTTGGGATGCCAGAAGGGCATGCCGGCGGCCTCTTCCTGGAAGTGGTAGAGGCCCATCTCCCGGCCGATGCGGCGGTGGTCGCGCCGCTCCGCCTCCTCGATGCGGTGGAGATAGTCCTTGAGCTCCTTGTCGCTGCGCCAGCAGGTGCCGTAGACGCGTTGCAGCATCTCGTTCCGGGAGTCGCCGCGCCAGTAAGCGCCGGCGAGCTTGGTGAGCTTGAAAGCGGTGCCGACTTGGGCGGTCGAGCGCAAGTGCGGACCGCGGCAAAGGTCGATGAAGTCGCCTTGCCGGTAGACGGTAATGACCTCGTCCTCGGGCAGATCGCGGATGATCTCGGCCTTGTAGAGCTCGCCGATCGACTGGAAGTAGTCGATCGC
>JASLMY010000405.1 GCA_030746295.1 Alphaproteobacteria bacterium | reverse complement strand
ATCGACTATCCGCCCTACGAGATCCCCTATCGCTGTCTGGTGCCGCGCGACGTCGAGCAGCTGCTGGTCGCCGGGCGCTGCATCTCCGCCGACCACGCGGCGCATTCGCGGAGCCGCAACATGCCGGCCTGCATGGCTACGGGCCAGGCCGCCGGCATCGCCGCCGCCATCGCGGTCGATTCCAACCGACCGGTCCGGGTGGTCGATATCGGCCGCCTGCAAACCGCCCTGGAAGCCTTGGGCATGCCGCTCCACGCCGCCGGTCTCGATCGATAGGTCCTGCGTCGTCGCAAGCATCCGGCTGGTTTGCTGCCGTACGTAGCTTGCCGTTTCCAATGCTGCGGCTCTCCTATATTCATCGGAGGCCGATCCGAGGATCGGCTGGACGCGCCCTGCGCCAATTGGAGAAGGCCGATGAAACGCCAGAGGGCGGTAGGACATCAGGCGGAAGAGCGCTCGGCTCCGCGTCCCTCGTCGATGCCACGGGCCGAGTTCGTGGCCCGTTTTGGAGCCGTGTTCGAGCACTCGCCCTGGGTCGCCGAGCGCGCCTTCGCGCTTGGGCTCGGGCCCGCCCAGGACAGTGCGGGCGGCCTGCACGAGGCGATGGCCGGCGTCTTCCGCTCGGCGAGCGAGGCGGAGCGGCTGGGCGTTCTGAAGGCCCACTCGGATCTTGCCGGCAAGCTGGCCGCGGCCAAGCGGCTGACCGAGGAATCGACTGCCGAGCAGGCCTCCGCCGGCCTCGACGCGCTGACCGATACGGAGCGAGCCCGCTTCACCGAATTGAACGCGGCCTATCGGGCGAGATTCGGCTTCCCCTTCATCGTCGCCGTCAAGGGGCTGGGCAAGGATCAGATCCTGGCTGCCTTCGAGCGGCGGCTCCAGAACGGCGGCGTCGATGAATTCGCCACCGCCTCGGCCGAGGTCGAGCGTATCGCGCTTCTGCGTCTCCAAGACATCCTACCGGAGTGAACCGAGCCCATGACCACGTCAAGCTACGCCACGCCAATGGGCGGCCTGCCGCCACAGACCGAACTGATGACCGGCCGAGCCGTCTTCACCGAGGCCTATGCGCTGATCCCCAAGGGCGTGATGCGCGACATCGTCACCAGCAACCTGCCCTATTGGGACGAGGCTCGGTTCTGGGTTCTCTCGCGGCCGCTGTCGGGCTTCGCCGAGACCTTCTCGCAATATATCGCCGAGCTCCGCCCGGGTG
>JASLMY010000404.1 GCA_030746295.1 Alphaproteobacteria bacterium | reverse complement strand
ACGCTGGCTGGCCCGCGAGGCCGAGGCCTTGGCCGTGTTGGACGACGCGGAGCGGGCGGCCCTCGACCGGATCCTTCAGAAGCTGGTCACGCACGCAGCCGATTTGCCGGAGTGAGGCCGGCGCGGGCCGGCGACGGTCACTCCGCCGCTGCTGGCTTGTTTGTCTCGGGCTGGCGCCAGGCCTGCATCAGGGTCTCCCACTCGGCCCGGGCAGCACCGAGGTAGCAGTCCTTCACATGGCCGAAGCCACGGATCTTCTCCGGGACCGAGGCGATTTCGATGGCGAGCGCGTGATTGTCGTGGCTAAGGCCTTGGATCAACTCGGCGACCGTCGCCTCGTAGTCTCGGACGAGTTGCCGCTCGGCCCGCCGTTCGGCTGAATAGCCGAAGACGTCGAAGACGGTGCCGCGCAGCCCCTTGCACCGCGCCAGCAGGCGCATCGCCGACAGCATCCAGGGGCCGAAATTCCGCTTGGCGGCGAGCCCGGTCTCCTTATCGCGCCGGCTGAGCAGCGGCGGCGCCAGATGGAACCGCAGCGCCGCCTCGCCCTCGAACGCCTCGGCCAGCGCCGCCTCGAAGCGGCCATCGGTGTAGAGCCGGGCCACCTCGTACTCGTCCTTGTAAGCCATCAGCTTATAGGCATAGCGGGCGACCGCCTCCGCCAAACCCGTCATCCCCGGTGACTCTGCCGCCTCGGCTTCTTGCACGGCCGCCACCATGTCGCGATACCGCGCCGCATAGGCCGCGTCCTGGTAGGCCGTCAATTCCGTCGCCCGATGCGTCACGATTTCGTCCAAGGTGACCGGCAGGTCGGGCGTGACCGCATGGCCGCCAGCGACCGCTTCGACCGCCGCGAGGTCGACAGCCGCGCGCCGGCCCCAGGCGAAAGCCTCCCGGTTCACCTCGACGGCGACCCCGTTCAGCCCGATGGCCTGATCGATGGCCTCGGCCGAGACGGGGATGAGGCCCTGCTGATAGGCGTAGCCCAACATGAACAGGTTGCTGGCGATCGAGTCGCCCAAGAGACGGGCCGCCAGCCGGGTGGCATCGACGGAGGCGACGTTGCCCGTGCCGGTCGTCTGGACAATTCGGTCAGTCAACGTATCGGCCGGAAACGCCAAGTCCGGGTCGCGCGTGAAGTCGCCGGTGATCTGCTGGTGGGTGTTGACCAGGACTCGCGTCCGAGCCGGTGCCATCACGTCGAGCGCGGAATCGCC
>JASLMY010000403.1 GCA_030746295.1 Alphaproteobacteria bacterium | reverse complement strand
ACTGGCTGGAGGCCAAGGGCCATGCCTACGACGTGATCACGGACGAGGACTTGGACGCGGAGGGGCCAGCACTGCTGGCACCCTACAAGGTGGTTATCACCGGCTCGCATCCCGAGTACCACACCAAGGGCACGCTCGATGCGCTGCAGGCCCATGTCGACGGCGGTGGCCGGCTGATGTATCTCGGCGGCAACGGCTTCTATTGGCGCGTCGCCGACAGCGATACCATCCCGGGCGTGCTGGAGATCCGCCGCGGCGAGGGCGGCATCCGTGCCTGGGCAGCCGAGCCGGGCGAGTACTACCACAGTCTCGATGGCAGCTATGGCGGTCTCTGGCGGCGCAACGGCCGGCCGCCACAGATGCTGACCGGAGTAGGTTTCTCCAGCCAGGGCCTCTTCGAGGGTTCCTACTACGTCCGCCGCCCGGGCACCGACGACCCCCGGGCGGCTTGGATCTTCGACGGCGTCGAGGGCGATATCTTGGGCCATTTCGGCCTCAGCGGCGGCGGTGCCGCCGGCTTCGAGCTGGACCGGGCCGACCGTCGCCTGGGCACGCCCGACAACGCCATCGTCCTCGCCAGCTCGGAAGGCCACAGCGAGACCTTCGTCACCGTGCCCGAGGACCTACTGACGCACCTCCTGGCCACCACCGGCGAGACGCCCCAGAAGCTGCTGCGGGCGGACATGGTCTATTTCGAGACCCCGGCCGGCGGTGCGGTCTTCTCGGTCGGTTCCATCACCTTCTGCGGCAGCCTGTCGCACAACGGCTACGACAACGACATCTCGCGTATCATCGACAACCTGGTGACACGGTTTCGGCAGTCCTGACCGCCGATGACGAGGGGTGCTTCAAGCGTCGAGGAAGCGCAGCATCCAGCGAGCGACGAGGTGGGAGTCGTCGCCTTGCCGGAGCGATTCGAGCGCCGTTGCCGCGGTCGCGTGTCCGACCATGTCGCGCCGGCCCTCGAGCAGCTCGGTGGCGAAGGCCTTGCTCATCTCGGGATGGCTCTGCAGCGTCAGGATGTTGTCGCCGATCCGCAACATGGCATGGGGGCAGAAGGCACTGCTGGCGAGCAGCCGGGCGCCCGGCGGCGGCACCGTCACCTGGTCCTGGTGAAAGACGATGTTGGCGAAGGCCGGAACCGGCGGTGCCATCCAGGCTTCCGGGGCCACGACCTCGTAACGGTGCAGGCCGACCCCCCAGCCTTGGGCCGCCTTCTCGACCGTGCCGCCAAAAGCGTCGGCCAAGAGCTGGTGGCCGAAG
>JASLMY010000402.1 GCA_030746295.1 Alphaproteobacteria bacterium | reverse complement strand
AACATCCACCACGGCACGATCCGCGACTTCGTCGGCCTCTGCGACGAGCTCTCGATCACCATCGAGCGCGGCATCGCGCTTACCCATGCTGGCGGGGCTTCGCCGCTCGGCCACCGAATTCGCCTCGCCAACCTCTTCGGCGAGCAGGCGGTCTTCCTTCTCAGCAAGGACTGACCGCCCGCCCCGATGCCTCTACGGTTGGCGGCTGGCGGCACCGCGCGAGGAGACGGCGATGGCCACCGGTCGGTGACGACGACGGGCCCCCGCTTCGATCGCGGTGGCGGCGTAAATCTGCTTGTCCGCCTCGACCAGAAGGACGCCGGCAAGCGTAGCGCCAAGGCCGCGGCCGAGCCGCTCCCAGACCGGGGCCGTGCGCAGCAGCATGCGCGAGCGGAAAGGCGGCAGGTAGAGTGCGGCCGAGCGCTCGGTCGGCTGGAACATCGCCCCCTTCAGCAACAGGCCTAGCTGGCCCTGGCTGTAGGGCCGGCCGTGCCCGAAGGGGGTGCGCTCGAAGCGGGCCCAGAGACCGCGCCGGTTCGGCACCACCACCAGAAGCCGGCCACCCGAGGTCAGCACGCGCCAGGCCTCGCGCAGAAGCGCGCGCACGTTCTCGGTATTCTCCAGCTCGTGCACGATCAGCACCCGCTCGACGCTGGCATCGGGGAGCGGCAGGTCGTGCTCTTCCGACAGGGCCACCAGGTTGGGGCCGGCGTCCGGCCAGCGCGAGATCCCCTGCCGGGCCGGCATCAGGGCGATGACCCGTTCGGCCTCGTCGCGGAAGGGGCGGAGATAGGGCGTGGCATAACCCAGGCCGAGCACCGACCGGCCGCGGACGTCTGACCAGATACGACGAATCTCGCGGCGCACCAGGTTGCGCGCCACCCGCCCGAGCGGGCCATGGTAGAACTCTCGCAGATCGTAAACATCTGGTCGCATGGCGGCCGCAGTCTAGACCGTTTTCGAAGTTGGCTGAACCACCCGCTCCCCCGTCCCGACCACCCCGAGGGTACCATCTATGGGTGGCTGGGACGGGGGAGCGGGTGGCCCGGCAATTCGACGCATGTCGAAAAGATTCTAGCACGGAACGAGGGGAGGCAACGCATGACCGAGGCAGAGGTGAGAGAGATCATCGCCAGCCTGGAACTGGCGCCGCACCCGGAGGGCGGCCATTTCCGTGAGATCTATCGCCGGCCCGCGGCTGCCGGCGAGCGCAGCACCATGACCTCGATCTACTACTTGCTGGCGCCCGGCGAGCAGTCGGCCTGGCACCGTCTCTCGGGCGCCGACGAGCTCTGGTACCACCACGCCG
>JASLMY010000401.1 GCA_030746295.1 Alphaproteobacteria bacterium | reverse complement strand
AGCGCCGGCACCTCCAACAGGGGCGTCGCCACCGCCCGGCCCGATATTCTTTCGGCCGCCGCCAACACGTCGTCGATCGTGGGCAGCGTCTCATCCGTGGGCATCGTCGACACTCTCCAGGAAGCCCTCAATGGCGGGGCCGCAAACCGGCTCGGTCAAAAGCGGCACATGGCCCCGGTTCGGCACTGTGAGTCGGACCAGATCCGGCTTCACCTCGACCATCCGCTCGAAGGTGGTGGGATCGAGGATGTCGGAGAGGTCGCCGCGGATTGCCAGCACAGGCACCTGGGTCAAGGCACGGAAGTAGGGCCAGAGGTCGATCGGTCCTGGGCCCTGGGCCGACAGCGGCTGCACGATATGGGGGTCGTAGTTGGCGCGGAGCCGGCCCTGGCCGTCCGGGCGGTAGCGGGCTCGCGCCTCCGACAGCCAATCGTCGTCGGTGAACTCGGGATAGGCGCGGCCTGTCATCGCTTTCAGTTGCCGTGCCGCGCCGTCGTAGTCGGCGGGCGAGCCCTCGCGGCCGGCATAGGCGCGGATCCGGTCCAGCCCCTCGACCGCGATCTCAGGCCCGACGTCGTTCAGGACGACACCGGCCAGCGCGGTCGGCCGCACCGCCGTCATGGCCATTGCCAGGACGCCGCCGAGCGAGGTGCCGATCACAACGACCCGGTGCGTGTTGGTCGCTGCCAGCAGGTGCGCGATATCGTTCAGATATGTCCGGGGTTCGTAGTTGGCGGGTACGGGGTCGCGATCCGAGCGGCCCCGGCCGCGGAGGTCGAGCGCCAGGACCCGCCGCTTGGCGGAAAGCCCCAGCGCCAGCTCGTGGAAATCGCCGCTGTTGCGGGTCAGGCCGGCGAGGCAGAGCACCGGCACGTGGCCGCCGCCGGCGTCGCCGTAGTCGCGGTAGTAGAGGCTGAGATCGTCCTGCGATCTGAGGCGGCCGCCCAAATAGCCGTCGCCATTGGCCTCGCTCACCCGTCGACCCCGACAATTCCGGGTAGCGGCACCAGGCTGTCGACCTCGACGTCAAGCGCCCCCGGCAGCTTCTCGCGGGCCTGGCCGAAACGGTTGACCCAGACCACCTTGAAGCCGTAGGCCGAGGCGCCGTGCGCGTCCCACGAGTTCGAGGACTGGAATGAGACGGCGGCGCTGTCGACGCCGAGATGCGTGTTGACCAGCCGATAGACTTCGGGCCGAGGCTTGTAGATGCCGATCTCGTCGACCGAGAGGATGGCGTCGAGATGGCCGCTGATGCCGGCGTTGTCGGCCGCCGCGCGCAGCATCTCGGGCGAGCCGTTGGAGAGGATCGCCG
>JASLMY010000400.1 GCA_030746295.1 Alphaproteobacteria bacterium | reverse complement strand
GAGACGCCCTACGAGGTCGATGTCATTCGCATCGTGCACGCCGATCCGAACCCGGCCGGCCCCGGCCTGAAGTACGAGGACGTCGCTGCCGCCGTCGCCGGAAGCTATCCCTCGCGCCACCAGCCGGTCCACCTGGGCTCCTACGCGGTCGTCACCGAGACGGGAGCGCTCGACGGTCTGGAGTCTTTCACCGTCGGCGCCACGATCTGGCCGACCCTGCCGGGCAAGCGCCAAGTCGTGCTCTCGCGCCTCGATGCGACGGGCCGGGGCTTTGCGCTGGCGATCGGCGCCGAGGGCGCCGAGGTCACCCTCGGCACCGGTGACGGCGAGACCCAGACCATCGCCGTCGGCAAGCCGCTTCGCAATCGTGCCTGGTACCGGCTCTGGGCCTGTTACGACGCCAGCTCCGGCCGCCTTTCGGTCGGGCAGGCGCCGCTCCGTCCGACCCACTTGGTCGACGACGGCGGCAAGGCTGGCGGCGACATCCCGGATGCCCCGATCTACCCCGAGGGCACGCCGCTCCTGATCGCCGCGCGCCAGGACCGCCTGGCGACGGAACACTTCAACGGCAAGCTCGAGCGGCCGTTCCTCTACGGCCGGGCGCTCGGTGACGACGAGATCGAGGCCGCGGCCGCCAGCGAGGCGCTGACCGGTCTGTTGGCCGCCTGGGACTTCTCGATCGACGTCGAGAGCGAGGTCGTCCACGACAGCGGCCCGCACGGGATGAACGGCCGGCTCGTCAATCTGCCGACCCGTGGCATGATGGGCTCCAACTGGTCGGGGCGGGAGATGTGCTGGCGCCATGCACCAGAGGAATACGGCGCCATCCACTTCCACGAGGATGACCTCCACGACTGCGGCTGGGAGACCGACTTCACCTTCGAGGTACCGGAGGACTTCCGAAGCGGTGTCTACGGCGCCCGCCTGCGGTGCGAGGACGTCGAGGAAATCATCCCCTTCTACGTCCGGCCGAAGACCGGCACCGCCACCGCCGACGTCGTCTTCCTGGCCCCGACCTTCACCTACCAGGTCTACGGCAACCACAAGCGCGACAACGTCGATGCCGCCTATCGCGAGCGGGCGCGAGCCTGGGGTGCGAGGGAATGGAACCCGGACGATCACTCCGACTACGCCCACTCCACATACAACTATCACAGCGACGGCAGCGGCATCTCGTTCTCCTCCAGGCTCAGGCCGATCATCACCTTCCGGCCCAACTTCCTGACCTTCTATGACCCCCATGGCTCCGGCCTCCGGCACTTCTCCGCCGACAGCCACATCAGCGACTGGCTGGAGGCCAAGGGCCACGCCTACGACGT
>JASLMY010000003.1 GCA_030746295.1 Alphaproteobacteria bacterium | reverse complement strand
GCCCCTCGGCGGCGCCGCCATTCAAATACCGCATGCCCTCGGCGCGGCGCGGCGTCTCCTGGAGACGCATGACTGCGCGGCGATCATGGTGAACGCGGACCCGGTCGCGGGCCTGCTGGTGGCCGAGCGCCTGGCGCGGGAGCGCGGCCTGCCCCTGATCTCGGACCTTCGTGATCCGTGGGGCGCTTGCGAGCTGCGCCGGCCGCTGCGCCCCGTTCACACCCGCTGGATCGAGGGCTGGGCCGAGCGGCGCGTGATGGCGCGCTCGGATGCCGTGATCCTCAACACCGAGACCACGCGGCGGGACTATCTGAAGCTCTATTCGGACCTGGGTCCGGAGAAGTTCATCACCATCCGAAACCACTGTGAGCCAGCACTCCTCGGCTCGGGCGACGCCTCGGCTCCCGAATTCCCCGCGTTCACGATCTTGTTCCTGGGCTCGTTCAGTCGCTTCGTCCGACCGGACCCGTTGCTGCGCCTGCTTGCCGCCTTGAAGGATCGGGGCGTTGGGAGTGAGCGATTGCAACTCGCCCTCACCGCACCCCTCGATGTAGAGGGCCTGGCGCTCGCCCGCCGGCTCCGGGTCGCCGAGCAAGTCCGCTACCAGCCGCCGGTGCGTTTGGGCGATGTCGGGGCGCTGATGCAGGCGGCCGACCTGCTGGTGCTGATCGCGCCGACGCGGCAACGCATTCAAGCCAAGTTCTATGACTATGTCTGTTCCGAGCGGCCGGTGCTGGCGCTCGCCGGCGACCATCCCGAATTGCACGAGTTGCTGGACGAGACCGGGGCCGGGGCCATATTCGCCGCGGATCGGCCGGCCGATGCCGCCGCCTGGGTGTCGCGGTTCCTCGAGGCCGGCCGTCATCCGGTGTGCACGCGTTCCACCGCCGCCTTCGACTCGCTCGGCAGCGCCCGGGCCTCGGCCCGGCTGGCCCGGCTCCTCGATCAGGTGACGTCGGGGCCGGCAGAGGCCGTATCTTGCGGGGGTGGGGCCAGGTAACCGGCGATCCGAGCCTCGATTGCCGCCGGGTCTTGCTCTTTGTTGGATTGGACGACGCAGAAGAGGGCGGGATCCCGGTCGGAAAAGACCAGCGAGGGATCCCAGCTCTCGAACGGCGTCTCGCTCCAGACGCTGGCCGCCGAGATCAGCGTCTGCGGCACCTCCTCGCTACCGGCTGGGGCGTGCAACTCGGACAGGAGACCGCGTTCACGGCAGTAGAGGAAGTAGAGCGCGTATTCGGTCCAGCGGTAGCGGCGGCGATAGCCCGGGCGCAGGTGATGAAGGGCCCGGCGCCGGTGCGGACGCATCAGGTAGTCGGCCCAGCTTGCCCGGCCGGCACGGCCGTCGAGGGTCTCGATCAGGCCGCGACAGGCGCCGGCCGAGAGCAGCGCCGGCGTCACGCTCATCCCGGCTTCTTCGATCCTCGGCGGCACGCCCAGCATCTTGGCCGAGGCCAGCCACCAGTCGCGATGAACCGACTTCGGCTCCGCTTGCAGCAGAGCCTGCCCGCCCGGCAGCAAGCGCTCGCGGTCGATGGGGTGGGTGCAGACGACGTCGGCATCGAAGGTCAGGTAGAAGCTGGTCTCGACGCGGCGGCTGGCGGCCAGCTTCACGAGCTGCTGCTTGGTCCAGCCGCTGACGGTGGGATAGTGCTGGAACTCCGGCACCAGGTCGGTCTCGGCGACGAATTCGAGCGCCAGATCGTCCCATTCGGCCAGGGCCGCCCGCGCCATCGAGACCTCGTCGGGCGGCGTCACCACCAGTATCCTGGCGAAAAGACCGGGCGGTGCGAAGCGGCGCAGGCTCTGGAACAGCAGCTCGGCCCGCGCGAGGTCGCGGCCGTCACGGTGGTTGCCGGCGCGAAGCGGCAAGACCGCCGAGAGGGCCGCGTCAGCGGCCCCCTCGCTCAGCCGTTCCATGAGTCCTCGACACGCGCCTGCTCGGGCGGCGCCAAGATTTGGCCGTGAACGGGATTGGCTCGCGACCGGACCGCGTCGGCGCGCTTCAGAAGCGGGCCGACCAACCGATTTCCGCCCCGAAGTCGAAACTGTCGCCGCCCGGCGTATTCGGCTCGTTGTCCCGCAGCCTGAGCCTGAAATCGAACACGCCCTTTTTCCACGGCACGCTCAACCCGGCCTCGACCATGTGCAAGCTCTCGGAGTTTCGGCTGACCGAGTGAGGGGCCGAGCCGCTGGCGCCGTCGCGGTTGATCTCGGCGTGGCGATAGGCGAGGCGATAGGTCCAGTCGCGCAGGTCGGTGAGGGTCCCGACCACCGAGAAGAGCCGGCTGTCCGCGTCCAAGCTGTGGCCCAGGCTGCGCCGACGGTAGCGATAGCCCGAGCGGTACTGGAAATGATCGTAGAACAGGTTGAACCTGGCGTTGGAATCGTGAAACCGGGCGGCGCTGTCGGAATACTCGGTGGTGATGCGCCAAAGGCCGCCGTCGCCGATTCCGCCCCAGAGCGACAGGCCGAACAGACCGGCCAGCTCGAAAGGCAAGGAGATACCCGCCGTCCTGCGGTCGTCCTCGCCGATGACCTGGCCATAGATGGCGAAGGGCTGGCCCAGAAAGCTGTTGGTGTATCGGGCGCTGAAGCCGCCCAGGCTGTTGCCGAGCGTGCCGGCGCCGGCGCCCGGCTGATTGAAGCCGCCCATGGCCTGGAAGAAGTCGCCGAAGCCGCAGGCCAGATCCTCGGTCAAGACCGTGCCGCCGGCGTCGCCGCAGAACTGCAGCACGCGGGCGGCGCTGATCTCCAACCCCGGCAGCGGGTTGATCGTACCCCGCATCGCGAACACCAGCGGATTGTCGATAAAGCGGCCGCTTTCCTCCAGGACCCCGACCGAGCCGTTGATCTGCCACGGCCCGAGCCAGTTGATGATCGGCAGGTCCGTCGCGGTCGGGTTGTAACGCATGAAGCCGAATTTCGGATAGGGCCGGGCGTTGTTCGACATCAAGAGGCTGCTTTCCCAGCCTGGGCCCCACCAGGCGTCCAGGAGGCCGCCGTAAAAGAGCCAGTTGCCGACGCGGACGGCGGCGTAGCTGTCGTCCCAGACGCCCTTGCCGTGTTTGATCTCGAACTGCCCCTGATAGCCGAAGCTGACTCGCCCCGCGAAATGCCGGGTCATGTATTCGGCGGCCGCGCGTGCGTCGACCTCGTCGCGCGCAACGGTCTCGAAACCCCTGACGATCGACGGCTCGACGCTGGCGCGGACCTTGAAACTTGACTTCAGACGGTGGGAATCGGTCCCGACCTTGAGCTTCCTTTGAACCCGCCGCAGGCTTCGTCGCACGTAGACCGGCAGTTGGCTTTCGTCTTTGGAGCGAAGGTTGGCGGAGATTTGCCCCCAGGGGATTGGCCAGGTCGTGATCGGCCCCCTGATCAGGCCGTGCTGGTGCAGGACCTCGATATCGGTCCGCAGGCCCGCGTCACCGACCTCGGCCCATGGAGACGCCATCGCCGCCGGTGCCGACGCCAAGCCGAGGACAGCGACCACGAGCAAACGCCTGGCGAGGCCCACTAGGGGAATCGCGCGCCGACGGCGCCCTTCTCCGAATGCCGTCACAAGGCCTCTCACGCTCCGCCACCCTGACTCACGTCCCGCCCCAAGAAAGACCGTCCAGTATCGATCCAGACTGGCCCCTAGGCGTATCGGACTTGGCGTGAGCGTGCAAGCCGTCGCGCGCAGTTGTCGCACCTCGCCGCTCGGTAGTGCCGAATTCGCCGCCACCGGGCCTTCGCTCGCCGGCCGACCCTGCGCCATCGTCGGCCCGGAACGGTCGTCCGAAGGCTTCATCGCGCGACGCGAGGCGGCCTCAAGACGTCGATCTCGATCGGCGCCACGCCAGGCGCGATGTGTTGCACGGAGCGCCAGACGAAGCCGGTCTGCGGATCGATCCAGAACAGGTTCTCGAACGACCAGCCTTCGGGCGTCATGACGTTCGATTCCCTCACCAAGATGACGTCGCGGCCGGCCTCGAAGAGGTTGATCCTGTCACCGCCCACGACCTCGAAGCGCGAGGTGATCAGATGGCCGAAGCGGTTCCCCTCGGGCAGGTCGACGAGGCGCTTGGCCTCGCCCGGATCGCCGCCGCGGTGCAAACCGGTGGCGACCGGATCCGGGCTGAGGAACCGCGTCGTACGCAAGTTGGAGCGGAAGCCGACGCTTCTTACGACACGCCCGTTCCTGGTGGCGATGAGCAGCCGTTGGGGCGAGACCCAATGCAGATCCTCGCCCGTGCCCGCAGTCAAGGTCATGGTGGTCTCGAAGCCGCGCCCCTGGCGCAGACGGAGCACGCCATTCGCGTTGCTCTCGATGATCTGCGGCGTCGCCGGCGTCGAGGGCGCCGGGCGGGCATGATCGGTGAGCACCCAGCCGCTGTCGCCGAGGTCCGGCATTTGGACGCAGCCCGAGAGCAACGCAGCGGCTCCGCCGAGGATGATCGAGCGGCGTGTCGAGCTATCCGTCATATTCCAGCGACGCTTCGGACGATGGGTCTCAAATCGGTTCGGGCCGCAGCTTCGACGGGATTGCGGATTTCTGCAAGCCCGTCGGCGGAAGGCGGCGGATCGCTTCGGCACGCGGACAGGCGGGCATCGGGTGAGCCGCGGGTTTTAGCGAATCGAGCGAGCGCCGTCGACCGGGATCGCCAACCCGGTCATGAACGAGGCGTCCTCAGAGGCCAGGAAGGCGATCACCGAGGCAACCTCTTCCGCCGATGCCAGGCGGCCGATCGGATGCTTCGCCTCGACAGCGGCCCGCATCGCCGAGGCGTCGTCGGCGCTCTGGATCAGGCTCTCGATCATGTCCGTCGCGATCGAGCCGGGGCAGACGCAGTTGACGCGGATCTTGTCGACGACGTGGTCCAGCGCCGCCGCCATCGTCAGCGCCATGACGCCGCCCTTGGAGGCCGAGTAGGCGACGGTTCGGTTGTTGCCGCGAATGGAATTGATCGAGGCCGTGTTGACGATGGCGCCGCCGCCGCGCCGGCGCATCAAGGGCACCGCCATTCGGGTGCCGCGAAAGACCGAGCCGAGGTTGGTGTCGATGACCCGGCTCCAGGTCGCGTCCGAGGTCTCCTCCACGGTGCCGGTCTCGAAGATGCCGGCGTTGTTGACCAGGACGTCGAGACCGCCGTGGGCGTCACTCAGATGCGCCGCCGCGGCTTGCCAATCGGCCTCCGAGGTGGCGTCGAGCCGGACCGCGTCGAAATCGGCGACCGCCTCGCGCTGGGACTCCTCGTAAATCGCCGCCACCACGGCAGCCCCCTCTGCCGCCAGGCGCTTGGCAGTGGCGAGACCGATGCCCGATCCCGCCCCCGTCACCAACGCTACCTTACCCTCGAAGCGCTTCATCAGCTTCTCCCAATGTTGACGCCCGTTTCGCCCGTCCCCATCTCCGCCCGCCTACCACCATGTCGTCGCAAGGTCTAGTGGACAGAATCCAGCATATGGCACCCCTACGACGGCTTCCCGAGCTCGTCCGGAAAGGCGCCCGATGCCTGGTGATGCTGGCGCATCACGAGTATCGGGCAACGCGTCCGGCGGGCTTGGGAAGCCGCCCGTCGGGTCCCATATTCCGGCTTCTCGGGGGGTCGAGCAGCCCTGACGATGCGCCGGCATCGCCGGCGGGCGCTCTCCTGCCGAGAAACCGGGATATGGGATCGTAGGGGTACCATGTGTTCGATTTTATCCACTAGGATCGCGGAGCGGCCATTCGCGGGGAGAGGCAAGGCATGAAGTATCGACCTTTCGGGAAGACCGGGTTCGAGGTCTCGGAGATCGTGTTCGGCGCCGGCTTCGTCGGCGGCATCCTCTTGGGTGACGACGACGAGGTCAAGCGGAAGGCGAACCGCCGTGCCCACGACGGCGGCGTCAACTGGAACGATACCGCGCCGACCTACGGCGACGGCCGCACGGAGGCGGCGCACGGCTGGCTCCTGCCCGAGATCGACGATACACCCTACCTCTCGACCAAGTTCCGCATCGAGCCCGACGGCCCGGGCGATATTCCAGGCCAGATCAGGCGCAGCTTGGAAGCAAGCCTCGGTCGGCTCAACCGCGACCGCGTCGACCTCCTGCAACTGCACAATCAAATCGGGCCCGAAACCGGGGAGGGCCGTCTCGGCCTGGCGGAGGTGTTGAAGTCAGGCGGTGTCGCCGACGGCCTCGATGCCTTGCGCCAAGAGGGCCTCTGCGACTTCGTCGGTTTCACGGCGCTCGGCGACACGCAAGCGCTCCGCCAAGTGATCGCCAGTGGCCGCTTCGACAGCGCCCAGGTCTACTACAACCTGCTGGAGCCGAGCGCGGACCGGCCGGTGCCGGCCGGCTGGTCGGGGCACGACTTCGGTTGCCTGATGGACGACTGTGCCGAGGCCGGCCTCGCGGTGATGGCAATTCGCATCATGGCTGCCGGCGTGATCGCGACCGACCTTCGCCACGGCCGCGAGATCCCGATGTTCGAGGCCGCCGACGTCGCCTCGGAGGAAAACCGGGCCCGCCAGGCGCTGGCGGCGCTCGGCGATTTCGCGGGCGCGCGGGCGCAGGCGGCGGTTCGTTTCGTGCTCGACAATCCCAAGGTCTCCTGCGCGCTGTTGGGGGCGGCGGAACTGGACCATATCGACCAGGCCCTGGGCGCGGTCGACTTGGCCCCGCTCGGCGAAGCGACGGTGGCGCGTCTCGAGCGTCTCTATGAGACCGACTTTGGCCGTCTTTGAGGCTTCCGACGGAGTCTCCGGGGCCGCGCCAGGGATGCCGCGACCACGATGAAGGCAGATATCGAGTGTAACATCGAAATCAATTCCATAATTGCGTGCAAAACCCTTTTGTATACCAATATGTTGCGAGTTCGTGTCGCGTGACCCCTTGATAATGCGTTAACGAGTCCCCACCCTATTGGGTTAAGGGATGAAGGTGGGGCATGCCGAAGGACGCACTCGATCTCTTGTTGGTTGGTGGCGATCCGGCCTTGTCACAAAGGCTCGGAGCGCTCGCCGGCGAAGGCAGGACGGATAGGGCCCGACTCCGGACGGTCGGCGAAGTCGGCGAGGTCATGGCACTTGTCGATCGCGGAAATGTGGACGTCGTCCTCTATGCCATCGACGACGGCGCGGAATCGGCGCTCGAGGCGGTAACGGCGTTGGATCTGGCGGCGCCCGAGGTCACGATCGTCGTGATCGCCGACGGTACCGATCTGGCCCTCGGTGAGCAGGCGTTGGCTGTCGGCGCTCAGGACGTGCTCGGCCGCGAGCAGCTGACCGCGGCCGCTTTTTGGCGCAGTATCCGCTTTGCCTTGGGGCGCAAGCAGAGGGTGAGCCGGCTCGCCGAGCGGGCGCTTCGCGATCCTTTGACCGGCTTGCCGAACCGGACCTTGCTTTGCGACCGTCTTGCCAACATGGCGGCCCGCGCCCGGCGCAACGGCACGCTACGGCGCGGCGATACGGTTGCTCGTCTCGGCGGCGACGAATTCGTGGTCGCCCTCGACGATATTCGCGAGGCAGCCGACGCGGACGAGTTTGGCCGGACGATCGGATGTCTGATCGCCGAGCCCTTTCGCATCGACGGCATGGTGGCGCAGGTCTCGGCCAGCGTCGGCGTTGCCCTCCTCGGTACGGGCGGCGACGACGTCGATAGCCTGGTCCAGAGCGCCGATCAGGCCATGTACCAGGTCAAGCGCGGCAAGGGTCCACGCCCCTCCAACCACGCATAAATCCGGTTATCGCCTGAGCGTTGCCTCGCGCGCGGTGACGGCGATGCCATCAGCCACCCGTCCTCTCGGATAGAGCACCACGACCTCGCCCGCCCCAAGGCCCTCGCGGACCTCGGCCTCGTGCTGGTTGCGGCGACCGAGGCTGATCCGGCGCCGCTTGGCACGGCCGTCCTCGACGACGAAGGCGGCCCAGTCGTCGCCAGCGCGGAAGAGGGCGCCCAAGGGGGCGACGACGACGTCGTTGGCCTCGGCAACGACGATGCCGAGGGCGACCCGATAGCCGTGGCCGAGACCCTGCCATTCATCGGCCGGGCTGTCGAAGGCGATGACGACGTTGACCCGCTGCTCCTCAATGCCGAGCGCGGAGACCTTGGTGAAGCCGTAGGGTTCGACCCGGAGGACGCGGCCCGACAGCGGCTTGTCGCCACCCCACTCTTCGATAATGACGGTGGCACCCTTGCGCACCTTGACCGCATCGGCCGACAGCAGGTCGACGACGATCTCCAGCGCCGCCGGGTCGCCGACCTCGAGGAGTGGTGTGCCGGCCGCCACCACGGCCTCGCTCTCCTGTAGGATCTTCAGTACCTGGCCGCTGACCGGAGCGCGGATTTCGGCGCAGCAGGTGGCCTCGCCGCTGGCCAGCACGGCGCCACCGGCGGGCGCGATCAGACGCGCCCTCGCCGTCTCCAGTTCGTGCCGCTTGACCCTTAGCGCCGCCTGGGCGGTCGCGCGCGCCGCCTTGCGGGTCTTGACCTCCAGCACGGCGCGGTCGAGAGCGCTCAACGAGATCGTGCCCTTGCGGGCCAGCGGCCGGGCCCGCTCGAGCTCGGCCTCCGCGAATTCGAGCTCGGCCTCGGCCCGGGCCAGCTCGGCCTCGGCCAGGCCTTGGGCCGCCTCCGCGGCTCGGACCTCGGCCTGGGCCTCGCGCTCGCTACGGGCGTCGAGGAAGGAGGGATCGGCCGGCTCCAGCGTTGCCAGCAGGGTCTCGTTGGCATCGATCCGATCGCCCACCTCGCGCTCGATGCGCAGCAGGCGGCCGGCCAGCGGTGCCGAGACGACGTAGATGTCCTTAACCCGGGTCTCGCCTTCGTCCTCGATCGTGACCCGGACCAGGCCGCGCCGGATCTCGGCCAGGTCTACCGGCACCGGCCTCGGCCAGAAGGCGTAGAGCAAGGCCACGGTGACCACGGCCGACAGCACCAGGATCGAGAGGAGACGACGAACAAGGCGTGACATCTTTCACTACTCCCGGGTCTTCAGCGTCCTGACCAGGTCCAGCCGGGCGACGCGCCAAGCCACCAGGACGGCGGAAACGAGGGCGGCCACGCCGACCACCAGGCCAGCGAGCCCATAGGTCGCGGGCAGGACGATCAGGGGAATGCGGTAGAGCTCGGTGTCGAACGCGGTCGACGAAAGCCAGGCGAGACCGTAGCCCAGAACGCAGCCGAGCGGGATGGCGAGTGCCGTGAAGAGCGCGATCTGGCCGAGCAGGACATAGGCCACCTCGGCCCGCGTGAAGCCCAGCACCCTGAGCGTGGCGAGCTCGCGGGCACGCTCCGACAGCGCGATCCGGGTGCTGTTGTAGACCACGCCGAAGGCGATCGAGCAGGCGAAGAGGGTGTTGATAAAGGTCATCAGGAGCAGGTGTTCCGCCAGCTCCTCACGAAAGTTCCGCAACATCTCGGTCAGCATGCCGATGCCGGCCACCGCCGGTGTGGCCTTGAGGTCGGCGTAGAGCGCCGCCTGCTCGCGTGGATCGGTCCTGAGATGAGCTCCCGAAATCGCCGGCCCCTCGTCCATCAATCGGTTGAGGGCCGCCAGGTCCATATAGGCATTGGCGCCGAAATACTCCTCCACCAGGGCCTCGACCCGGAGGCGTCGCACCGGCCGGCGGCCTTCCAGGACCTCGACGACGACGACATCGCCCGTGGTCGCGCCCAGGATCTCGGCCAGCTTGGTCGAGAGGGTCAGGCCCTCCAGTGCCGGCAGAACGGGCCTGAACGACACGTCCAAGAGCCGGTTGAGGTCGCCGCTCGGCGCGATGCCGGTGATAGCCACCCGCTTGTCGCGATGTTGGAAGCGCAGCCTCGCCGGCACCGCACGGAAGGATTCGACCGCCAGCACGCCCGGCAGCCGGGCCACGTCGTGCACGGCCCGGCCGGCCCGCGGCTCCACCAGCGCGAGGGTCATGTCCTGGCGCTGGGCGTGATGGAATTGCATCTCGATCAGATGCTCGATCGCGTCGATCATGTAGGAGGCGCCGATCAGAATGGTGACGGCGAGAGAGATACCGAGCGTCGTCAGCGCCGCCCTGAGCGGCCAGCGTATGGTCTGGCGCAGGATCATCCGGCTGGTCTGGGCCAGCAGACGCAACAAGACGGCCGGCTCGAAGGCGCTGCGGTGATAGAGCGGCGGCGGCGCCGGCGCCATCGCCACCGCCGGCGGCAGCCTGGCGGCGCCGAGCACGGCGCCGATGGTCCCTGCCACGGCGGCCGCGATGCTGACCAGGACGGAGATCGCGAAGACCGGTAGCCCGGGCTCGTACTGCAGGAAGGGAAAGCGGAAGTATTCGGTGTAGATCTCGGTGAGGCCGCGGCCGAGCCAGGCACCGCCGAGACAGCCGAGAGCCACGCCCAGGACGGTCATTGCCAGCACCAGCTTCAGGTAGTGCGAACCGACGGCCGTATTTGTATAGCCGAAGGCTTTCAAGAGGCCGATCGCCTCGCGCTCGGTCTGGATCAGCCGCGAGACCACGATGTTGAGCAGGAACGCCGCCACGGCGAGGAAGATCGGCGGCACCACAATGCTCGTACCTTGGAGCTGCTTGATCTCGCCGTTCAGATACCAGTTGGACTGCTGCTCGTCGCGACCGTAGGCGCCGGTCCCGCCATAGGGCTCCAATAGGCGGTCGAGCGTCTCGATCACCTCGGCCTCGATGGCCCCCGCCTCGAGGCTGACGGTGATGTCGTTGAAGGCGCCGTCGAGGTCGAAGGCCGCGGCCAGGGTCTCGCGCGGCAGCCAGAAGACGCCGTAGCGCTTGTTGTCCGGGATCCAGTCGCCGGGCGCGATCGCATAGGCGTATTCGGGCGAGAGCACGATACCGACGATGGTGAGACGGCGGCGCTTGCCGTTCATGACCGCGAAGACATGTTCGCCCGGCCCGAATCCGTGCGCCTCGGCAAAGGCCTCGTTGACGACCGCTTCCAGGCTACGGCCGACGGCCGGCATCCGGCCTTGGCGGAGGGTGACGTCGTTCAAGAGCGGCCGTCCCCGAGGCGGCAGCGAGACCAAGCGGCCGAGCGCCGGTGCCGCCATTCCCGGAACGTCGAGGGTGACGCCATGGACGATTCGGCTCTCGACCCGGCGCACCCCCGGGATTCGCGCCAGCCGTCGGGCCAGGACCTCGGGCGCCCGCTTTACAAATGCGAAGATGTCGGCGAAGCGGGCCCGCTCGTAATAGGCGGCGCGTGTCTCCTCGATCGAGTTGAGGGTTCCGAAGGCCATCACGAAGACGGCGACGCCGGCGCCGATGACGAGCGCGATTGCCAAGGCTTGAATCTTGATGCGCCAGAGGTCACGCCTGAGCTTGCGGTCGAGCATCGCCATCGGGCCCTACCAGTGCAGGCTCTCGGCCGGCTGCTTGTCGAGGTTCTTCTCGATATGGGCAATTTGTCCGTCGGCGAAGGAGATCACGCGGTCGGCCATGGCGGCGATGGCGGCGTTGTGGGTGATCAGGATCGTGGTGGTGGCGAGCTCGGCGTTGACCCGCGCGATTGCCGCCAGCACCAGGATGCCGGTCTCGCTGTCGAGCGCCCCCGTCGGCTCGTCGCAGAGCAGGACCTCGGGCTGCTTGGCCACCGCGCGCGCTACCGCCACCCGCTGTTGTTCGCCGCCCGAGAGCTGGGCCGGGAAGTGGTCCTTGCGGGGGCCGAGTCCGACCAGCTCCAGGGCGGCCTCCGGGGCCAGCGGACGCGGCGCGATCTCGGTGACGAGGGCGACGTTCTCGGCCGCGCTCAGGCTGGGGATCAGGTTGTAGAACTGGAAGACGAAGCCGACGTGGTCGCGGCGAAAGCGGGTCAGCGCAGCGTCGTTCATCGCGGTGAGGTCGGTGTCGAAGAAATGGACCTGGCCGCTGCTGGCCTGGTCGAGACCGCCGATGATGTTGAGGAAGGTCGACTTGCCGCTGCCCGAGGGGCCGAGCAGCACCACGATCTCGCCGGCGGCGATTTCCAGGTCGACGCCGCGCAGCGCATCGACCGTGACCTCGCCGGTTACGTAGCGCTTGGAAAGCCCGACGGTGCGATAGGCCGGCAGCGAGCTTGTCTCGGTGGCGCGCTCGGACATGGCCACTTTCCTCGGGGGCCGCCCGACGCCCAAAACGTCGGGCCGCGCCGCCGGCTCGGGCGCGGCCCCGGGACGCTTGCTCAGGCCCAGGTCGGCGGTTTCGTGAAGTGGACCTCCACCGACTTGACGCCCGTGATGTTCTCGGCCGCGATCTTCAAGGCCTCGCGGGTCTCGTTGCGCTCGACCATGCCCCACAGGTGCACGACGCCGTCCTCGACGACGACGTTGAGGAGCGAGGATTCCCAGCGCTGTTCCTCGAGGACCTTTTGCAGTTGCTCTTGAATGGCGCGGTCGTCCTGGCGCTCCGGCGCCGGCGCCGGCGGCCTG
This sequence comes from Alphaproteobacteria bacterium, assembly GCA_030746295.1. Next base: position 81,570 of record JASLMY010000003.1, on the reverse strand, counting down.
ACCGCCAAGGCGCGCAGCAGGTCGGCGCGGGCGACGATGCCGACGAGCTTGCCGTCGGACAGTACCGGCACCCGCTTGATGCGGCGCGATTCCAGCAGTTGGGCGATCTCGGCCACGGAAGTGTCCTCGTTCACCGTGGCCACGTTCTTGGTCATGATCTCGGCCGCGTGCTGGGCGTGGGTCTTGACATAGTCCGCGGCCCGGTCGCCGGGGTCCGAGATCATCGCCAGCCACCACGACGGCCGCCGCTCACCGGCGATCTCCGGCCGGCGCACCAGATCGCCTTCGCTGACGATGCCGAGAAGCGTCCCGTCCGCCTCGACGACGGGGGCCGCGCTGACGTGCTTGTCGACGAGCAACTGGGCGATCTCCCGGACAGTGGCGTCCGGTCCCACGGTCACGACGTTGCGGGTCATGATGTCTTGCGCTTCCATGCTCTTCCCTTTCCTTGACGCGGCGGTGGCGGCGCCTCGGCCGGCCGCCCTTACTTGGTCCGAGCCTCGCACGGCCCTCGCCATCTCTACATTGATCTACCTCAAGGGGCATGCCGGGTCCAGCCGGGCGCTTGTCTCCGGCCGGGCGGCATCCCACTATGGCGCCTGTTGCCGAGCGCTGCCGACCCAGGAAGGACCCCCCTCATGCCGACGGAGATCGTTCGCTGCGAGATTGTCGACCACATCGCGGTCGTAACCATGGACAACCCCCCGGTCAACGCCCAGGACCAGCGTTTCCACGAGGCGATGATGGCGACCTTCGACCGCCTGAGCGACGAGGACGAGGTCCGTGTCGCGGTGCTGACCGGGGCCGGCAAGGTCTTCTCCGCCGGTGCCGACATCAAGGCCCGGGTCGGTGTCGAGCGCGGCCCGGGCGAGGGCTGGGGCCACAACCGCCGGGCCCGGGAGTGCTTTCATGCCATCATGGAATGCAAGAAGCCGGTGATCGGCGCCATCAACGGGCCCGCACTGGGCGCCGGTCTTGCCGTCGCCGCCTCCTGCGACATTCTGCTGGCAGCGGAAGAAGCGAGCCTCGGCCTGCCCGAGATCAACGTCGGTCTCTTGGGCGGCGGCCGTCACACCATGCGCCTCTTTGGCCATTCCAGGACCCGACGGATGATGCTGACCGGTTACCGCGTGTCGGGGCCGGAGCTGCTTCGTCTCGGCATCGTCGAGGCCTGCGTGCCGGGGCCAGAGCTGATGGCGACGGCGATGGAGATGGCGGCCGAGGTCGCGGCCAAGAGCCCGGTCGCGATCCGCCTCGCCAAGCACGCGCTGAACACCATCGAGGAGATGAGCCTGCGCGACGGCTACCGTTTCGAGCAGAACATGACCGCCGAGCTTTCCGGCTACGAGGATTCCAAGGAGGCGATGCAGGCCTTCGTCGAGAAGCGCTCGCCCGTCTTCAAGGGCCGCTGAATCGCCGTCGTTGCTTAGCAGCCGGAGACGCAGTTGCCGCCACGGTCGAACGCTATGGTTCGCCCGCTGAGCGGCAGGTGCACCGGCACCTTGACCGCCTCGATGAAGGTCTCGGTCCGGGTCCCTGGCAGCACCTTGCCGCCCCGCGTCGCTTCCTCGTTGGCGTGCGAGGCGATCACCGAGGCCGGCCGGACGAGCTCGTTGATGACGTAGGCCGCCTCCGTCGGGCCGGTGGTGAAGACGTCGCCGATGTTCATCACCGCCAGCTTGGCCTGGTAGTGGCCGCGGACCACGAGCTCCTGCTCCGCCGTGATGCCGGTATCGCCCGAGAGATAGGCGACGAGGCCGTTGGAGAAGGTCAGCACATAGCCGGTCGGCGGCCCAACATAGGCGGTGATGCCGGCGGCCTGCATCTGCTCGGCGAGCGTCCCGCCGATGAAGGCGGGCGAGAGGCCGTTGCTGTGTACGGCCGGCACGGTGGTGACGGTGACGCCGCCGACCTTGCGCGAGGCGCCAAATCGCACCAGCTGCGAATTCTTCGGGTTGCCGCCGGCGGCCTTCAGCTTGCCGGCGAAGAAGCGCGGCATCTCGCTGCCGGTGACGATTCGGGCGTCCTTGGCGAGCGCGATGTTGACGGTGTTCGAGTTCGGCGTCGCCTTGACGGAGAAGTCGGGCTTGGCACAGCTGCCGGCGTTGACGGCTTTGGTGTGTCGGTCGCCGACATGATCGCCGTGCACATGGCTGACCAGGATCGCGTCGATCTTGCCGAGCCGCGGATCCTCGGGCCCCGCAACGGTGCGGCCGGGATCGTAGAGTAGCCGGGTGCCTTCCGGGTCCTCGAAGATCATCGCCCGGTCGAGGCGGCAGAACTCGCCCTCCTGGCCGCCGAGCGGCGTGATCTTCACGTTTTGGGCCGAGACCTCGGCGGCGGCGCAGGCGACAAGGCCGGCGGCCAGAACGGCGGCAACGATGTTGTTCATTTCTCTCTCCGTTTTCGGCGAGCGTCGTGCCTCGGTTCGTGACTATTGCTTCTTCTTTTCCGCCCGGTAGGGCTTGTGACAGCCGCCGCAGGTCTTGCCGACGGCCTTGACCGCACCGCCGAGACCGTCAAGGCCCGAGCCGGCCACCTTGACCAGCGCCTCGACCGCCGTTTCCAGGTCTTTCGACTTGGCGCCGACATCGGAGTTGGCGCCCCAGATCTCCGGTTTGGCACGCGTGCCGTCGCCGAGCATGTCGTTGCCCGAACCCGCCGGCCACATGGCGCTCGCGTCGAGCTTGGCGAGGGCCAACAGGCTGTCCGCCGCCCTTTGGGCTTTGCCTGCGTCATAGCCGACCTTGCCCTTGGCCATGGCGCCGAGCTGGCCCAGGTAGAAGCTGTTGAGCTTCATCACCGCTTTGCGGGCCGCCACCGGCTTGTCGAACTCACCTGCCGTCACGGCCGCCGTCGGCGCTGCCAAGGCGGCGAGCAGCAGAGCCGTAGTCCCAATCGTTCTCAACATCGCGTTCTCCATCCCTACCCATATACCCGCCATCGACGGGTCTTTGCGGTCTGAATGTATCCTGTGCGAAAATCGCGTGCTATTCAGCAATTTTGCACATAGATCTGTGCGGAATCGCACAATGGATTTGGCCGATTGGAGAGAGCAATGGCCTGGGACGACTTGCGTTATGTCTTGAAGGTGGCGGAAGAGGGAACCCTGAGCGGCGCCGCGCGGGCGCTCGGCGTCAATCATTCGACGGTCCTGAGGCGCGTCACCGCCTTCGAGGAGAAAAAGGGGTTGAAGCTCTTCGAGCGCACGGGCTCGGGCTACACGCCGATAGCCAAGACGCGCCACTTGCTGACGCTGCTGCGGTCGATCGAGGAGCAAGTGAACGGTCTCGACCGGGCCATCGCGATGCAGGGATTGGAGCTCGACGGACCGATCCGCATCACGACGACCGACAGCATCGCCGCCTCGGGGTTGCTGCATCACGTCGCTGCTTTTCAATCCCGGCACCCCGGCGTCCTCGTCGAGCTGAACATCACCAACAACTACGTCAATTTCTCCAGGCTCGATGCCGACATCACCGTACGCCCGGCACCGTCGCTGCCCGGGGAATTGGCGGGCGAGCGTGCCTGCGACTTGGCGATGCGCATCTACGCCACGCCGCACTACCTGGAAGGCAATCAGGTTGGCGACCGCCGCGCGCATAGATGGCTGGGCGTGGCGTCGCCAATCCTCTCCACTGCGGTCGGCGACTGGCAAAGGCAAAACCTGCCGGAGTCGAGCATCGTCTTGAGGTCGAATTCCTTCGTCGGCTTGCGCGACGTCGCGGAAACGGGCTTGGGACTGGCCTTGCTGCCCTGTTGCCTGGGCGACCGATCTCCGCACCTGGTGCGCGCCGAAGTCTTCCCTGATTCCTTGACGACATCGATCTGGGTGGCCACGCACAGGGACATGATCGGCTCGACCAAGGCACGCTCGATTCTGACCTGGTTCGCAGAGGCGATCCGCAAGGATGCGGACTTGTTCGAAGGACGCGCCGTATCGGGCCTTTCTGTCGTCTGACCGACGCCTCCCGGCATGGTCTGTTGGGATGCCATCGACTGCGGGCCGGCGGCGCCAGCCGCCAGCGGCAACGATGTCTTGCGCATGGTTCTCCCCATTCGGTCGTGTCGATGGCCGCCGAGGCACCGGGCCTAACGCCGAAGGGGTCGCCTCGACGTCGGAGCTAGTCCTTGGCCGCGACCTTCTCGAGCGCCGCCCTCAGGTCGTCCGCGTTCATCACCGGCACGAACTCGACCGCTGCGTCTGCGTTCGCGAACAGCGGCTCGGCGATTTGGGGGATCTGAGACGTATCAGCCATGTCGAAGATGATCATGCCGGCCCGCTCGCCGTCCTCGGAGTAGAAGTAGGCCGCTTCCGGCTCCAGTCCCGCCAACAGCGATTCGATGGTCGCCGCCAGCGACCCGTCCCGGACCGCCTCGTTGCCCCGCTCGACCGGAACCGTCCATCTCAGCATCATTCGCATCGCAACCTCCCCCTGGTTGATGAAAGCAAGCGCTTCAGTTTCGAATCAGTGCGGCGTCCCCGCTGCCGTCTCCCGTGCCACCTCGGCATCGAAGTCCGCCGTCGCAATATCGCTTCGGTCGCGCCAGTGGGGGTAATGCTCGAGGAAGGTCGCCCGCATCTCCCCGCAGGGCGGCTCGGCAAATTCACCGCGGTAGCCGAGGTACTCCATGTGCCGGTTTCCGGCGACATCGAACGGATGATAGATCGAGTCCTCGGCGCCGTCGAATTCCAGCGGCTCCAGCCCGAACTTGTGGCAGAGCTCGATGTTGAAGGCCGGCGTCGCCTTCAGCCAGCGCCCGTCGAGATGGATCGAGGTGTAGCCGTGCCAGTAGAAGATGTCGGTCTGCATGCGTTGGCGCATCTTCTCGGTCGACAGGTGATTGCGCACGTCGGCGAAGCCGAGCCGGGCCGGAACGCCGAGGGCGCGGCAGCCGGCGGCCAATAGGATCGCCTTGGAGACGCACCAGCCTCGGCCGAGCGCCAGCGTGCGGGTCGCCTTCAGGCCCTCGACCTCGACCGACGAGGTATAGGGGTCGTAGCGGATCTCGTCGCGCACGACATAGTAGAGACGGATCGCGCGTTCCTTGTCGGTGACGGCATCCCCCGCCGCCCGCGTCGCCAAGGCCCGGACCTCGGGGCTTTCGCTCTCGACCGTCGGGCCGGGGCCGAGAAAGTCGGAGGGGGCGTCGCTCACGGATCGGAACCTTTTCATTGCGTATGCCGCTGTCGGCCGCCGCCTCGGAAGGTAGCGGCAACCGACGCACAGTGGAAGCCGCGCCTCGCCACCGCTATGCTTCGAGATCGGCTACCGGGGAAGCGAGGCGCCGCCGCCATGTCCTATCGCCGCATCGAGGTCGCTCGAACCGCCGGCGCGCTCGGCGCCGTGGTCTGCGGCGTCGATCTCGCGGCCTTGGACGACGAGACCTTCGACGAGATCCGCCGCGCATTGCTCGATCATCTGGTGCTCTTCTTCCACGACCAGGATCTCTCGATCGAGGCGCAGAAGGCGTTTGGCCAGCGTTTCGGCCGGCTGCACCGCCACCCTTACGTGGCCCCGGTCGAGGACCACCCGGAAGTCATCGAGATCGTCAAGGAGCCGGCCGACGTAAAGAACTTCGGCGGCGGCTGGCACGCCGACCTCACGTATCTCGAGCAGCCGATGATGGGGGCGGTACTCTATGCGCAGGAGGTGCCGGCGGCGGGCGGCGATACGCTCTTCGCCAACATGTACCTCGCCTACGAAACCCTTTCGCCGGGCCTGAGAGGGCTGCTCGACGGCCTCGCCGCCGTGCACGACGACCGCGATACCGGCTATTTCGATCGTGCCCGGGTGGGCTCGATGCAGCTTCTCGACGACGACGCGACGAGCGGCGCGGCGGACGTCGGCACGCGAGCCGCGCACCCGGTGGTCCGCACCCACCCGGAGACCGGGCGCGACGCGCTCTTCGTCAACCAGGCGGTGACGGTCCGCTTCCAGGACATGAGCGAGGCCGAGAGCCGCCCGCTTCTCCACTACCTCTTCCACCACCTGGAACGGCCCGAGTTCACCTGTCGCTTCCGCTGGCGCCAGGGCTCGGTCGCCCTTTGGGACAACCGCTGCACCCAGCATCGGGCGTTGAACGACTATCGGGGCCAGCGCCGCGCCATGCGCCGCGTGCTGATCGCCGGCGACCGGCCCTATCACCAGGGCGATTGAGCCCGCGCCTCATTGATCTCGATCACCGCCCGGCCGTGCCTCTGGCGACAGAATGTGCTCGGTTCGAGTGGGCTCGGCCGGCCGTGCCGACATCGAACGGGCACCGAGAGAGGGGTTGGCGAGATGGCAATGGTACTGGAACCGGGAGACAAGATTCACATCGTCGAGCATCGGCGTTTTCAGGAAGACATTCGCCGCCACTTCATCGGCGAAGTCGAGGCGGCCACCGATCAGGCGCTACGCGCGACCGGCTACCTCTTCCTCTACGAGAAGCAGGCGGCGTCCTTCACGCGCGACGACGAGCCGCGGACCCGTGTCTTCGCGATCGAGAACACGGTGGGGATCACCGTCTTGCCGCCCGAGACCGATATCGACAACGTCGCCTACCAGCGCGACGACAAGGGTCTCGCCATCAACGATCGTGCCGGCGTCCGCTTCGGGATCGGCATCTTCGGACCGAGCGGCTAGGCCGACGCGCCGCCCTACCAGGCGCCGGTGTTCTCCATCGACGACCAGGGCTCCTGCGCCGGCAGCGCATCGCCGTTCTGCAACAGCTCGATGGAGATGTTGTCCGGCGAGCGGATGAAGGCCATGTAGCCGTCGCGCGGCGGCCGGTTGATAGTGATGCCGGCATCCATCAGCTTCTGGCAGGTGGCGTAGATGTCGTCGACCTGAAAGGCGAGATGGCCGAAGTTGCGCCCACCGGTGTACTCCTCCGGATCCCAGTTGCAGGTCAGCTCCAAGAGCGGCGCCTTGGTCGCCTTGGCGGCGTCCTCGTCCTCCGGTGCCGCCAGGAAGACGTTGGTATAGCGGCCCTTCTCGCTGTCGATGCGACGGACCTCGACCATGCCGAGCTTGTCGCAGAAGAAATCCAGCGTCTCGTCGATGTTCGAGACCCGCACCATGGTGTGGAGATATCGCATATGAGGCTTCTTTCGTTTTGTCGGGGAGGGGTTCCGTCATTCTTAGCATCTGTCGCGCCGGGCGCAATCGCTGCTTTCGACGGCGCAACGTCGGCGTGGCGCGGCGAGCCCGCTGATCCATCCTGTGGTTGATTTGTTGACGTATCAACGCACGGACGATAGGTATGCATCTTCCAAGCCTTGGTGAGGGGTGCCGCCGCTGCTCGGAGGTCGGCGCGCGATCAAGGCAAATAGGGGGAAGCGTTCATGGCTCGGCAGACATCTCGCCCGGCACGGAAGAAGGCGGCACCCGCGGACGAGACGGCGGACGCCATCGCCACCACCGTCATGAAGTTGATCGCGGACGGCAAGATCAAGGGCCTGCCGCGTCGGGGCTATGTCGTCAAGCGCGGCCGCGGTCGGGTCATCGTAAGTCTGGTCAATTCCTGAGACCCGGCCGGTTCGCGACCGGTGCGCCCGCGATCGATCCCAGATCAGAAGTAGTGGCCGTAGCCGAACAAAAGCCCGTGGCCGTGGTGATGACGTCTCCGGCCGTGGCCGCCGCGCCAGCGGTGATGCCCGAAGCCGTAGTGTGGATAGTCGTGGTGATGGTGGCCCCAAGCGTCCTGCGCCGCCCGGTACGACGAGCGGTAGCTGTCGAAACCGGCGAACGCCCCGTTAAGGGCGCTCAGCCAGGCACCGTTCGGTTGGCGGCAGGCGGTGTCGTGGGCGAGCCGGGTGGCTCCGGCGACCGTCAGCGTCTGTTGGTAGCGCCGGCAGGGACGGGGTGACTCCGCCGTCAGGGTCTTCAACGGCGTCACGGTGCCAAGATGGCCCGTGTCGGGGTTCTTCCAGTACCGGCTCTCGCCGACCTTATTGCTTTCGAGCGCCTGTTGGGCCGCCTCGTTCATCAACCGCTTGTCGACATCGGTCAGCAACGACGTGCTGCTGACGCCGGTGCAGGCACCGAGCGCGAGCACTAACGCGAGCGGTGCGAGCGCCCCCCTGGTGAGGCTCCGATGATCCGTGGTCGGCATGTGGCCGCCTCCGCCTGGGACTATGTCACGATCCAGACGACCGGGCCGCGTCGTCATCGATCGCACGGGCAGTTTCCCACAGCCGATCTGAATGTCGGCTGAGCCGTCCGTTCATCCGACGTTCAGCTTGTCGCTCGCGGTCGATCCGGGGGCGCTACTTCAGTGGCGAGTGCTTGGCCGGGACCATGATCGTCGAATGCATCTCCTCGATCAGCGGCAAGGCTTTGTCGAGGAAGGTGTGCCAATCGGGGTCGGCGCCGACCGCCTCGCGAACCGCGGCCCGGCCATCGAGGCTGGGGTAGGCCCAGATGTGGCAGACCTCGTTCGGCTGACCGGCTTCCGACGACCAGAGGCCGACGATCTTCGAGTGCCGCTCGCGGACGGGAAGCGCCTCCTCGAATGCCGCCCGCCACCCTTTCAGCCCGCCCGGGACCAGCCGATAGGCGCGGAACTCGTACACGTTGCCCTCGCTTTCCGGCGGCGTGGGACCGATGATGCCGTTCAGGATCCTATTGTCCTGGCGGACCAGCATCGGCCGCATCTTCGGCAAATACTCGGTGTTCCAACGCTCGTTCTGTGCCAGCTCCGCCTTGAGGCGCGCTCGCTCCTCCATATCGGCGAAGCTCCACAGGTGCATGACCTGGTTCAAAGGCCCGATCTCGGTAACCCAATAGCCCTCGAGCTTGCCGTAGTCGTCGCCGCGGACGTCGCGGCCGACCTCGGCCGAGTGGTTGGCCGCCGTCGCCGCCATGCCCGGCTTCATCGTGTAGGTGCGCAGCTCATAGATCATCTTGGCCATCCTCCCGTCGTTGAAACCCGGCTCGGCGCTTGCTGTGATCCGCGCCGCCACTCCTTCGGCCACTCGGTCGGCCGAGGCGACGACGGGCACGACCTTCCGTCATGGCGTCGAGATTCTGGGCGGCAATCTAACTCGACCGGTCGTTCAGTTGCTCCAACTGCCTCTCGATGCGGTCGAGCTGGACCAATATGGCCAGCACCGATGCGAGGCCGAGATAGACCAATAGCGATTCTGGGAAGCCGAGCCCGAGCCACATGCAGAGGGCGGCGGGGGCAAACGGCACGATCGCGGCCCAGATCGGAAAATCACCAATTTTTTGCGACATCATCGTAGCTTCCTCCGGCGCCTGTTACCTTACCCATACGAAGCCATTCTGGCCGATCGCCCGACCGGGCACCGCCCATTCGGCCAATCGTAACGCGTCCGGCCCTGTGCCGCACGCATTCTTCTGGCGCCGCCCCGGCTCCGGGCCGGCCGGCTGGCAGGATCGTTTTTAGACGCCCAAGGCGGATTTGTGGCAGACTGCAAGCGCCGCCGAAACGGAGAGCGAGACAATGCCGTTGGATCAAGCGAGCGTCCAAAAGGTCGACAACTGGATACACGGGCGAGGAGGCGCCATTCAATGCCCGATCTGCGACCACCATCATTGGCTCACGGGCGACATTATCGCGCCACCCTCGCTACAGGCCGATGGTCGGGAAACGACGGCGGGCGACCACATTCCGATGGTGCAGGTCGTCTGCGGCAACTGCGCCTACGTGATGCTGTTCGCGGCCGCGGCCATCGGGCTGTAGCCTCGCCGCCCGCGGCATCGCAAGCCGTTCGGCGCCGGCAGGGCGACTCTCGGACGGTCTCCTTCGAGACCGCTCCTTCCCGCCCGCCTGCCCGGGCTTCTGCGCTAACATGTTGTGATTCAATCGGTTTGCGCCGAATATCCCTGGTTTCACACTAATCGGGCCATCTCGATGCCGCTGCGCCTGCAATTCATCATCGTCGCCGTTCTCGCCGTCGCTCTGGCGGGGGGCTGGTGGTGGTATGCCGGTCGGGATACCTCGGGTCCGGGGGACGGCGGCGGCAAACAGACGAGCCGACGCCAGGCGGCGACGCCGGTCGTGGTCGAGGCGATCGATCTGGCGGCAGACCGCGACACGCTGCGTGTCATCGGCACCGGCAAGGCGATCCGCTCGGCCTCGATCCATCCCTCGGTCGCCGGCGAGGTCGTGGCGGTCGCCTTCAAGGCCGAGCAACGTGTCACCAAGGGCCAGCCCCTGCTCAGGCTCGACGACAAGCACCAGCGGCTCGCCGTCCGCTTGGCCGATGTCGCGGTCAAGGAGGCGGAGCGCCAAGTCAAGCGCCTGGAAAGGCTGGCACGCTCCGGCCACGCCTCGCAGGCGCGGCACGAGACCGCGCTGTCCGAGCTCGAGGGCGCCACGCTGCGCCGCGATCAGGCCAGGGCCGACCTTCAGGATCGGACCGTCTCGGCGCCCTTCGACGGCGTCGTCGGCATGACCGAGCTCGACCGCGGCGATCGGGTCAGCGAGGAGACGCTGGTCGCGACCCTCGACGACCGCTCCTCCCTGCTGGTCGAATTCACCGTGCCCGAGGATTACGCGGCCCGCCTTCGGGTCGGCGACACGGTCTCGGTCAAGCCGTGGTCCTCGCCGGACCAGGCCATCGAAGGTACCGTCACCGCAACGGGGAGCCGGATCGACAAGGCGATGCGCTCATTGAAGGTGCAGGCGAGAATCCCCAATCAGGAAGACGCCATTCGTCCCGGCAGCTCCTTCGAGGTGCGGTTGGATTTCATCGGCCGGGCCTATCCGAGCGTCCCGGAGGTCTCCGTCCTGTGGAGCCGCGACGGTGCCTATCTTTGGCGGGTCGCCGGGGACAAGGTGGAGAAGGTCTTCGTCAAGCTGGTGCGCCGTGACGGCGGCCGCGTGCTGGTGGACGGGCCGCTAGGGGCGGGCGACCTGATCGTGGTGGAAGGCGTCCAGGGGCTGCGTCTCGGACAGGCGGTGAAGGCCGCCATGGTCGGGACCGATGGGGCCGGACGACCGGGGGCGGCGAAAGATGGATAGGCGCCGGTAATGGCCCGGTTCAGCGATCTGCCGGCCCTCGCCGTCCGCCGGCCAACCCTGATCGTGGTCTTGAACCTGCTGATCGTGGTCGCCGGCCTGGGCGCCCTTCTCGGCGTCGAGGTCCGCGAGTTGCCCGACGTCGATCGGCCCGTGGTCACGGTCCGGGCCTTCTTCGACGGTGCCTCGCCCGAGACCATGGACGCCGAGGTCACCAGCGTCATCGAGGGCGCGGTGGCGCGGGTCTCCGGCGTGAAGACGATCAAGGCCGCGAGCGAAGAGGACAACGCCCGCATCCGCGCCGAGTTCTACGCCAATGTCGACCTCGACGTGGCCGCGAACGACATTCGCCAAGCGGTCGACAGAATCGAGCGCCAGCTGCCCGAAGGCGTCGAGGACGTCGTCGTCATCAAGGCCGACAACGACGCCTCACCGATCATCCGCTTGGCCCTCTTGAGCAACCGCCTGTCGCAGGAAGAGCTGACCCGCCTGGCCGAGGACGACGTGGCGCCCGAGCTGGCTTCCATCGCAGGCGTGGCGACGGTGTCCCTCTTCGGCGACCGCGAGCAAGTCCTGCGGGTCGTCGTCGACCCGATGCGGCTGGCGAGCTACGGGGTCTCGGTGAACGACGTCGCGGAGCTGCTTCGCAGCACCGACCTGGACGTGCCCGCCGGCAGCTTCAAGTCCGACGATCAGATGCTGCTGGTCAGGGCCGACGCCTCGGTCTGGCGCCCCGCCGATATCGAGCGGCTGTCGCTGCGAGACGACGTTCGCCTCGGTGACGTGGCGCAAGCGATCTATGGCCCCGCCGAACCCTTGAGCCACAGTCTCTTGAACGGCCGTAAGGTGATCGGCCTCGGCATTATCCGGAGGGCGCGCTCGAACACCATCGCCATCTCCGATGCGGTAGGCGAGGCCATGCGCCGCCTGAACCGCCGTCTCGACGACGCCCGGATCATCAAGATCTCCGACGACGCCCGTTTCATCCGCGGCTCGATCCACGAGGTGATCGTCAGCTTGGCGCTCGCCGTGCTGGTCGTGGTGGCGGTGATCTACCTCTTTATGGGCGCGCTTCGTCCGACGCTCATTCCCGCCCTCACTATTCCGATTGCGCTCGTCGGCACGATCGGGGCGATCTGGCTGATCGGTTTCTCGATCAACATTCTGACGCTGCCGGCCTTGGTGTTGGCGACGGGCATGATCGTCGACGACGCCATCGTCGTGATCGAGAACATCCAGCGCCAGCGCAAGGGTGGGCAGAAGCCACTGGCCGCCGCCGTCATCGGCACCCGGCAGGTGTTCTTCGCCGTTCTCGCCACCACCGCGACCCTGATCTCGGTCTTCCTGCCGATCGCCTTTCTGCCGAGCATGGCCGGCCGCCTCTTCAGCGAATTCGGCTTCGTGCTCGCGATCGCGGTCGCGATTTCCTCCTTCGTCGCGCTGACGCTCTGTCCGATGCTGGCCGCCAGGATACCGGCGCCGGCGGCGGTGCGGGAGGTCTCGCGGCCGAGCCCGATGGCGCGGTTGGGAGGCGCCGTCGAGGGCCTCTATCGGCGGTTCCTCGATTTCACGCTCGGCGCCCCGGTCCTGGTCCTCGGCGCCGCCGCCGTGTTGGCGCTCTCGGCCACAGCGGTCTTCCAGACGGTCAAGCGCGAGCTGCTGCCGGTCGAGGACCGGGGCGCGATCCTGATCTACATGCAGGGCCCCGACGGCGTCGGCCTCGACTACATGGACCGCCAGGCGGCGGCGGCGGAAGCGCTTCTGGAGCCTTTGCGCGAGCGCGGCGAGATCGACAACGTCTTCACCATCGTCGGCCGCTGGGACCTCAATCGCGTCTATATCATCGCGCCGCTGGCGCCATGGTCGGAGCGGAGCCGCAGCCAGGAAGAGATCGCCCGTGCGCTCAGGGCCCCGCTGAAGGCCATTCCGGGCGCGACGGCGCGGCTCCGTACCCCCAACAGCCTGAACCTGTGGCGGACCGGCGGTCGCGTCGAGTTCACGCTCACCGGCTCCGACTATGCCGAGATCGCCGCCGCGGCCGACGCCTTCCTGGTGGCGCTGCACGAGCGCATACCGCAGCTCGAAGACCCCGAGATCGAGTACCAGCAGACCCAGCCGCAGCTTTCGGTCAAGGTGGACCGGCGCCGGGCGGAGGATCTGGGCGTGCCGGTCGAGGGCATCGCCGACACGCTGCGCGCCATGGTCGACGGCTTCGAGGTCGCGGAGCTCAATGTCGACGATCGCTCGATCCCGGTGCGGGTCGAATCGGCGGCGGGCTCGATCGACGACCCGAGCGACCTCGGCAACCTGTTCGTGGCCACCTCGTCGGGCGAGCTGGTGCCGCTCTCCGCCTTCATCACCCTGGTGGAAGTGGGGGTGGCTGCCGAGCTGGACCGGGCCGGCCAGAAGCGCGCCATCGAGATCGACGCGCCGCTCAGGCCCGGTTATACGCTGGAGCGGGCGATCGCCGACATCGAGGCGCTGGCCGACGAGGTCCTGCCGGCGAGCATCGGTCTTCGCTTCATCAACGAGGCGGCGACCCTGCAGGACACCTCGTACGAGGTGGCGATCACCTTCGCCATCGCCATCCTCGTCGTGCTGCTGGTGCTGGCGGCCCAGTTCGAGAGTTTCTTCAGCGCCTTCGTCATCGTACTGACGGTGCCGTTCGGCCTCGCCGCCGCCGTCTTCGCCCTCCAGCTCACGGGCACCAGCCTGAACATCTACAGCCAGATCGGCCTGGTGCTGCTGGTCGGACTGATGGCGAAGAACGGTATCCTGGTGGTCGAGTTCGCCGATCAGCTGCGCGACCGCGGTCACGGCGTCGAGAGCGCCATTCGAACCGCAGCGATCACCCGGCTCAGGCCGGTGATGATGACGATGCTGTCGACCGTGCTCGGCGCCCTGCCGCTGATCCTCGGCAGCGGCCCAGGGGCCGAGGCGCGGGGCGCCATCGGCTGGGTCGTGTTCGGCGGCCTCGGCATCGCCACCGTCTTCACGCTGGTGTTGATCCCGGTCATCTATAGGCTGTTGGCGCCCTTGCGGCCGCCGCGCGCCTATGCCGGCGTGCGCCTGGACCGCGAGCTCAGGGAATACGAGGCGGCCACCGACCCGGCGTTCGACAAGGCGGCGGAGTAGGCGGCGGCAAAGAGGGAGGAATGCTGGAAATGAATCTAGGTGTCGTCTTTCCACAGACCGAAATCGGCGACGACCCGGTCAAGGTCCGCGACTACGCCCAAGCGGCGGAAGCGCTCGGCTACGACCACATGCTCTGCTTCGAGCACGTGCTCGGCGCCAATCCGGAAAGCCGCCCCGGTTGGAGCGGGCCCTATTCCAGCGTCGACATCTTCCACGAGCCGTTCGTGCTGTTCAGCCACCTGGCCGCGATCACGAAACGGATCGAGTTCATGACCGGGATCCTGGTGCTGCCGCAGCGGCAGACGGCACTGGTGGCGAAACAGGCGGCGGCGCTGGATGTCTTGAGTGGCGGCCGCTTCCGCCTCGGCATCGGCGTCGGCTGGAACGAGGTCGAATACGAGGCCCTGGACGAGAATTTCCGCAACCGCGGCCGACGCTCGGAAGAGCAAGTCGAGGTCATGCGTCAGCTCTGGACCCACGAGACCATCACCTTCCAGGGCGAGTGGCACACGATCACGGACGCCGGCATCAAGCCGTTGCCGGTGCAGCGGCCGATCCCGATCTGGTTCGGCGGCGCGGCCGACCGGGTATTGCGCCGGATTGCCCGGCTCGCCGACGGCTGGTTGATGGAGCTCGACGCCGGCGATCCGGGGATGGGCGGCCAGATCGAGACCATGCACGGCTATCTTCGCGAGGCCGGCCGCGATCCCGCCGCCTTTCCCATCGAGGCCTGGATCAGGCACGCCAACCGGGCGCCCGAGGAATGGGCCGAGGCGGCGGCCGAGCTGGTCCGGCTCGGCTGCAGTCACGTCTGCCTCGATTCCATGCGCGCCGGCATTGGTGGTGCCGACGCCCATATCGAGGCCATCCGCCAATTCCACGAGGCCGTGAGCGCGCGGCTCGGTGGCAGCTGAAGCGCCTCAGCGCAGCGCCGCGGCGATATTGCCGCCGTCCACCGTCAGCACCGCGGCCGTGGTCTTTTGCGCCAGTGCCAGGGCAAGGAAGGCCTGGGCCACGTCGTCGGCCTTGACCTCGCGCTGCAACAGGTTGCCGGTGCGAAGATAGGCTTCCGTCGTCAGGCCGCGCGCCGCCGCCCGTTCCTCCAACAGGCCGTCGGCGAAGAGGCCGGTGTTGACCCGGTCGGCGTTGACCGCGTTGGCGCGGATGCCGATCTCGCCGTATTCGAGGGCGTATTGGCGCGAGAGGAAGAGCGTCGCCGCCTTGGGCAGGCCGTAAGGGCCGAACTCGGCGCCTGGGTTCACCGCCTGCTTGGAGACGTTGAAGAGCAGCACGCCGCCCGTGCCTTGTGCCGCCATGACGCGGACCGCGTTCTGTGCGACGGTCTGATGGGCGAAAAAATTCAATTCGAAACTCTGCCGCAGTGTCGCCTCGGAGACCTCACCGATCTTGCCTTGCCAGGCCGCGCCGGCGTTGGAGACGACGATGTCGACGCCGCCGAAGGCGATTGCCGTGCGCTCGAACGCGTCGCGCACCTGGGTGGGGTCGGTGACGTCGCAAGCAATGGCGGTGGCCTGCTCGCCGATCTCCTCGGCCATGCGGGTGATCCCGGCAGCGTCCCGGTCCAAGAGCGCCACGGCCGCGCCTTCCGCCGCGAAACACCGCGCCGTGGCGGCGCCGATGCCGCCGCCGGCACCGGTGATCAGCGCCACCTGCCGCTGCAATGACGGCTCCGCCTCGCGGCCGAGCTTGGCCTGCTCCAGCGACCAATACTCGATATCGAACATGTCGGCCTCGCTCGCCGGCCGGTAGCTGCCGATGGCTTCGGCGTCGCTGATCACCTCGATATTGCTCTCGGTGATGTCGGTGGCGATGCGCGCGTCCCGAACCGACTTGCCGAGGCCGAAGAGACCCAGCCCCGGCACGAGAACGACCCGGGGCAGAGGGTCGAGCTTGGTCTTGGGCCCGTCTCGAGCACCGTCGTGGCGGGCGAAATAGGCGTCGTAGTCCTGTCTGTATTGGGCCACCGCGGCCTCGGCCGCCGCCTTGAAGGCGTCGAGCTCATCCGCCGCCGGTGCCGGCACGATCAGCGGCAGGTTCTTGGTGCGGATGGTGTGGTCGGGCGTCGCCACACCCTGCCGGGCATAGCGGTCCAGTTCGGCGCCGGCGACGAAGCGCAAGACCGCCTTGCCGCCGCGAAAGGCCAGCACCATGCGCCGCCATTGCCCGCCCTCGCCGTCTGCCGGCTCGGCGACCAGGCCGCGCAGGATCGGCGCCACCGCTGCCGCGGGCGCGATCTCGCGCGGCAGCTCGGCGCTCGCCAGCACGCTTTTGCGCCGCTCGCCGATGTAGCGCTCGGCCAGGCTCACGAGCTCGATCATGCGCTCGTACGATTGGCGCGCCTCGGCGCCGAAGGTGACGATGCCGTGTTGCGACAGCACCAAGCCTTCGATCCCGGGGTGCGCGTCGTAGACCCGGGCCGCCTCCTTGGCGAGGCCGAAGCCGGACATGACGTAGGGGACGACGGCAATTCGCTCGCCCAGCGCCTCGCGGCAGATCTTTTCGCCATCGGGCTGGTTGCTGAGCGTCAGGATCGCGCTCGCATGCGTGTGGTCGACATAGGCGTCGGGCAGAAAAGCGTGCAGCAGGGTCTCGACTGACGGGTTCGGCGAGGCGGCGCTCAGAAGGGCGCCGCGCATGAAGTCGACCATGGCCTCGTCCGGCAGCGCCTCCAGCGCCTGCGCACGGCCGAGTGTCTCCAGTCGCAGCGCCGGCAGGCCCTCAGGCTGGATCCGCGCCATGTCCCAGCCGCTGCCCTTGACGCAGAGCGCCGCCACCTCGTCGCCGAGGCCGTCGGTCAGGCGGGTCTTCACCGAGGTGTTGCCGCCGCCGTGCAATACCAGGCGGGCATCGCCGCCGAGGAGCCGGGTCGTATAGATCCTGAGGGCCAGGTCTCTGGCGATGCCCTGGCCGGCATAAGCGGTCACCATCGCCTCGGCAGCGCGCTCGCGCCAAAGGCTATCCATCAAGCCGCCCTGTCGGCACGGGCACGCGGCCGGTTCGGTTCACGTGCCGGGGGCAGCTACCATTTGGCGCGCCATTGGCGCGCCTCTTTCTCGACCGCCTCGATCTCCGCGGCGGTCATCCGGGCCGAGATTTCCTCGTAATTGACGCTTGCGCCCTCGTGGCCCTGGCTCGCCGCGAGCGTGGTCCAGAGGTAGGCCTGCTTGACGTCTTCCTCGACGCCCCGACCGTCGGCATAGAGCCGCCCCAGCAGGTACTGCGCGTCGCTGTCGCCTTTCTCGGCCGCTAGGCGTAGCCATTTCGCCGCTTGCTCGAAGTCTTGCTCCACGCCGCGGCCGTCGAGATGGAGCTGGCCGATGTTGAACTGGGCCAGGACGTGGTCGTGCTCGGCGGCACGATGGAACCATTTTGCCGCCTCGACGTAGTCCTGGGGCACGCCGTCGCCGCGCGAGTACATGTAGCCGATGTTGTATTCCGCCGCCGCGTAGCCCTTGTCCGCCGACGCGCGATAGAGCTTAAGGGCCTCGTCGTAGTCCTGCACGACGCCGTGGCCGTGCGCATACATGTAGCCGAGATTGTGCTGTGCGGGGGCGTAGTCCTGCTCCGCCGCCTTTTGGAACCAGCGCGCCGCCGTGGCGTAGTCCTGCCTGACGCCGTGTCCTTGCGCGAAAAGGACCCCCATGTTCGACTGGGCGCGGCGGTCTCCATTTTGCGCCAGCGGCTTCCACTCCTTGAAGGCCATCGCGTAGTCGCCCTTCTTGGCGGCGGCCAAGCCGGCCTCGTAGTCGGCCCAGGCAGGGGACGCCACCAGCACGACAGCCGCCAGCACAAGCGCGCATCTCATGACTCACCTGTTAGTCATCGTCCAAAAGACAGTCGAGCATGAATAAATGCCCAATTCTGTCTAAAAAGTCACGAGGTTTTATTTTGGCGATTTGGTGAAAGAACTTTAAATCGGATTAGCCACCACCCGCGGGAACTGTCGTTTCGCCGTTCCCGACCATCGCCGAGTGCCGGAACATTGGCTTCTTGTCGCTGCTCTTTGGTTTCGAAGCACTCGGGTGTCTCGCCCGAGGCTGCCGAGAGCGCTACATCCGAGCGAGAAAAATGCCGGGCCCGAAGGCCCGGCAAGTGAGAGCATTACTGAGGGTATGAGAGTACCGTCGCGGCTCCGATTCCCGGCTGGGAACGGAATTTGCACGCAACTACCTCTCAGCGTCGAGTGTCGCGTTTTTGCACTTCATAGTCAATGCGTATTAGTACGCATGGCCCAATCGACGTCGCGCGGAGCCGCGTCGGTGGGCGCGGCTCCGGCTTTGCAGATACTCGCCGCGGTGCCATTATCGGCCCCCCCGAAGGCCGGTGCGGGAGGCCGGGGCCGCGGTCGTGGCGGCGAAAATCAGTGATTCGCCCGGCCTTGTTCGCATACGGTCGGTCGAGAAGATGGTCGGCGAGACGCCAATCGGGTCAACGGCGGAGGGAGAGCGGCTGCGATGGTGGAGCGTTACCCGCTGCATTGGCCCGACGGTCGGCCCCGGACCCGACCCGAGCAGCGCCGGGACGCGGAGCTGGAGGCGACCTACGCGCAGGCCACGCGTCGCGTCATGCACGAGGCCAGGTTGCTGCGCCTGCAAGGGCCGGTGATATCGATCAACGTGCCCTTGGGGCCGAACGGGACTCCGCTCGAGGGCCATGGCAAGGTCCAACCCGACGACACCGGGGCGGCGCTCTATTTCGTCTACGAAGGTGCCCGTCATTGCATCTGTTGCGACCACTGGTTCCGGGTCGAGGACAATATCCAGGCCATCGCCTTGGTCTTGGACACCTTGAAGCGCCTGAAGCGCGTCGGTGGGCCGGAGATCGCCTATCAGGCGCTCGCCGGCTTTGCCGCCGCACCGCCGGCCGGGGGCGAGAGCGAGAGTTGGTGGAACGTCCTCGGCGTCGCCTTCGATGCGCCGCTGCATGCGGCCGAGTCGGCCTATCGTAAGCTCGTCCTGGTGGCGCACCCCGATCGGGGCGGTTCGGCCGAGGCGATGATCCGACTCAACATCGCGGTCCACGAGGCGCGCCAACTGCTCCGCTGAGGCGGCGTCGTCCATTCCGGGCCGACAGGCACAGCATTTGGTGTCTTCGGGCCTGGATTTCGGTGCAGAATCAGCGAGATGTGATTTTTCAGTCGGATTCCGACGCCTCTGCCCTTATATTAGACCTGGGTGAGGGCGAACCCGCCACAACCCAGCAGCAGTGATTTCCCTGCCCCGCCAATAAGATCAAAACGATTCGGCCGGGGCAGGGTTTTTCTTTGCCGGCTCGTGCCGAGCCGCAGGCGCCCGCCCGAGCCTCGCGCGATCGTGACCGTTGCCGCCGGATTGCAACCCCACATCAAGATCGAGACACCCGACCTCACGAGAGGGGAACGCCCATGCGCCGATGGCTCCTCGCACTGTCGCTGTTGCTTGTCCCGCTCTCGGCGCGGGCCGATTTCGCCGACGGGCTTCGGGCCTACGACGCCGGCGACTACGAAAGCGCCCTGGCGGAATGGGCGCCGCTGGCCCGGGCCGGCGACGGCGACGCGTTACTGGCGTTGGCTGGGCTCTATCGACAGGGCCTCGGCGCGGCACCCGATCTCGCCCGGGCCGCAGGGCTCTATCGCCGGGCGGCCGAGCAAGGTGCGGTGATCGCGCAGCTCAACCTCGGCGACCTCTACGCCCGGGGCCAGGGTGTGGCGCGCGACCTGGTCCGGGCCTACATGTGGCTCGAGCTCGCGGCCCGCCAGCAGCATGGCTGGGCGGCGACGCGCCGGGACGGCATCCGACCGGCCATGACGGCGGCGCAGGTTGCCGAAGCCCGGCGCTTGGCGGACGCCTGGCGTTCCGGCAAGACGACCACTCGCTGAGCCGGAGAGGGGAGCGGCCTCAACCTTCGACGAACTCGATCGCAGCGCCGAAGGCTGCCGCCGGGGCGATGCGGAGGGCGTTGTCGGCCTTGACGTGGTCTACGCCGCCCCGCCCGAGCGAGGCCTCGGTGGCGGCGAGATCGGCGCTCCGAAACTGCATGCCTGCGACATAGGGCCGGGGTGCGCACAACGGCACCTCGATACCGGCGAAACGCGCCGCCAAGGCGTCGGGCGCCAGCACGGTGATGCGCCCCGTGGGCGTCTCGACCAACAGCCGCTCGCCTTCGGCATGGACCGCGTTCGGCGCCACCAGGCCGGCGTAGTAGGGCATCAGGTCGGCCGGCCGATCGGCGATCAGCGTCACCTCGGATATGGCCTCGGCGGCGTTGGCATGGCTTTGGTATTCGGGATGCCAGAAATGCTCCGGCGTGTGCTGCTGACAGACGAAGTGCGGCGCGTCGGGCATCGCCGGGTCGACCACGAAGACGATCGAGAACGACATCGTCGCCTGGCCGCCGTCCGGCTGGCCGGCGGCGCGTGAGAAGTCGACCGGCTCGAAGGTCGGCAGGCCGGCGGCGAGGAAACTCGCATGGTCGCGCCTGGCATCGTCGGAGGACAGCACCACGAAAGCCAGGCCCTGGCGCCTGGCGAGGAAGTCTTGCATCTGCCCGCCGATGCCGTAGTGGCCGGTCGTCGGCGGCGGGATCTTCGCCGGCGCCGTGATCGCCAGCAGCTCGAGGAAGTTGCCGTTCAGGATGGCGAGGTGGTTGGAGGTGCCGAAGGGGTGATCGGCCCGCGGCGTCAGTGTGAAGCCGGCAGCGGCGAAAAAGGCTTCGGCCGCGCCCAGGTCTCGAACCGCCAGGACCAGATGGTCGATGCCGCGTCCGTTCTCCATCACTGCCGCCATCTTCCCTCCTCCCCTACGAACCACCGAGCGGGGACTCTAGCACGGGCGGGCGTCGGACTGCCCATGCCTCTCAGCCGCCGCCGTCCTGCCGCCAGCGGTGATGGGCGACCACGCCGAGGCCCGGATAGTGCGGCCTGAGGTCGCAGCGCCGACTGCCGCAGGTGCTGCATTTCAGGTGACGGCCGGCGCGGGTCACCGGCATCGCCGGGCCCAACCTGGCGACCAGTGGCGCCGTCGCCAGCTCGCGGTAGCGGCCGCAGGCCTCGCACCAGGCCGAGACCTTGATGCCGCGCCGGGCCAGTTCGCCGAGACTGATCGGGCGCTGCCGCATGCCACCTCCAATGCCGCAAATATAGAACAAAAAGCGAACATTGGTGGTCTGTCAAGATAGCGGTCGGAGATCCCCGCTCGGGCTCAGTCGGCCGTCGTGATCGGCAGATCCAAAAGCGCCCGCCGGCGCAGCCATTGGCTCGGCCGATAGCGCTCCTCGCCCGTGATCGCCTGCAGGTTTTGCAGGATCGTCAGCACCTTGTCCGCCCCGAGCGCTTCCACCAGGGCCAAGGGGCCTTGCGGGTAGTTCAGTCCCAGGGTCATCGCGGTGTCGATATCGGCTGGCTGGGCAATGCCGATCTGCGCCATTTCCGAGCCCAGGTTGCCGATCGCTGCCAGCATCCGCTGGGCCACGAAACCCGGCGAATCGTGGATCGCGGTGACGGCCGCGCCGCTCTCTCGGAGCCGCGCCACCACCTGGTCCCGGATCGCCGGGTCGGCCCCGGGTGCCGTCATCACGGTCAGGCGGCGGGCGATATCGCCGGTCAGGTCGACGGCGACGAGGCGGCGGTGGTCGAGGCCCAAGCGGCTCGCCACCGCCGTGCAGTCCTCGCCGAGCGGTGCTGCCAGGATCGCCGCGGCGCCGTCATCCGCGGCAATGACCTCTGCCCCCGCACCCCGCAACAGTTCTTCAAGCTCGGGTGCCGGTTCGGCCAGAAAGACCTTGTCGGCGGGCGCCGCGTCGGTCTCGGCATCGCCCGAACCGGCGATCTTGTTGCCCTCCGTATCGTACTCGTAGTGGCCGACGCCGGTCTTGCGGCCAAGGCGGCCGGAGACGTAGAGCCCCTCGTGCAAGGGATAAGTCGTCAGCCGCCGGTCCTGGAAATAACCGTTGTAGATCGAGCTGCAGGAGGGAAAGTTGACGTCCATGCCGGTCAGGTCCATGAGCTCGAACGGCCCCATCCGGAAGCCGCAGGCGTCCCTCATGATGGCGTCGACCTGCGACGGCGTGGCGATGTTCTCGTGCGCGAAGCGAAGCCCCTCCGTATAGAAGGCGCGGCCGCCGAGATTGACCAGGAAGCCCGGTCCGTCCTGGACTTCCACCGGAATTCGGCCCATGCGCCGACCGATATGGGTGAAGGCCTCGAGGGCCGCCTCGGTCGTCGACGGGGCCCGGACCACCTCGACGAGCTTCATCAGCGGCACTGGATTGAAGAAGTGCATGCCGCCGATCCGGCTCTTGTCGCGGCAGCGGGCCGCGATCGCGGCGATCCGGAAGGAGGAGGTGTTGGAGGCGATGAGCGTCTCCTCGCCGACCGCCTCTTCGAGGTCCTGGAAGACCTGCTGCTTGATCTCCAGGTTCTCGATGATGGCCTCGATGACCGCGTCGGCCCGGGCGAAATCGGCCAGGCCGTCGACGATTTCAAGCCGGCCCTTTGCCGCCTCGGCCTCCTCGGCGCTCATCCGGCCGCGGGCGACGCCACGGTCCAGCATCCCGTGGATGAACTCGGCCGCCTTGTCGGCGGCGCCCGGGACGCTGTCGTGCAGCAAGGTCCTCATCCCGCCGGTCGCCGCCACTTGAGCGATCCCCCGGCCCATCACGCCGGCCCCGAGAACACCGATCGTGATCTCGCCGTCTTGCCATTTCGAATTCATGCCACCTCTCTCGAATCGATTGTCGCCCTCGGGCCGTCGGAGGCCAGAAAAGCACGGATCGCCGTCGGCTCAAAGACCCCGGCGTCGGTGATCGTGGCATTTGCGCCCGAGCCTTGATTGGCGGACCCGAGGTCTTACATCTAACCGGTCGCGGCGCCCGTTGGGGGCCGCGCCGGGGCGCCCTAGGCCGGGCCCCGAGCAATCGACACGAAGCCATGCTTGCTCGCCAGGAGGAGATGCTTCGATGAGCCGAATGTCCGCATTCAACAGCCCGCTCCTGCTCGGTTTCGATCATTTCGAGCGTATGCTCGACCGGGTCGCCAAGGCGGGCAACGACGGCTACCCCCCTTACAATATCGAGCAGGTCGGCGAAGACGGCCTCAAAATCGTGCTGGCGGTCGCCGGCTTCTCGAACGACGAGTTGCAGATCACGCTCGAGGACAACCAGCTGATCGTGCAGGGCCGCCAAGGGGTCGACGACGAGCGGGTCTATCTGCATCGCGGCATCGCCGCCCGGCAGTTCCAGCGTGCCTTCGTGCTGGCGGAAGGTATCGAGGTCGCCGCCGCGCATTTAGACATGGGGCTGCTCTCGATCGATCTCGTCCGCCCCACGCCAAAGCCGGTGACCCGGACCATCGAGATCGAGAGCGGGCGAGCGGACGATAGCAAGCGGGCCGTCGACGTCGGCTGAGCCGGGTGCCGAATTCACCATTCTGGGTAACCAAAGCTTAAGGATCACCCGCTAGAGTCGGGTTGAAAGTGACGACATGTCCAAGAATGCAGAGACATACGCCGACCTCAGGGACGTGACCCCGGAGCAGCTCTTTCGCCTGGGGCTGCAGGACCTCGCCTACGTCAAGTCGATCACGGCCCACGGCGACTCCGGTTTCGCCGTCTGCATCGCCGAGGGCATCGAGATCGCGACCTTCCCCAATCGCGACGTCGCCTTTGCGGCCTGCCGCCAATACGACCTCGAACCGGTCAGCCTGCACTGAGCCGAGGTCGCGGTCAGCGGATGGTGACGGTGCGCGAGGCCCGAACCACCTCTACCGTTTTGCCACCGGATTTGCGCCGCAACCGGTACTCGCCGCGATAGCGGCCCCGTTTCCACAAACCCCGGGGGCGCGGCTTGCCGACGTATCGAAAGACGACGGCCCGGTCGCGATCGGCGGGCTTGGTCTCGTGCTTGGCCACCAGACGATCCTTGGGACCATAGATTCGCAGGGTCTCGACGTCGCCCTTTCGAAGGCCGAAGATCTCGATCCAAAAGACCAGGACCGGCGCTCTATGGGGCAGCTCGCCCAGGCGGTGGCCGCCGTCCTCGATCTCCGCCTTCTTCGGCCGGCTGCCGGTGAGGCCGGCGCCCAGCAGTCCGCTCGGCCGGTAGGCGAGGCGTGCCAGGGCCGCCGCGTCCCAAAGCGACTGGCTCGTGGTCGCCCGCGTGCAACCGTTGCGCGCCTCGCGGCCGGTGAATGGATCGACCGCCGTCTTGTTCCTGCGGACCGTCAGGTGGAGGTGGGGGAATTCGGTCTTGCCCGAAAAGCCGATCTCGCCGAGGCGGGTGCCGGCGCGGACCTTTTGCCCGCGGCGCACCGCGATCGAGCCCTTCTTCATGTGACAGTATCGGGTGACCCAGCCGTTGCCGTGGCTGATGGCGACACCGTTGCCGCATTGGCGCTTCCCCCCCTTGCGTTTCTCGGCATCCTTGGGCCAGCCGATGTCGGGCTCGCCGTCGCGGGTCCCCCGAACCTGGCCGGCGGCCGCGGCCACCACGGTGGCGCCGGCCCGCATCTCGGCGAAGCTGCGCAAGCGGATATCGGTGCCGGTGTGGCCGCTGTAGGTGAGCGGCCCGCAGGTGTAGTCGCGCCCCTTCGGCCCGGAATCGACGTCGAAGTAATTTTGCACGAAGCAGTCGATACCGGGCTCGCAGTCCACGGGAAGGATGAAGCGGGGTCGTTCCTCGGCCCGTGCGGCGGCGGCGATCAGTAGCGTCGCCAGCAGCGCCGCACCGCGAAGCACCATCACTCGCCGTTGCCGGCGCTCGCCTCGGTCAGCAGGGCGTAGAGCGCGTCCGCCTCGATCGATCCACGAAGCTTGTGGCAGAACTCTTGGTTGCGAAGCAGGCGCGAGACCCGGGCCAGCGCCTTCAAATGGTCGGCGCCGGCCGATTCCGGCGCCAGCAGAAGAAAGATCAGGTCGACCGGCTCGTCGTCGATGGCGTCGAAGTCGATCGGGGTCTCGAGGCGGGCGAAGATGCCGTAAAGGCGGCTCAAGTCGCGCAGCTTGCCGTGCGGGATGGCGATGCCCTGGCCGACGCCCGTGGTGCCGAGCCGCTCCCGCTCCAGCAAGACGTCGAAGATCTGGCGCTCGGCCAAGCCGGTGATGTCGGCGGCACGGGCCGACAGCTCCTGCAAGGCCTGCTTCTTGCTGCTCGCCTTGAGGCAAGCCACGACGCCATCCTGCGGCAGCAGCTCGGCAACTTCCATGACGACCTCGGCCCTCAGCTCCGGCTGTTCGCTTCGCTCGGGTCCAGCCAACCGATGTGACCATCGGCGCGGCGGTAGACGACGTTCAGTTCGCCGTTGGCACTGTTGCGGAACATCAACACCGGCAGATCCGCCAGATCCATGCGCATGACGGCCTCGCCCACGGTGAGGGTATGGACTCTGCTGGTCGATTCCGCGACCACCACGGGCTGAAAGGTCTCCGG
Organism: Alphaproteobacteria bacterium; assembly: GCA_030746295.1. The sequence goes on along the minus strand of JASLMY010000003.1, from coordinate 56,040 downwards.
CACTTCCGCGTCGTCGGGCTCCGCCGCCAGGACCATGTCCTGCACGGTCTCGGCCGGGATGGCCTCGGCGCGGGACTTCTGGCGATTGTGGTGGTCCCGCAGCCGACGCTTGTAGCGGCGCAGCTGCTTTTCCAGACGCGCCACCGCCGCATCGATGCTGGCGTAGACGTCGTCGGCCTCGGCGTGGCTCTGCGCGTCGATGCCTTGGCCGACATGCACCGAGCAGTCCGCCCGGAAGCTGTGGCCGGCCTTGGAGACTGCGACGTGAGCGTCGATCGGGTTGGCGAAGTACTTTTCGACCGCGCTCGACAGCCGTGCCTCGACCTGGCGCCGCAACGCGTCAGAGACCTCGACCTGCTTGGCTGAGATATGGATTTGCATGCCGTTATAGTCGGGACGTCACGAGACCTACGAATCGACGATTGGCAATGGACCTGTCCCAAGAAGGCCGGGAACATATGGTGCGGGTCTGGCGCTGTCAACCACAACGCTCAGCCGGTCAAACGCTTCTGCCGCCGCCGTTGCACGGACGAGGGTATCCGCATCGCCTCGCGATATTTGGCCACCGTGCGCCGCGCTATGTCGATGCCCGAGGTCCGCAACAGATCGACCAGGGAGTCGTCCGAGAGGATCGCTTTCGCATCCTCGGTGTCGATCAATCCGCGAATCTTGTGCTTCTCCGCCTCGGCCGAATGGGCCTCGCCGCCGGCCGCGGCCGAGGCGATGGCGGAGGTGAAGAAATACTTGAGCTCGAAGATGCCGCGCGGCGTTGCCATGTACTTGTTGGAGGTGACCCGGCTGACCGTGCTCTCGTGCATCTCGATGGCTTCGGCGATGGCGCGCAGGTTGAGCGGCTTCAGGTACGCGACCCCATGGGTCAGGAAGGTTTCCTGCTGGCGAACGATCTCGCTGGCGACGCGCAGGATGGTGTTGGCCCGCTGGTCGAGCGACTTCACCAACCAATTGGCGCTGTTGATCTGGTCCACCAGGTAGGCCCGCTCCTCGCGCGAGCAGCCCGCCCGCTCCACCAAGCTGGCATAGCGCCGATTGACCAAGACCTTGGGCAAGGTCGCGCCGTTCAGCTCCACCCGCCAGGCGCCATCGGCACCGCGGCGGACGAAGACATCGGGCACCACCGCCTGTGCCACCTCGTGGTCGTAGGCCAGGCCCGGCCGCGGATCGAGGGCCTGGATCTCGGCGATCATCTCCGCCAGATCTTCGTCGTCCGCGCCGCAGCGCCGCTTCAGCGTGGCGATGTCGTGCTGGCCCAAGAGCTCGAGATGGTCCAGCAGCTTTTGCATCAGCGGGTCGAGGCGATCTTTCTCCCGGAGCTGCAGGGCGAAGCACTCGGCCGGCGTGCGGGCGCCGACGCCGGTCGGGTCGAGGCCCTGCAGGCAGCCGAGCACGGCCTCGACCCTGGATACCTCGGCCCCCAGCTTCCCCGCGATGTCGTCGGTGGTCTCGACTAGGTAGCCGGCCTCGTTCAGGCTCTCGATCAGATTCGCGCCGATGATGCGGTCAATCGGCGAGGCCAGGGCCACATTCATCTGCTCCGAGAGGTGCTCCTTCAGGCTGACGCTTCGCGTGGGTGTCGCGTCGTAGCCCATGGCGTCGTCGGCGTCGAAGCTGCCGCCGGCGCCCCGGACCTCGCCCCAGACGGCGCTGTCGGAGGGCTCGTCGATGGCCGCGGCCGACGCGCCCGGATCGGTAAAGACGTTCTCGAAATCGGTGTCGAGCGGCGCGTCCTGGCCGTCGACGCCGGTGCTCGAGGCCATGTCGACGCGGTCGAGTTCGATCGCCACCGTATCTTCCGCCTCGAGCTCGAGGCCGGTATCGTCCGTCACGACGTCGCCGTTGACGCCGACGTCGTCGTCGACGGCCTCGGGCGTCGGCGCGCCGTCGTCGCCTTCGACGCGCTCCAGGATCGGGTTCTGCTCCAGCTCCTGCTCGATGAAGTCGCCGAGCTCCAGGTTCGAGAGTTGCAGCAGCTTGATGGCCTGCTGCAATTGCGGCGTCATCACCAGCTTCTGCGCGGTGCGAAGCTCCATCCGGGGTGCCAACGCCATACTCGTCGCCCCAGCCGGCCTACCAGTTGCACCGTTCGCCGAGATAGACCCGGCGAACGTCCTCGTGCGCGACGATCTCGGAGGGCGCGCCGTCCATCAGGATCCGTCCCTCGTGGAGGATGTAGGCCCGATCGACGATCTCCAGCGTCTCGCGCACGTTGTGATCAGTGATGAGGACACCGACGCCGCGGTCCTTGAGGTGCGAGACGAGGTCGCGAATCTCGGCCAGGGCGATCGGATCGATGCCCGCCAACGGCTCGTCCAGTAGTAGAAAGCCGGGGTTCGATGCCAGTGCCCGTGCGATCTCGACGCGCCGCCGCTCACCGCCCGAGAGCGCCACCGCCGGGGTCATGCGAATGTGGCTGATCGAGAAATCGGCCAGCAAGTCGTCCAGCATCTGCTCGCGTCTGGCATGCACCGGCTCCACCACCTCGAGCACGGCACGGATGTTGTTCTCGACCGAGAGGCCGCGGAAGATCGAGGCCTCCTGTGGCAGATAGCCGATACCGAGGCGGGCGCGGCGGTACATCGGCAGCTCGGTGAGGTCGTGGCCGTCGAGGCCGATGCTGCCGGAATCGGGCGCGATCAGGCCAGAGATGATGTAGAAGCACGTCGTCTTGCCAGCGCCGTTGGGACCCAACAGACCGACCGCCTCGCCACGGCTCAGGCGCAAGCTGACGTCGCGCAGTACCGGGCGCTTCTTGAAGCGCTTGCCGATCTTGGTGACGACCAGCCCCTCGCTCTCGGCGACCAGACGCGGCGCCGAGCTCTCTGCTGCCGTGCTTCCATCCATGCCCGGCACTATCGTCGTCTCTCCCTTAAGAATCGGTGTATCGGGCCGCTTGGCGGGCTCATTTCGAGGCCCCCTTTCGGCTGGGCACGAAGTAGCCGCGAACCCGGCCGCGTCCGCCCTCGATGCGGCTCTTGCCCGTCGCCAGGTTGAGCACCAGCCGTTGGCCGCGGACGACGTTGTCGCCGCGGGTCAGCACGACCTTGCCGGTGAGCGTGATCTCCTTCGCCCCGACGTCGTAGACGCCGACGTCGCCCTGCGCCGTCTCCGTCGGTGAGGAGACGAAGACGCTGCCGCGGGCGTCGATCCGGGTGATGCTGCCGGCAACCTGGCCGCCCCCGTCCTTGCCGCTGTAGTGCACCTCCAACTCGTCCGCCTTCAAGAGGATGCGTCCTTGCTGGGCGTCCACATTGCCCCGGAACACCGCCCGTCGATCCTTTTGCAGCACTTCCAGGCTGTCGGCATTGATCGCGATGGGTTGGTCGGCGTCGTGATCCTGCGCTTGGGCTGGGGGCGCCGCCGACAGCAGCAGGCCAGCGAGGCAAGCGAGGAGAGCGGCCGCGCGCATCCCGCTCACTTCAACTGCCTCGGATAGAGCGTCACCGAGACGTTGTCGCGAAAGTGTAATCGCGCGCCCTGCTCCTCGATCGTCATCGCGTCGGCGCTCAGCCTGCCGAGCGGTCCCTGGCCGCTGACCGGACTTCGGGCCTCGACCGCGCCGGCGGCGAGATCGACGGCGAGATCGCCGGTGTGGAACTCGTAGCCGAGATCGGAATGGACACTGACCGGACCATCGAGCGACAGGGTCTTTCGTCCTTGGTGGAAGACCCCGCCCCGCGCCAGCAGCGTGATCCAGCTGCCATCGGTCATGGTCATGTCGGCCTGCATGTCGACGAGCGTCACCCGGCGCAGATCGGCCGGGTCCTGGGTCGCGGTGTCGGCCGTGATGGTGAAGGGCCGACCTTCGGCATCGGTGCCGAGGTAGCGCGGCCGAAGCATCGCCAGCGCCTCGTCCTCGCCACTGCGGAAAGCCGCGAAGGAGAAGTCGAGCGAGCCGTCGCCGTCGAAGGCACCGGGCCAGGCCAGCACGGCGACGATCAAGGCCGCCGCCGCCGCCGGCAGCAACAGCTTCATCGCGCCGACGAAGCGCGAATGGCGCTGCGAGATGGCGATCAACTGCGGCCCGAGACGCCGGACGCTGCGGTGTTCTGGCGAGAGCTCCGTCATCAGGGTCAAGCGATGCCCGCCCGCAGGATATCGTGAATGTGAACGATACCTTCGGGCACGCCGTCCTCGGCCACGAACAGGCTGGTGATGCTGTTGGCGTTCATGAAACCCAGCGCTTCCGCCGCCAGCGCCTTCGGCCGGATCGTCTTCGGCGCCGTGGTCATGATGCCACCGGCGCTGTTGTCCAGCAGATCGGTGCCCATGTGGCGGCGCAAATCGCCGTCGGTGATGATGCCGAGCAGCCGACCAGCGGGGTCGGTGACGCCGAGACAGCCGAACCGCTTCTCCGTCATCACCAGGATCGCTTCCGACATCGGCGCCTCCGGCGCCGTCAGCGGCAGCTCAGACCCGGTATGCATGATGTCCTCGACCTTGACGAAGCGGCGCCCCAGGCGGCCGCCAGGGTGCAGGACCTGGAAGTGATCGGCCGAGAAGCCGCGGCGTTCCATCAACGCCACCGCGAGGGCGTCGCCCAGCACCAGCATCGCCGTCGTCGAGGTGGTCGGCGCCAGCCCAAGCGGGCAGGCCTCGGCCATCGCCGGCAGGACAAGGGCCGCCTCGGCCGCCTCGGCGAGCGAGCTCTCGGCCCGGCCGACGATCGCCACCATCGGCACGCGCGACAGCCGCGCGAAGCCGACCAGGTCGCCGAGCTCGGCCGTCTCGCCGGAGTTCGACAGCACCATCAGGACATCGCCCGGGCCGATCATGCCGAGATCGCCGTGGCTGGCCTCGGCAGGGTGGAGGTAATGTGCCGGGGTCCCGGTCGAGGCAAGGGTGGCGGCGATCTTGTTGGCGATGTGGCCGCTCTTGCCCATGCCGCTGACCACAACCTTGCCCTCGACACCGGCGAGCAGGTCGCAGGCCTTGGTGAACGAATGGCCGAGCTCGGCGCCGAGCCGCCGCATGCCCTCGCCCGCCAGCGCGACGACGCGACGCGCCGCGGCCAGGTCGCGGGCCTCGGCGGGGGCAGTCCTGTCGTCGGCGCTTTCAGCTGTCATGTGGCGGCGACCCAGATATCGCTTCGGCGAGCGTCGCTTCCGCCCTCCGAGCCGTCATCGCGCCCCCGGAGAGCCTTGCAGCACGAATCGTGCCAGATGCCATATGTGAGTATGGGGAGATGCGAAATCCAGGTCAAACGGGCCCGTCGTCGCCGGCTGATGGCTCAATGGGCGAAGATGTCCTCGTCTTCCCAGCCGTCGAGGTCGAGCCTCGCCCGTGTCGGCAGGAAGTCGAAGCAGGCCTGGGCGAGCTGTTGCCGGCCCTCGCGCTCGAGGCGGCGGTCGAGCTCGGCCTTGAGGGCGTGCAGGTGCAGGACGTCGCTCGCCGCGTACTCCAGCTGCTCGGGCTTCAGCTCCGCCGCCCCCCAGTCCGAGCTCTGTTGCTGCTTGGAGATATCGATGCCCAAGAGCTCGCGGCAGAGATCTCTGAGGCCGTGCCGGTCGGTGAAGGTGCGGACGAGCTTGGAGGCGATCTTGGTGCAATATACCGGGGCGCAGGGGACGCCCAGATACTGGTGCATCACGGCGATGTCGAACCGGCCGAAATGGAAGAGCTTGGTGACCGCCGGGTCCTCGAGCAGCCGGGCCAGGTTGGGCGCCTGATAGTCGCCATTAGCGAATTGCACCAGATGCGCATCGCCGTCGCCGGCCGAGAGCTGCACCAGACAGAGCCGGTCGCGGTGCGGCTTGAGGCCCATGGTCTCGCTGTCGATGGCGACCAGGTCGCCGAGGGCCAGCGCGTCCGGCAAGTCGCCCTTGTGCAGGTGTACCGTCATCCGGGGAACATCTTCCAGCGCCGTCCGGCGTTCTCGGCCAGGGCCGTCGGCGGCGCGAGTGGTGCCCAGGAGAAGACTCGAACTTCCACGGGGTTACCCCCACTAGCACCTGAAGCTAGCGCGTCTACCAATTCCGCCACCTGGGCTTGCCGTCGATCCGAATATCCCCGTCCGCCCTCGCTGTCAACCGTTCGGCGCATTGCCTTGGGATGCCGGCGCCGGCATTGTCGCTGCCATTGTCGCGGCGCGCCACTCGGCCATATGATGCGAACAGGAAACAGGGCGCCGGCCGGGCGCCCCGGCGGGAGAGAGAGATGGCGCTTCGCAACGTGACGGTGTTCGGCGGCTCGGGCTTCCTGGGCCGCCATCTGGTGCGGCGCTTAGCGCAGACGGGGGCCCGCATCCGCGTTGCCGTCCGCGATCCGGAGGCTGCTGCCTTCCTGAAGCCGATGGGCGATGTCGGCCAGATCGTGTCGATGCTGGCCAACGTCCGCAATCAAGCCTCGGTGGCGCGCGCCGTCGAGGGCGCCGAGGCGGTGCTCAACCTGGTCGGTATTCTATCGCAATGGGGCGGCCAGCGTTTCGACGCGGTGCAGGGCGAGGGTGCCGGCAACGTCGCGGCGGCGTCGGCGGCGGCCGGCGTCGGGCGCCTCGTGCACGTCTCGGCCATCGGTGCCGATGCCGACGCCACCTCGGCCTACGCCCGCAGCAAGGCGGTCGGCGAGGTCGCGGTTGCCGAGGCCTTTCCCGGCGCCACCATCGTCCGCCCCTCGGTGATCTTCGGGCCCGAGGACAGCTTCTTCAATCTCTTCGGCGCCCTGTTGCCGTTCACCCCCGTCCTGCCCCTGATCGGTGGCGGGCAGACCCGCTTTCAGCCGGTCTATGTCGGCGACGTCGCCGAGGCCATGCAGCGGATCCTGGAGCGGCCGGAGAGCGCCGGCCAGACCTTCGAGCTGGGCGGCCCCCGCGTCTATACCTTCGAGGAGCTGATGCGGCTCATCCTCGAGGTCACGGGGCGGCGGCGCTTCCTGGTGCCGGTGCCGTTCGCCGTCGCCAAGTTCGAAGCGACCTTCTTGCAGCTCTGGCCGGAGCCGATCCTGACCCGCGATCAGGTCGAGCTGCTGCGCCACGACAACGTCGCCGCCGAGGGCGCCCCCGGCTTCGAGGCCTTGGACATCGCCCCGCACGCCGCCGAGGCGATGCTGGAGAGCTACATGTACCGCTACCGGCGCGCCGGCAAGCGGATCGCCCGCCATTTGGCTTGAGCGGCCCTCAGCCGGTGTAGAGCCACCACAGAAGCGCGCCACCCAACAGCAGCCGATAGACGACGAACGGGGTGTAGCTGGCCCGCTTCAGCCAGGCCATCATCGCGGCGATGCTGGCGAGCGCGGCCAGGAAGGCCAGGACCGCGGCCACGAGGGCGGCGAGGCCCAGTTCGGTAGAACCGTCGAGGATCAGCTTCAGGGCCGCGTAGCCGCCGGCGGCCAGGATCGCCGGGATCGACAGCAGCATCGAGAAGCGCGCCGCCTCGGTCCGCCCGATGCCGAGCAGGCGGGCGCCGGTGATGGTGACGCCGGCCCGGCTGGCCCCCGGCACCAGGGCGAGCACCTGGCAGAGGCCGACGAAGAGCGCCCCGGCGATGCCGACCTCGTCGACGCGGCGCACCGTCCGGGCCCGTCGATCGACCAGATAGAGCAGCACCGCGAAGCCGAGCGTGGCCCAGGCGATCACCGCCGGGTCGCGCAGCGATTGGCTCAGGTCGAGCCCGACCACCAGCCCTCCGGCGAGGATCAGCGGTACGGTGGCGACGAGGAGCTTGAGGGCGAGCCCGGTCGCCGGCGTCGGTCGGCCGGCGAGCCCGGCGCCGAGGCCGCCGAGCAAGACCCCGAGGTCGCGGCGGAAATAGATCATCACCGCGGCCAGCGTGCCGACATGGACGGCGACGTCGATCTCGGTGCCCTGGTCGGGCCAGTCGGTCAGCGCCGGCACCAAGATCAGATGCGCCGACGAACTGATCGGCAGGAACTCGGTGATGCCCTGGAGCAGCGCCAGGACCACGATCTGCATGATGTCTAGCGGCGCTTGCGCCATCGGTCGTTCCGCGGGCTGGCAACGCAAGCGGCCGTCGAGCGGCCGCGAAGGAGGGGCGAATCGGTTGGTGGTGCGTCCCGCCGGCGCTTATAGCAGCTTGTCAATTCGCAGGCGAACGGGATGATAGTTCCGATATGAGACGAAACTTTGAATGCAATAACGCGATCGTTACCAAATCAAGTGCTTAGCGCTTGCTGGTCGTAAATTTAGTTATCTTATTCTGACCTAATTTCCCGATTCCGTTCGCCTCGACGGGCCGAATGACCTATATTGGTGGCCGGGACCGTCCCATGCTGCCCTGGGGGAGGGACATGGGGTGTATAGACCGGGTGGGAACGATCGTGCCCGCTGGTCGACGCCAAACCGCCGCCAATGGGCAACGTACCGCGTCGGAGGGGACATGCCGGAGCGCATGCTCAAATTCTTGGGTATCGGGCAGGAGATGCCGGCGCTCAGACCGGCCGCCGAACGGATCGGCGATTTCGACGAGATCTATCGCCAATATGCCCAGGACAAGGCCGCGGCGCAGGCCGCGCGCTGCTCGCAATGCGGGGTACCGTTCTGTCAAATTCATTGCCCGCTGCAGAACAACATCCCCGACTGGCTGAAGTTGGCGGCCGAGGACCGCCTGGCGGAAGCCTACGAGCTGGCCGCCGCGACCAACACGTTCCCTGAGATCTGCGGCCGCATCTGTCCGCAAGATCGCCTCTGTGAGGGCAATTGCGTCATCGAGAAGGGCTTCGACTCCGTCACCATCGGCGCCGTCGAGAAGCACATCACCGATAGGGCCTTCGAGGCCGGTCTGGTCCGGCCGCCGACGCCGGCGCGCGAGCGCTCTGAATCGATCGCCATCGTTGGCGCCGGGCCCGGCGGCCTGGCGGCGGCCGAGCTGCTGCGCCGCCTCGGCTACCAAATCGACGTCTACGACCGCTACGATCGGATCGGCGGCCTGTTGGTCTACGGCATCCCGAACTTCAAGCTGGAGAAAGAGATCGTCGAGCGCCGGGCCCGCCTGCTGCGCCAGGCCGGTATTCGCTTCCATCTCGAGTTCGAGGTCGGCCGCGATTGCAGCCTGGCCGAGCTCGGCGACCGGCATGCTGCGGTCCTGATCGCCACCGGCGTCTACCGGGGCCGCGACATCGCGGTGCCGGGCGCCGGCCTCGACGGCATTCGTATGGCGATGGACTACCTCGTCGCCGCCAACCGGCTCGGCTTTGGCGACGCGGTTGCCGACTTCAACTCCGGCGCGCTCGACGCCAGGGACAAGCATGTCGTCGTCATTGGCGGTGGCGACACGGCGATGGACTGCGTGCGCACCGCGGTCCGCCAGGGCGCCAAGTCGGTCAAATGTCTCTATCGCCGCGACCGCCAGAACATGCCGGGATCGCTGCGCGAGGTCGCCCATGCCGAGGAGGAGGGGGTCGAGTTCGTCTGGCTGTCGACGCCGCAGGCCTATCTCGGCGAGGACCGCGTTACCGGCGTCAGGGTGCAGCGGATGCGCCTCGGCATGCCCGATTCGAGCGGTCGCCAGTCGCCGGAGCCGGTCGAGGGCGCGTCCTTCACGCTTCCCTGCGACCTCGCCATCAAGGCTCTCGGCTTCGACCCCGAGGACGTGCCGACGCTGTTCTCCGCACCGGAGCTGGCGGTGACGCGCTGGGGCACGATTAGGATCGACCATCTCACCAAGATGACCAACCTCGATGGCGTCTTCGCCGCCGGCGACATCGTCCGCGGCGCTTCGCTGGTGGTCTGGGCGATCCGCGACGGCCGCGACGCAGCGCGCCAGATGCACGCCTACCTGCAAGCCAAGTCCGCGGCCGAGGCCGCCTTGGCCGAGGCTTCGTGAGGGAGCAGCGGATGGACAAGCAAGCCGGTATCGACCGCGGCCGGGCCTTCGTCGAGGCCTGGCAACACAATGCCCGGCGGCTCGTCCGGGCCGGCGCCTACGACCCGGCGCACGAGCACGACGCCTGCGGCGTCGGCTTTGTCGCCGCCGTCGACGGCAGCCCCGACCGGCGCGTCGTCGAGGCCGGCATCGACGCCCTGAAGGCGGTCTGGCATCGCGGCGCCGTCGACGCCGACGGCAAGACCGGCGACGGCGCCGGCATCCAGGTCCAGATCCCGCAGGAATTCTTCATGCAGCACGTCGCCCGCACCGGGCACGAGCCGACCGAGGACCGGCTCGCCGTCGGCATGATCTTCCTGCCGCGCACCGACCACGTCGCCCAGGAGACCTGCCGGGCCATCGTCGAGACCGAGATCCTGAACCGCGGCTACTACATCTACGGCTGGCGCCAGGTCCCGGTCGACACCACCGTGATAGGCGAGAAGGCCAACGCGACACGACCCGAGATCGAGCAGATCATGATCTACAGCCGCGACGACGTCGACGAGGACCGCCTCGAGCGTGACCTCTACGTCGTCCGCCGCCGCATCGAGCGCCGGGTGCTGGAGGCCTCGATCACCGACTTCTACGTCTGCTCGTTCAGCTGTCGGACGATCGTCTACAAAGGCATGTTCCTGGCCGAGCAGTTGACCGCCTTCTATCCGGACCTGCTGGACCCGCTCTTCATCTCCTCCTTCGCGATCTTTCATCAACGCTACTCGACCAACACCTTCCCGACCTGGCGCCTGGCCCAGCCCTTCCGCGTCCTTGCCCACAACGGCGAGATCAACACCGTCAAGGGCAACGTCAACTGGATGAAGAGCCACGAGATCCGGATGGCGTCCGAGGCGCTGGGCGAGCGGGCGGCCGAGATCCGGCCCGTGATACAGCCGGGCAGCTCGGATTCGGCGGCGTTGGACGCGACCTTCGAGCTCTTGGTCCAGGCCGGACGCTCGGCACCGATGGCCAAGACCCTGCTGATCCCCGAGGCCTGGTCGAAGAAGACCCGGCTCGCCGAGGCGCACCGGGCGATGTACGCCTATTCGAACGCCGTGATGGAGCCCTGGGACGGCCCGGCCGCGATCGCCGCCTCGGACGGCCGTTGGGTGATCGCCGGCATGGACCGGAACGGCCTACGTCCGCTCAGGTATTCGCTGACCCGCGACGGCCTGCTCTTCTGTGGCTCGGAGACCGGCATGGTGGCGCTGTCGGAGACGGCGATGATCGAGAAGGGCCGGGTCGGGCCGGGCCAGATGATCGGCGTCGACCTTCGTGAAGGGCGGATCTACCACGACGGCGAATTGAAGGACCGGCTCGCCGCCGAACGGCCCTACCAGGAGTGGGTGCGCAACATCAAGTCGCTCGACAGCATCGTGCGCACCGAGGCCGGCGAGCCGGCGCTCTATGACGGCGAGGATTTGCGCCGGCGCCAGATCGCCGCCGGCTACAGCCACGAGGAAGTGGAGATCATCCTCCATCCCATGGTCGAGGAGGCCAAGGAGGCGACCGGCTCGATGGGTGACGACACCCCGCTGGCGGTGCTGTCGAGCGGGTACCGGGGCCTGCACCACTTCTTCCGCCAGCAGTTCAGCCAGGTCACCAACCCGCCGATCGATTCCGTGCGCGAGCACAAGGTGATGACGCTGAAGACGCGGTTCGGCAACCTCGGCAACGTGCTCGCCGAGGACGACAGCCAGCTCAAGGTGCTGGAGCTCGATTCGCCGGTGCTCTCGAACCGCGAGTTCCAGGACATGGCGGACTACATGGGCGCCTATGCCCGGACGCTCGACTGCACCTTCGAGGCCGACGGTGGCGAGGGGGCGCTGCGGCTCGCCGTCCGGCGGCTTCGGGCCGAGGCCGAGGAGGCGGTCCGCAGCGGTATCATTTATCTCGTTCTGACCGACCAGGCGATCTCGGCGGCGCGCTCGGCGGTGCCGATGATCGTCGCCGTGGGCGCGGTTCACAGCCATCTGGTCGAGCACGGCCTCAGGACTTATACCTCGCTCAACTGCCGCACAGCCGAAGCCCTGGACGTTCACGGCTTCGCCGTCCTGGTCGGCGTCGGCGCCACTACGGTCAACGCCTACCTGGCGCAGGAGACCATTCGCGACCGCCACCGCCGCGGCCTCTTCGAGCCTCACAGCCTCGAGGAATGCGTACAGCGCTACCGTCAGGCGGTCGACCAGGGTCTGCTCAAGATCATGTCGAAGATGGGCATCGCGGTCCTGAGCTCCTATCGCGGCGGCTACAACTTCGAGGCCGTGGGGCTCAGCCGGACGCTCGTCGCCGCCCTCTTCCCCGGCATGACCTCCAGGATTTCGGGCATCGGCCTCGCCGGCGTCCAGCAGAAGCTGCAAGAGCTGCACCGGCGGGCCTATGGCGAGGAGGAGACGGTGCTGCCGATCGGCGGCCTCTACAAGTATCGCCGTCGGGGCGAGGTCCACGCCTTCGACGGCCGCCTGATCCACACGCTGCAGAAAGCGGTGGCTCAGGACGCCTATTCGCTCTACCGCGACTACGCCGAGCGCGTCTACGAGATGGCGCCGGTGCATCTGCGCGATCTCTTGGACTTCAAGCCCCTGGGCGCGGCGGTGCCGCTGGACGAGGTCGAATCGATCACCTCGATCCGCAAGCGCTTCGTCACCGGCGCCATGTCGCACGGCGCCCTCAGCCGCGAGGCGCACGAGACGCTGGCCATCGCCATGAACCGGATCGGCGCCAAGTCCGACAGCGGCGAGGGTGGCGAGGCGGCCTCGCGCTTCCAGCCCCGAAGCAACGGCGACAACGCCAACTCGACGATCAAGCAGATCGCCTCGGGCCGCTTCGGCGTCACCGCCGAATACCTCAACCACTGCGACGAGATCGAGATCAAGATCGCCCAGGGTGCCAAGCCGGGCGAGGGCGGCCAGCTGCTGGGCTTCAAGGTCTCGGCCGAGATCGCCGGGCTGCGCCATTCGACCCCCGGCGTGACCCTGATCTCGCCGCCGCCCCATCACGACATCTATTCGATCGAGGACCTGGCACAGCTGATCTACGATCTGAAGCAGATCAACCCGGCGGCCAAGGTCTCGGTCAAGCTGGTCGCCGAATCCGGCATCGGCACCATCGCCGCCGGTGTTGCCAAGGCGATGGCCGACGTGATCATGATCTCCGGTCACAGCGGCGGCACCGGTGCCAGCCCGCAGTCGAGCATCAAGTACGCCGGCACGCCCTGGGAGATGGGGCTGGCCGAGGTCAACCAGATTTTGACCCTGAACCGGCTTCGCCATCGGGTCCGGCTCCGCGTCGACGGCGGCTTCAAGACCGGCCGCGACGTCGTCATCGCCGCGATGATGGGGGCCGAGGAGTTCGGCATCGGCACCGCGGCGCTGATCGCCATGGGCTGCATCCTGGTCCGCCAGTGCCATTCCAACACCTGTCCGGTCGGCATCTGCACCCAGGACGAGGCTTTGCGCGAGAAGTTCGAGGGTTCGGCCGAGAAGGTCGTCAACCTGTTCAGCTTCATGGCCGAGGAGGTGCGCGAGATCCTGGCCTCGATCGGGGCCCGCTCGCTCGACGAGATCATCGGCAGGGCCGACCTCTTGGCCCAGGTCAGCCGCGGCGCACCACATCTCGACGACCTCGATATGAACCCGCTTCTGGTGCTGGCGGACGCCGGAGACGACGGACGCATCTGCACCATCGAAGGCCGCAACGAAGTGGCCGAGACCCTGGATGCGCAGATGATCGAGGATGCCAAGTCGCTCTTCCGCGACGGCGACAAGATCCAGCTCGCCTACAACGTCCGCAACACCCACCGCGCCGTCGGCACCAAGCTCTCCTCCCGGATCGTCGAGCGCTTCGGCATGCGGGACCTGCAGCCGGGCCACGTCACGGTCCGGCTCCGCGGCTCGGCCGGGCAGTCGCTCGGCGCCTTCGCTGTCCAGGGGTTGAAGATCGAGGTCCTGGGCGATGCCAACGACTATGTCGGCAAGGGCCTCTCGGGCGGCGACATCGTCGTGCGCCCGACGCCGGCGAGCGCGCTCGCCGGCAACGAGAACGCGATCATCGGCAACACCGTGCTCTACGGCGCCACCTCCGGCACGCTCTTCGCCGCCGGCCTGGCGGGCGAGCGCTTCTGCGTTCGCAACTCGGGCGCCTTGGCCGTCGTCGAAGGCTGCGGCGACAACGGCTGCGAATACATGACCGGCGGCACCGCCGTCATCTTAGGGCCCGTCGGCGACAACTTCGCTGCCGGCATGACCGGCGGCATGGCCTTCGTGCACGCGCCCGACGGCGACTTCGACGCCTTCGTCAATCCCGACAGCGTCGTCTGGCAGCCGATCCGCGCCGCCCACTGGGAAGGGGTCTTGAGGGACCTGGTGGAGGTGCATGCACGCGAGACCCATTCTCCCTTCGCCACCCGTCTGCTGGTCGATTGGGACCTGGAGCTGCCCCGCTTCGTCCAGGTCTGCCCGAAGGAGATGCTGAGCCGGCTCCCCCATCCCCTCGACGCCGCCGCCGCGGCCGCCACTGCCTGAGCCCGCCGCCCGATTGGACCGCACGATTCGGATGGCGGCTGCCGGCCGCACGGCATAGAAGGGGTGCGTGGCGGAGGACGGCGGATGACCGGGCAGACGATCGGCGGGCGGATCGACGCCCTGCCTTGGGCCGAGATGGGGACACAGCTCGCCGAGCGCGGTTATGCCCGCGCCGGGCCGTTGTTGACGCCGACGGAGTGCCAAGCGCTGGTCCGGCTCTTCGGTGATGACCGGCGCTTCCGCAGCACGGTGGAGATGGCCCGCCACCGCTTCGGCGAGGGCCGCTACCGCTATTTCGCCTACCCCTTGCCGAGATTGGTAGGCGATCTGCGGAGGCAGCTTTATCCCCGCCTGGTGCCGATCGCCAACGCCATGATGGCGGAGATGCGCCGGCCGCACCGCTACCCCGGCCGCCTGGAGGAATTCCTTAGCGATTGCCGCGCTGCCGGCCAGTGCCGGCCAACGCCGCTACTCCTCGGCTACGAGGCCGGCGGCTACAACCGGTTGCACCGGGATCTATACGGCGAGCTGCTGTTTCCCTTGCAGGCGGTGCTCTGCCTCTCGCGCCCAGGCCGGGACTTCGAGGGCGGCGAATTCCTGCTCGTCGAGCAGTCGCCCCGCATGCAGGCCCGGGCCGAGGCGATCCGGCCGGGCCAAGGCGAGATCGTCGTCTTCCCGACGGCGGAGCGGCCGGTCGCCGGCAAGCGCGGATTTCATCGGGCCCAGATGCGCCACGGCGTCAGCCGGGTCCAGAGCGGCCACCGCCACACCCTCGGCATCATCTTCCACGACGCGGCTTGAGCCCGCCCGCTTGTCGGCCCGCGTGCTGCGTGGTTGTCTCGGGCCGGGGAAGAACACCAGGGAATGCCATGCCGCGCGCCGCCGTCTGTCGTGAGCTCGGGCCGCCGACGAAGCTTCGCATTGAAGAGGTGCCGCGCGCCGCCTTGGGCTCGGGCGAGGTGCGCATCGCCATGGCGGTGGCCGGGGTCAACTTCCCCGACCTGCTGATGGTCCAGGGCGGCTATCAATTGCGGCCGCCGCTGCCCTTCACGCCGGGCATGGAGGGGGCCGGCCGGATCGTCGAATGCGCCGCCGACGTCGAACGCTGGCGGGTCGGCGACCGGGCCATCGTGCGCCTGCGCCCAGGCACCTTCGCCGAAGAGGTCGTGGCACCGGCGGCGCGCCTGATCCGGGTGCCGCGCGGCATGGACGATACCGACGCGGCCTGCTTCACGGTCGCCTTCCGGACCGCCTATCACGGCCTTGTCGATCGCGGCCGCCTGGCCGCAGGCGACGTGTTGCTGGTGCATGGCGCCGCCGGCGGCGTCGGCCTGGCCGCGGTCCGTCTCGGCGCCGAGCTCGGCGCTCACGTCATCGCCACCGCCGGCAGCGAGGAGAAGTGCGCCGCCGCCGTTGCCGAGGGTGCTGCCCACGCCATCGACTACCGGGCAGGCAACTTCCGCGAAGCGGTGCTGGCGCTGACCGAGGGCCGGGGCGCCGACGTCGTCTTCGATCCGGTTGGCGGCGACGTCTTCGACGCTTCGCTCCGCTGCCTCGCCTGGGGCGGCCGCCTGCTCGTCGTCGGCTTCGCCTCGGGCCGCATCCCCGCCGCACCGGCCAACTATCCGCTCTTGAAGGGTGCGGCGATCGTCGGCGTCCGCGCCGGCGAGCATTCGCGTCGCGACCCGGCCGGCGACCGGCGCAACCTGGCGACCCTGACAGGCATGGCCGAGGCGGGCCGGATCCGACCCCACATCTCGCACCGCTTGCCGCTGGAACGGGCGGCGGAAGCGCTGATGTTGCTGGCCGAGCGGCGCGTCATCGGCCGGGCGGTGCTGGTCATGGAGCGATAGCCGCCTCCGCCCTTACCGAGGCCTCACGGCCTGAGCTAGACTTGCCGCCATGCGGCTCCTCTATCAATTCTGGCTCTCCCCCTTTTCGCGCAAGGTCCGGATCGCGCTCAAGGAAAAGGGCTTGGAGTTCGATCCTGCGGTCGAGAAGTACTGGGAGCGGCGCCAGGATTTCCTGATCCTGAACCCGGCCGGCCAGGTGCCGGTGCTGATCGAGCCCGACGGTGAGGTGCTGGCCGACAGCCAGGCGATCTGCGAGTACCTGGACGAGGCCTACCCTGACCGGCCGTTGCTCGGTACCGGCCCCGTGCACCGGGCCGAGACCCGGCGCCTCGTCGCCTGGTTCGACCAGAAATTCTACCGCGAGGTGACGCAACACCTGACCAAGGAGAAGCTGTTGAAGCGGTTCATGGGCATGGGCCATCCCGACAGCCAGCTGATCCGCGCCGGCATTCAGAACATGAGCTATCACCTGGACTACGTCGCCTACCTGTCGGAGCGGCGGACCTGGCTCGCCGGCGACGATTTCTCGCTCGCCGACATTGCCGCCGCGGCCCAGCTCTCCTGCCTCGACTACCTGGGCGACGTGCCCTGGTCCGAGCATCCCAAGGCCAAGGACTGGTACGCGCGGGTCAAATCGCGGCCGAGCTTCCGCCAGATCCTGGCCGACCACATCCCCGGCCTGCCGCCGCCCAAGCACTATGCGGACCTCGACTTCTAGGGCCGCCGTGCCCCGCCCGGAGCAGCCGCGCGAGATCATCCGCGACAAGGCCATCGGCCTCGGCTTCGATGCCGTCGGCTTCGCCGCGCCCGGGTCGGTGGCCCGGGCAGGGGCCCGTTTCCGGCGTTTTCTCGCCGACGGCTGGCACGGCGAGATGGCCTGGCTCGAGGTCAAGGCCGAGCGCCGTGCCTCGCCGATGGCGCTCTGGCCCGAGGTTCGGAGTGTGATCATGCTGGGCCAGAACTACGGGCCCGGGCACGATCCGCTGGCGGTGCTCGCCGAGGCCGGCGCCGGCGCCATCTCGGTCTATGCCCAGGGCCGCGACTACCACGACGTCGTCAAGTCGCGGCTGAAGGCGCTGGGGCGCTGGCTCGGCGCGGAGTTCGATGTCGAGGTCAAGGTCTTCGTCGATACCGCCCCGGTGCTGGAAAAGCCGCTGGCCGAGGCGGCCGGCCTCGGCTGGCAGGGCAAGCACACCAACCTGGTGAGCCGCGACTTCGGCTCTTGGCTCTTCCTGGGTGCCGTCTTCACGACGCTGGCACTCGATCCCGACGCGGGCGAAGCGGACCACTGCGGCAGCTGCCGGCGCTGCCTCGAGGTCTGCCCGACCGACGCCTTCCCCGCCCCCTATCGGCTCGACGCCCGGCGCTGCATCTCCTACCTCACGATCGAGCACCGGGGCCAGATCCCCCGTCAGTTTCGGCCCTTGATGGGAAACCGGATCTTCGGCTGCGACGACTGCCTCAGCGTCTGCCCCTGGAACAAATACGCGCAAGCAGCGCGCGAAGCGCGGCTCTCCGCCCGGCCCGAGCTGACTGCGGCGGCCTTGCATGAGCTGGCGGCCCTGGACGACGCGGCCTTTCGACGCCTCTTCACCAAGTCGCCGGTCAAGCGGCTCGGCCGCGACCGCTTCGTCCGCAACGTCCTGGTGGCGATCGGCAACAGCGCCGATGCCGCCCTCGCCGCCGCCGCCGAGTCCCGCCTGGGGGATGCCTCGGGCCTGGTCCGCGGCATGGCCGTCTGGGCTCTCTCGCGGCTTCTCGATGCGGAGGCTTTCGGCGTGCTGAAGGCGCGCCACCACGGGGCTGAGGCCGACTCCGACGTGCGTGCCGAATGGGATATCGCCTAGCGCCAGCTCAGGCGGCCTGCTTGATCTCTGCAGGCGGGACTACCGGCGTTGCCGTCGTCACCTCGATCGGTGCCCGGAAGCGGCGCAGACGCAGCGAGTTGGTGACGACGAAGAGGCTCGAGACGCTCATCGCCGCCGCTGCCAGCATCGGGTTCAGCAGTAAGCCCAAGAACGGATAGAGGACGCCCGCGGCGACCGGGATCAGGGCCACGTTGTAGGCATAGGCCCAGAAGAAGTTGAGCCAGATGGTCCTGAGCGTTTGCTTGGAAAGTGCCACCGCATTGACGATGCCGCGCAGGTCGCCGGCCATCAGGATGACGTCGCCGGCCTCGATGGCGATGTCGGTGCCGGTGCCGATGGCGATGCCGACGTCGGCCTGGGCCAGGGCCGGGGCGTCGTTGATGCCGTCGCCGACGAAGGCGACCTTGTCGCCCTCGCCCTGCAGGCGAGCGACCTCCGCCGACTTCTCGCCGGGCAGCACTTCGGCCAGCACCCGGTCGATGCCGACCCGGGCCGCGACCGCCTCGGCCGTGGCCCGATTGTCGCCGGTGATCATGGCGACCTCGAGGCCGAGCCGGTCGAGCTGGGCGACGGCGTCGGCGCTGCCCGCCTTCAGCGGGTCGGAGACGGCGATGACCGCGGCGAGGGCGCCGTCGACGGCGGCGAAGAGCGGCGTCTTACCCTCGCCGGCATGGGCCGCCGCCAAGCCGCGCGCCGTCTCCATTTCGATGCCGAGCCGCGCCATGTGGCGGTCGGCGCCGATCTCCACGCCGTGGCCCTCGACCTCCGCCGTGACGCCGTAGCCGGGCAGGGCCTCGAAGCGGTCGGGCCCCGGCAGCGTCAGCCCGCGGGCCTCCGCAGCGCGCCGGATCGCCTCGGCGATCGGATGCTCGCTGCGGGCCTCGACCGCTGCAATCAGCCGCAGCAGCGCGTTCTCGTTCTCGGCCCATGGTCCCAGGGGGGCGAAGTCGGTCAGCTCGGGCCGGCCCTGGGTCAGGGTGCCGGTCTTGTCGAGGACGACCTGGTCGACCCGCGCCAGGCTTTCGAGTGCCGCCCCGCGCCGGAACAGAAGGCCGCTTTCGGCGCCCTTGCCGGTGCCGACCATGATCGCGGTCGGCGTCGCCAGACCCATGGCGCAGGGGCAGGCGATCAACAGCACCGAGACCGCGGTGACGAAGGCGAAGCTGAGCGCCGGCTCCGGCCCGAAAGCGAGCCAGACAGCGAAGGTGAGCGCCGCGACCGCCAGCACGATCGGCACGAAGACGGCGGCGATTCGGTCGGCGAGCCTTTGGATCGGCGGCTTGCTGCCCTGGGCCTCCTCCACAAGCTTGATGATCTGGCTCAACACGGTCTCGGCGCCGATTCGGCTGGCCCGGACCGTGAGCGCGCCGGCCTTGTTGACGGTGCCGCCGACGACCTCGTCGCCGGCCTGCTTCTCGGCCGGGATCGGCTCGCCGGTGAGCATCGATTCGTCGACGAAGCTCGTCCCCTCGACGACGACACCGTCGACGGGCAGGCGCTCGCCGGGCCTGACCAGGACCAAATCGTCGACCGCGACCGTCTCGACCGGGACCTCTTGCTCGATACCGTCCCGGATGACGCGGGCGGTCTTGCTCTGCAGCCGCACGAGGCGTCGGATCGCCATCGAGGTGCGGCCCTTGGCGATCGCCTCCAGAAGCCGGCCGACCAGGATCAGGGTGACGATGACGCCGGCGGCCTCGAAATAGCTCTTGGCCGAGCCGGCGGGAAAGGCATCCGGCGCCAGAAGGGCGGCGAGGGAATAGAAGTAGGCGGCGCTGGCGCCCAGCATGACGAGGCTGTTCATGCCCGGGCTCAGATGGCGCAGCTCGGCCCAGCCGTGGCGAAAGAACGGTGCCCCGGCATAGAACAGGACGGGTGTCGCCAGAGCCAGCTCCAGCCACATCCAGCCGCGCTCGGACAAGAGCGACAGCAGCCAGGCATCGAGGCCCGGCAGGTGGCGCGGCATGGCCACCAGAACCAGCGGCACGGTGAAGGCGGCGGCCAAGACGACGCGCCGCTTGAGTTCCTGGACCTCCCGATCCCGGAGCCGGCTCTCCGTCGCCCCGGCTTGATCGGCGTCGACGCGGTCGGCGGTGTAGCCCAGGTCGGTGATCGCCGCTTCGATCCCGGACGGTGCCACGGCGTCGGACAGGTAGTCGACGCTCGCCCGCGCGCTGGCGAGATTGACGCTGGCGTCCAAGACGCCGTCCAACTTGCCGATCGCGCCCTCGACCCGGGCGACGCAGGCAGCGCAGGTCATGCCGCCGACCTCGATCTCGATGTGCTCCGCGACCGGCTTGTAGCCGGCCGCCTCGACGGCGGCGAAGAGAGGTGCGACACCAGTGCCGTCGTCCTCGACCGTGACGCTGGCTTTCTCCGAGGCGAGATTGACGCTGGCGTCGTGGACGCCAGGAACGCTCTTCAGCACCTTCTCAACCCGGCCGACACAGGCGGCACAGGTCATGCCTTGAACCGGGAAGCTCAGCTTGTGCTGCATGTCCAGATCCGATCCGGTCGTCACCCAGCGGGCCTCAGCGGTATTTCAGGATCGCCATCAGCTCGTCGACGATGGCCGTGGTGTCGCCGCGCTCGTGCGCTGTGGCGACGTGGTTCTCCAGGTGGCTGCGCAGGATCAGCTCGCCGACCTTGTCGAGGGCCTTGGTCACCGCCTTGATCTGCCCCAGGACGTCGACGCAGTAGACGGAATCGTCCTCCAGCATGCGCTGGACGCCCTCGACGTGACCCCGGATCGACAGCAGGCGCCGACGCGCGTCCTCGCGCGCGCCGGTCTCCAAGTGCAGCCCGTGCGCATGCCCTGTCGAAGGCTCCGCCGCCATGTCGCTCACGCCAGCCGGGCCTCGTAGCCTTGCTGGCGCACCGCGGCCAGCAGCGCCTCGGTCTGCGGCGTACCGGCGACGACGGCCTCGCCGCGCTCCAGGCTCACGTCGTCGACCTTGTCGACGCCCGGCACCCCGACGAGCGCCTCGCGCACCGCCTTGACGCAGTGCTCGCAGCTCATGCCCTCGATTTTCAAAGCGATCATTCTCTTGCTCCAATGCTCCCTCACGGGACTATCCCACCCCCCGGGGGGTGGGGTCTTTATCAATGTGCTCGGTCTCGACGCCCTCGTCAAGGGGCGCGTCGGGGTCTCGGGGCGATTCGCCGAAATCGCTCGGTCGGCACAAGATGTTCGCAATCGAAGTCGGCCCGAGCCGCGACATAGCCCAAGGCTGGCTCGGAATCTGCGGCTTCGCCGCAAGTCTCGGTTTCCATTTCCGAATCAACCACTACATAGTGTCTGGGCGGTCGGCGCTTCGGGCGGATTGGCGGTCGGATCCGCGGGTCGAAGAGCGGGGCGCCAAATCGCCCGTCCGGATCGATCGCTCGGTCGAGATAGACGCAAAGCGAAGTATGTAGCCGCGGCGCTCCGCGGTCGGGGATCGGCAAGCGCGATGTTACGGATTATCGACTCGCAAGACAGGTTGTTCTTTTCCAGGTGGCTCCGCAGCCCGCTCCGGACAGGTGCCGTGATGCCGAGCGGGCCGGCGCTGGCCCGCTTGATGGCCGCCCAAGTCGATTCCAATGGAGCGGGCGCCGTGGTCGAGCTCGGCGGCGGCACCGGCGCGATCACGGCGGCGCTGCTGGAGGCTGGCGTCGCTGCCGATCGGCTCGTCGTGATCGAACGGGACGTCGAGCTGCATCAACTGCTGGAGAAGCGGTTTCCGGAGGCGACGGTGCTGTTGGCGGACGTGGTTCGCCTGCGCTCCCATCTCCGCCACCGTGGCATCGGCACCGTCGACACCGTGGTCTCGGGCCTGCCGCTCCTTTCCATGTCCGAGCGGTTACAACGCATCATCCTGAACCAGGCCTTCGCCGTCATGGACGAGGACGGCGTCTTCGTCCAGTTCACTTATGGGCCGGGCTCGCCGATCTCGCGCGCCAAGCTGGAGCGCTGGAATCTCAAGGCCCGCGCGGCGGGCTATTCCTGGCGCAATGTCCCGCCGGCGACCGTCTGGCGCCTGACCAAGGCGGCTCAAACCGTCCAATAGCGAGGCGGCTACGTTGCCGCTAGCCGAGTGCCGGTATCGCGGCGCCGTCGCGCCGTGGGTCCGCCGCACCCTCGAGCGCCCCGGTCGCCGGATCGCGGGCTACCGCCTGCATGCCGCCGGCGACCCAGGTGAAAGCTTCGGCCTCCTGGATGTCGTGACCCTTTTCCCGCAGCCCCGCCACGACCTGGGGCGCGATGCGGCCCTCGAGGTCGATCCGGCGGCCGTCCCAGAGCCGGGCCCTCGGTGCCTCGATCGCCGCCTGCAGGCCGAGGCCGTAGTCGAGGTAGTGCACCATGGCCTGGACTTGGGTCTGCAGGATGCCGTAGCTGCCGGGCGTTCCGAGACTGAGTGCCAACTCGCCGCCACGAAGGCTGATCGAGGGTGCTAGACACATCCCTAAGGGGCCGCCGCCGACCATCGCGTTCGCCGAATCGCGCTCCAGGTCGCCCCAGAACAGAAAGTTGTTCATGCAGACGCCGGTGCCCGGGATGACGACGCCCGAGCCGTAGACACCGCCGAGGCTCTGGGTGATGCAGACGGCGTTGCCCTCGGCGTCGATCACCGACAGCGAGGTCGTGTCTTCCTTCAGCGAGGGACCGTCGACCAGGGGGCCGTCCGCCCACTGCTCGGTGCGGCCGAAGACCGGCGCGCCGTCGGTGACCAGGGCCCGGAGCCCGGCGACCGAGTCCTCGTCCAGAAGCTCGGCAATCCGCGCCACTTCGGCCTGGTTGTTGCGAATGCGGACCTCGGCCGCGACGCGGACGGCGCGAAAGACGGTGTCCAGGTGCTCGACGCTCAAGTGCTCGAAGTGGCCGAGGTCGAGCCCGTCGAGGATCCGAAGCGTCAGCAGGAACTGGAACGACTCCGCCGGCGGCGGCGGCGCGTGCACCTCGAGGTCGCGGTAGGGCGTCGTAATCGGCGTTTGCCAGGCCGGCGCCACCGCCTCCAGATCCGCCATCGACATCGTGCCGCCGAGGCTTTGCAGGTGCGCCACCATCTTCTCGCCGAGCGGTCCGCCATAGAGGTAGCCCGGACCCTCCGCCGCCACCGCCTCAAGGGTCTCGGCCAGGTCGGGCTGCCGCAGCACCGCGCCCATGGCCGCCGCGCCACCGAAGCCGTAGACCCGACGCCATTCCTCGCTCGGGCCCCGCGCCTCCATCGCCGCTACCTTCCCAACATGGAAGGGCGAGATGGGGAAACCGTTCCTGGCCAACGCGATGGCAGGCGCCAGGGTCTCGGCGAAGGACTTGCGGCCATAGTCCCCGACCAGGGTCGCCCAGCCGGCGAGGTTGCCGGGCACGCCGCTGGCGTTGCCGCCGACGTCGGTATCCGCCCTGCTGAGTCCTTCGGCATCGAATTCCAGCGGCACCGGCGGAATAAAGTCGAGGCAACGCACCCGGCGCTCGGCGGCGATGTAACAGGTCGCGAGGCCGAGGCCGGCCAGGCCCGACATGAAGGGCTCGACGACGTTGAGGGCCGCGGTGGTCGCCGCCACGGCATCGAAGGCGTTGCCGCCGCGGTTCAGCATCTCGACGCCGGCGGCCGAGGCCAGGGGATGCGCCGATGCCACCATGCCGCCCATGCCGCGGACGCCCGGGCGCCCTGCCTCCGCTGTCGTCATTCTGTGCCCCCTCCCATCTGCGCCGCGACGCTGCGGTCGGTTCGAGCTTGCGGGCGGCGCCCGGCCGCGTCAAGCGAGCCTCGTTGGACAGCGCCGCCGATTTCGGCATCATGGATCGGGCGGAGTGAAACGTCGGGGAGGGAACCGCGATGAGCCACGGACAAGGCGTCGGCGCCGCATTGCCGCGCCGCGAGGACCGCCGCTTTCTCGTCGGCGACAGCCGCTATACCGACGACCTCTCGCCGGAGGGCGGCCTCTTCGCCGCGGTCGTCCGCTCAGCCCACGCGCACGCCCGGATCGGCGCCATCGATACGGGCGAGGCCGCCGACGCGCCCGGCGTGCGCCTGGTGCTGACGGCGGCCGACGTCGCCGACGAGATCCTGCATCCGATCCCCTCGCTGACCGGCACGCCGCCCTTCGACGTCCGCTGCCGCGACGGCAGCCTGCCGCCCGAGGCCTCGCAATACCCGCTGGCCCGGAATCGGGTGCGCTACGTTGGCGAGCCGGTCGCCTTCGTCGTCGCCGACAGCCAGGCCCAGGCGGAGGCGGCGGCAGAGCTGGTCGCCGTCGACTACGAGCCCTTGCCGGCGGTGATTGAGATCGAGCAGGCATTGGACGCGGACGCGCCGGCGCTCACCGACGAGCAGCCGGGCAATGTCTCCTTCGAATGGGAAGGCGGCGACGGCGCCGCGGTCGAGGCCGCGATGGCCGAGGCGGCGCAGATCACGCGCCGGACGCTCGTCAACAACCGGGTCGTCATCGCCTTCATGGAACCGCGCTCGGCGATCGGCGAGTACGACGCGAGCGACGACCGCCTGACGCTACGCACCGGCTGCCAGTCTGCGCACGGCCTGCAGGCGATTCTTGCCGGCATGCTGGGCATCGAGAAGGCGAAGCTGCGCGTCGTCGTGCCCGATACCGGCGGCGGTTTCGGTGCCCGCGGCGGCGCCTATCCGGAATTCGCCCTGGTCCTGGTCGCCGCCCGGCGCCTCGGTCGCCCGGTCAAGTGGACGGCCCAGCGCGGCGAGAGCTTCCTTTCCGACACACAGGCCCGCGATCACGTCATGCGCGGCGAGCTCGCCCTCGACGCCGAGGGCCGCATCACCGCGCTACGGGCCAGCGTCGACTGGCGCCACGGTGCCTATCTCGCCAGCCGCTCGATCTGGGTCATGGTCTCCTTCCTGCCGCCGGTGCTGGGCGGCGTCTACCGAATCCCGGCGGCGCATATCGAGATGCGGGGCCTCTTCTCCAACACGGCGCCGCTCGCCGCCTATCGCGGCATCGGCCGGATCGAGGCCAACTACCTGATCGAGAGCCTGGTCGACGCGGCGGCGGACGAGGCCGGCATCGACCGCATCGAGCTGCGCCGACGCAACCTGGTCGCGCCCGACGAGATGCCATGGCGGGCGCCGGGGGGGGCTGTCTACCATTCCGGCGACTTCGCGCAGAACTTGGAGCGGGCGCTGGATCTCTCCGACTGGGCCGGCTTCGAGGCCCGGCGCCGGGCAGCCGAGGCGGAAGGTCGTCTGAGAGGCATCGGCCTTGCCATGTATGTCGAGAACGACGGCGGCACGCCGTCGGAGTTCGCCGAAGTCCGCACGAGCGCCGATGGCACCGTCACCGCCCTCGTCGGCACCCAGGACTTCGGCATGGGGCACGAGACCATGTACTCACAAATCCTGGTCTCGGAGCTGGGGGTGCCGTTCGACGCGATCCGCGTCGTCTTCGGCGATACCGACCAGGTCCAACGCGGCGCCGGCTCGGCCGGCTCGCGCTCGGCCCGGATCGGCGGCGGTGCTGCGGTCCTGGCGGCACGCGAGATGGTGGAGAAGGGCCGCGAGGTGGCGGCGGAGATGATGGAAGCGGCGGCCACCGACATAGAGTTCGGCGAGGGCGCCTTCCGGATCGCCGGCACCGACCGGCGGGTAACGCTCTTCGAGGTCGCGGCCCATGCCGAGGCGGCGGGTACGCCGCTCGGTGCCGATACGGTCTTCGACACGGAGCGCGAGACCCACGCCAACGGCTGCCACGTCGCCGAGGTCGAGGTCGACCCGGCGCTGGGCACCGTCCGCCTGGTGAACCATATCGTCGTTGCCGACGTCGGCCGGGTCGTGAACCCGCTGATCGTCGACGGCCAGATGCACGGCGGTGCGGCCCAGGGCATCGGCCAGGCGCTGATGGAAGCGGTGGTGCACGACGCCGCCTCCGGCCAGGCCCTGACGGGCAGCTTCATGGACTACGCCATGCCCCGGGCCGACGACCTGCCGGCCATGACGGTGGCCTTGCACGAAGTTCTGGAAAGCGACAACCCGCTCGGCATCAAGGGTGCGGGCGAGAGCGCCACCACCGGCGCCCCCGCCGCGGTGATGAACGCCGTCCGCGACGCCCTGCGTCCGGCCGGCGTCCGCCACCTCGACATGCCGGCGACGCCGGAAGCCGTCTGGCGCGCGCTCCGCGACGCCGGCGGTGAGCGCCCGGGAGGGCAATAGCGTGGCAACTGCCCGGATCGGCGGCCTGACGATCAACTACGCGCTGGACGGGCCCGAAGGCGCGCCCGCTGTGACCTTTGGGCACGCGCAGATCCTCGATCTCCGAAGCTGGGAACCCCAGGTCGCGGCGTTCCAGGACCGCTGCCGGGTCTTGCGGCTCGACTTTCGTGGCCATGGCGGCAGCGCTTTGTCTGAGGCGGCACACGGCATCGAGGACTTGGCCGGCGACGTCGTCGGCCTGCTCGATGCGCTGGCCATCGAGCGGACCCACTACGTCGGCTCTTCCCTCGGTGGCATGGTCGGATTCGCGCTAGCGTTGGCGCATCCCCAGCGGCTGCGAAGCCTCAGCCTGGTGGCGACCCAGGGCGATCTGCCGACGGCGAGCGCCGAGCGGCTTCGCGGCCTGATCGCGGCGGCACGGGCCGAAGGTGAGACCATGGCGCCTCAGGCCGACGCGATGCTGGCGCGCTATGTGGCGGAGGGCTGGTCCAAGACCCATCCGGCCGACTATGCCCGTCTTAGGGAGATGGCGGCCGAGACCCCGGTCGAGGGCTTCGCCCGCTCCAGCGAGGCGATCATCGCCATGGCCTTCGACCACCGCCTGGCCGAGATCCGGACCCCGACCCTGGTGATCGCCGGCGAGCGCGACCAGCCGACGCCGCCCGAGCGGATGCGTCTCTACCAGGACGAGATCGACGGGGCCGAGATGACGGTGATCGAGGGCGCCGGCCACTTCCCCAACTTCGACCAGCCCGACCGCTTCAACGCCCGGCTCGAAGAATTCCTGAGCGCGCATCCGTAGCCGAAGCCGGCCCTCTCGGCGGGGCCGGTGGCTTCGCCACTCGGGCCGGCGTCTCCGAGAGCCGAAGCGGCGAGGCCAGGAGTGGCCAGTCGCGGCCCTCCTCGTCCCGGCCGGTGACGATCAGCCCCCGCGCCGTCGTCTGCGGCTCGGCCACGACCTCGGCCACGGTCGCCACCGGCACCGCCGCGATGCCGTCGCCGGTGAGGCGAGCGGCGAGGGCCGCCCGGGTCAGGCCGGCGGTGTCGCTGAGGGCCGGCTCGACCGCCTCGTCCTCGATCAGCAGATAGCCGTCTCGGCAACGGACCAGGTTTGGCGGTTCCGGCGCGTCGCCTCGGTTCCAGGTGCCCTGGGTCAGCCAGGCGGCGACGTCCTGCATCGCCAGGTCGAGGCAGGCGGCGACCCCGTGCCGGTCGCGGCATTCGAGGGCTGCCAGGATCGCCACCAGGCCGCACTGACCGCCGACGATGTCGGCCGACGAAATCCCGGTCTTCAGCGGCACGCCCGCATCGCGGGTCAGGTCCATCAGGCCCGACATGGCCTGGGCGATGGTGTCGACGGCGGCCCGCCCCGGATAGGCTGACTCGGCGCCGAAGCCCGAGATTGCGCAGTAGACGAGCCGCGGATTGAGCTTTGCCAGCACCTCCGACGGGAAGCCCAGGCGGCCGAGCGCACCCGGCTTCATGTTCTCGACCAGCACATCGGCTGTTCGGACGAGGTCGCGGAAGGCCGCAGCGCCCACCGGGTCGGCGAGATCGAGGGCCAGGCTCTCTTTGTCGCTGTTGGAGAAGACGAAGAAATAGCTGAGGCCGGCCTGCGCCGGCGCCCAGCCGCGGCCGGGATCGCCGCCGGCCGGCTCGATCTTGGTGACCTCGGCGCCGAGCGAGGCCAGGTGGCGGGCGACCAGCGGCGCCGTCGTGTACTGGCCGATCTCGAGCACCCGAAGCCCGGCAAGCGGTGCCGCCGGCGTGCCCGACGGTGCTTCCGATACCGGCGCCTTGATCCGCTCGGCGACGAGGCGGCCGACCGCGCCCCGGTCGGCGTCGGGCGCCGCCAGGCGCATCGCCCGGCCGCTCGCCCAGGCCGAAGATTTGAGCCAGGCGCCAGGCACCTTGAGGGTCGCTCCGGTGACGGGGTCGTCGACGCGGGCCACCATCCGCCGGTGCAAGAGGTTGGGCTCGTCGTCCAAGTCCGCCACGGTGACGATGGGCCCCGAGGGGATGTTCGCCGCCGACAGCATGGCGACCAAGCTGGCGACGCTCTCCCCGCTGGTCCAGCCTTCCACCGCCGCGTCGATCTCGTCGCGGGCAGCGATGCGGCCCTCGCGGTCGGCATAGGCCGGCACCTCCAAGAGGTCCGGCCTGTCCATCGCCTGGCAGAGCCGCTGCCACTGTGCCTCCGAGGGACAACAGATCAGCACCCAGCCGTCCGCCGCCCGGTAGGCGTTCCAGGGCGAGACCAGCGAGTGGGCGTTGCCGAGCCGGTCCAACGCCACGCCGCCGTAATGCGCCGGCAGGAAGGTGGTGAGCGAGGCTACCGCGACGTCGTAGAGCGCCATGTCGATGTGCTGGGTCGGGCCGCCTAGGCGCCGCACGCGTAGGGCGGCCAGCACTGCCGCGGCGGCGTAGAGGCCGGTCGAGAGCTCGATCACCGGGGCGCCGAGCGCGACCGGCGGCCCGCCCGCCTGCCCGGTGGTCTCCATGATGCCGGCCATGGCCTGGATCTGGGTCTCCGAATAGGCCTTGCCGGCCATCGGCCCGCTCGCGCCGAATGCCGTCAGGTCGCAGACGATCGCGCCGTCCGGCACCGCCGCTTGGTCGAAATCGCTCGACAGCAGCACGACATCGGCAACCGCAACGAGACGGCGGACCAAGTCGTCGTCCGGGGCGCCGGTGAGCCGCAACTTGCCGACGGCGAAGCCGGCGCTCTCTGCGTCGTTGTCTTGCTCTGGCACGACCGCGACCACCGTCGCCCCGAGCTCGGCCAATACCGAGCCGCAGGCGGCGGCGCCGGGCCGCCGGCCGAGCTCGGCCACGAGGACATCCGCGAGCGGGGCTGCTGCTTGATCGGTCACCGTTCTAACCTCGAAAGGCGCCGATGCCGGTCAGCTCCCGGCCCTGGATCAGGGCCAAAATCTCGTCCGTGGCGTCGGGCACCGGCAGCATGCGGACGTCGCGGTAGAGCCGCTCCAGCCCGGCCTCCCGGCTGAGGCCGATGGCGCCGTGGACATGCATGGCGGCCGAGATCGCCTGCGCGCAAGCCGTGGTCGCGTAACGCTTCGCCATCGCCGAGCTGCCGTTGGCGCGCTCGCCCCGGTCGATGGCATCCAGCGCCATGTAGCAGAGCAGGCGGCTGGTGGTGACCCAGGTCTCGATATCGGCGAGGTGCTTCTGGATCAGCTGGTGGCCGCCGATCGGCTTGCCGAACTGATGCCGCAGCCCGGCGTAGTCGAGGGCCGCCTCCAACGCCTTCTGGGCCATGTGCACGGCGGCGAGGCCGACGAGCGGCCGGTTGACGTTCCAGGTCAAGGTCAGCACCCGGGCGGCATCGCCGGCCTGGCCGACCGCGTTCTCCGCCGGCACCCGGCAGTCCTCGAAGAGCATCTCGCCGAGATGGCCCTGGCAGAGGCCGATGGTTGGGATCTCGCGGGTCTCGTATGGCGACCGGGCGCGCTCGACCACCACGCGGCTGAGCCGGCTCTGTCCGTGTCCGTCCTCGCCCTCGGCGCAGGTGACGATCGCGATATCGCTGATCGAGGCGTTGGTGATCCACATCTTGCGCCCGTCGATGACCAGCTCGTCGCCCTCCCGCCGGACCCTCGTCTTGATCTCGCGCGGGTTCGAGCCGACGTCGGGCTCCGTCGTGCCGGTGCCGCAGAACTTGCGGCCGGCGATCAGGTCGGGCAGGAAGCGCTCACGCTGTTCGGGCGTGCTTTCCGATTGCAGCCGGGTGATCGTGACCTCGTGACCCATCAGCGACTGCGCGATCACCGGCGGCATTTGCTCGAACATCAGGCCGTAGTCGAGCATCCGCATCCCCGAGCCGCCTTCTGCTTCCGGGATCCGGGGCGCGGTCAGGCCTTGGCGCGCCAGCACCGCGTAGATCCGCAGCATCGCCTCTCTCGGCAGCGGCCGGTCGGGGTCCTCGGCCTCCAGCACCGGCTGGATGTCGCGTTCGGTCATGGCCCGAGCGCTGTCGCGCATCAGTTGTTGTTCGGTCGTCAGTTGGAAGTCCATCCGGCCACCTTCAGGGCATGACGAAGCCGCCGTTGACGCTCAACACCTGGCCGGTCACCCACGAGGCTTGCCGGCTGGCGAGGAAAGCGATCGCGGCGGCGATATCCTGCGGCTCGCCGAGGCGCCGGGTCGGATACATGCGCAAGACCGCGGCCTCGCGCCGGGCATAGCGCTCCTCTCCCATTTCTTGGCGCAGGCCCGCCTCCCGTTCCTGGCGGAGCTCGGTATTGGTGGCGCCGGGCGAGACCACGTTCAAGGTGACGCCGCTGGCGCCGACCTCTTGCGCTACCGACTTGACGAGGGCGACGACGCCGGCCTTGGCGGCGGCGTAATAGGAGAGCCTGGCCTGGCCGATCCGGGCCGCATCGGAGGCGAGGCAGACGATGCGGCCGTATTGGCGCGCGGTCATGCCCGGCAAGACGGCCCGGATCACGTGCATCGGACC
The DNA here is from genome assembly GCA_030746295.1 of Alphaproteobacteria bacterium. The sequence goes on along the minus strand of JASLMY010000003.1, from coordinate 25,327 downwards.
GTAGAGGCAGGTATCGATCATGCGCTGCCAGTCCTCGGGGCGTGAGTCCTGGAAGCGCTTGTCGTCCAGCACCGCGGCCGAGTTGACGACGATCTCCGGCGGGCCCAGCGCTGCTTCCGTCTGCGTCAGCATTTGCGCCACCGCCTCTGGCCGGGTGACGTCGGTCTGGATGCCAATCGCCTCGGCCCCGTGCTCCGATCTCAGGCGCTCGGCAGCGGCTTCCACCGCCTGGCCGTCGATATCGGCGAGCGTGATCCGGGCACCCTCTTCGGCGAAGAGCGCCGCCGTGGCGTAGCCGATGCCCCTGGCGGCGCCGACCAGGATGGCGACGTTGCCGTCGAAGCCGAAATCCGCCACCTGGTCACTCCTCGCGATCTTCGATCGCTCCCATTCTCAGGCCTGGCCGAGTGGTAGGCAAGCGACGGCGCCGCCGTCGGCCGCCTAGGCAGCCCCGGTTTTCGATTCGGGCGCGGACTGCACGTGCGGCAGCACCTCATTGGAGAAGAGCCGCAGCATGTCGAGCGTGCGCTCCAGACCGTAGTAGGGCGGATAGTGCAGCATCATCGAGGTCGCACCCACCTCGCGGAACGCCTCGATGCGCCGGATCACCGTGTCCGGCGAGCCGTGCAGGATCGTGGTCTCGGCCAGATGGTCATAGGTGAACTGCGATTCGTCCGACTTCTCCGTCACGTCGCCCAGATAGCGGCCCGTGTTCGCGCCCAGGAAGAAGGTCTTCATGTGGTGGGTGATGCCGGCCTCGCTCTCCTCTCGCGCCTGCCGGTCGGTTGGCGCGACATAGACCATGCGCACCACGTCGACCTCGCCGAAGGCCGGGTTCTGGTTGAGCGGTGCCGGCGCTTCGTCCATGTGCCGGCGATAGAGCTCGATATGCTCGCCGATGGTCTCCACCGACGGCAGCGAGGACTGCATCAGGCCGAAGCCGTTCCGGGCCGCGTTGACGATCGAGCGGTCGGTGCCGGCGCCCAGGTAGAAGGGCGGGTGCGGGCGCTGCACCGGCTGTGGAAAGATCTCGTACTGCTCGTCCATCTTGAATCGGAAGTGCTTGCCGGCGGTGCTGACCCGCTTCTCGTGAAAGCCCTGTAGGATGAGCGGGATCGCCTCCTCTTGGATCTCGCGCCGGGCCTCGTAGTCGATGCCCAAGCCCTCGAACTCGTAGGGCCGATAGCCCGAGCCGAGGCCCAGTCGAAAGCGGCCCTCGCTCAGGATGTCGACGAAGGCAGCGTTCTCGACGATGCGCATCGGGTGGTGCAGGGGCACCACCATCACCGCGGCACCGAGCTTGATGCGGCTCGTTTTGGCGGCGAGATAGGAGAGATAGCTGAAGGGATCGGGCAGGACGCCGTAGGTGTTCGAGAAATGATGCTCCGCAATCCAAACCGTATCGAAGCCAAGCGCCTCGGCTTCCAGGACCTCGCACGTGACCCGCGCGTGAATGGCCTGATGCGGATAGGGCTCCGTCTCGGGGTCGGGATGCGAGGTGAACAGAATTCCGAACTTCATGATGGCAAGTGCCTCTCTTGGTGCCGATATCGTCCAACTGCCGCGGTGCGTGGCCGTTCCGGTCCGCGCGGCGATTATCGCCGTACTTCACTTCGTTTGAAACGGTTCTCGGGCAGCGATGCCAAGGGTTCCGCCCCGAGTCGCCTTTGAACGGGCGAACGGCATTTCGGCTGTAGGCCGCATGGCGTTGGCGATAGCATGGCGGCATGTTCGATACCCTCACCGTCCTCGCCGTCTTCGGAACCTTCCTGATCGCCGGCACCGTCAAGGGCGTCATCGGCCTCGGCCTGCCGACGGTCAGCCTCGGGCTGCTCGCGGTGGCGTTCGATCTTACCCACGCCATGGCGCTTCTGCTGGTGCCCTCGTTCGTCACCAACTTCTGGCAGGCGGTAGTCGGCGGCAACGGCAAGGCCATTCTGGCTCGGCTCTGGCCGTTCCTGCTGATGGCCACGGGCACGGTCTGGCTCGGCGCCACGGCGCTGACCCGCATAGACCTCTCCTTGCTTTCGACACTACTGGGCGCCCTCCTGGTCATCTATGCGGCCGCCAACCTGGCTGGTCTTCGCCTCCAGATCACGACTCGCCAGGAGGTCTGGGTCGGCCCGTTGGTCGGCACGGCGAATGGCGTCCTGACGGGGATGACGGGGTCGTTCGTGGTGCCGGGTGTCCTGTTCCTTCAGGCCATCGGCCTCACGCGGGACATGCTGATCCAGGCCATGGGGGTGCTGTTCACGGTCTCCACCTTGGCCCTCGGCGTCGCCTTGCAGGGCAACGATCTCCTCTCTGTCGAGCTCGGCGGCGTCTCGGCCGCGGCGCTGCTGCCGGCGATCGTCGGCATGGTGTTCGGTCAGCGTATTCGCCAGCGCTTGTCGGAGCGGCTCTTCCGGCGCGTGTTCTTCATCGCCCTCCTGATCCTGGGCACCTATATCATCGCCAGCGCCTTCGACGGTCTGGGCTAGGTGGCATCTCCTGTCACCGGACCGGCCCACTTGACCGCCCCGAAGGGTGTCCGGAAACGGCGGGCGCATGGTCGCGAGCGCCGACCGGGGTTAGACTTCGTCGGCATAGGGGGCCAGCTGGGAACGCGCGAGGCACGGCCATGACCGACAATCACGATCCCGACGGAAATCGTCTGCCCATCAAGCTCGATGCCACCTCGAACGGCGAGTTCGTGCCGGTGCCGCTGGACGCCACGGCCCGGGGCGCCAATCGCCTAGCCCAGCGCTGGGCCGGCGAGAACGCCCGCCGGTTGGGCGTCGACCGCCGCAGCTTCATGCTCTCGGCCTGCGGTGCTGCGATTACGTTGCTCGCTTTCAACGCCGCCAACGCCGCCGCCGGGCGCACCGGCGGCTTCTTCGAGCTGGACCGGACCGCGGCCCTCGACGCGGACGCAGCCGCCGAGCGGCTGGCGGGTCGTGAGTTCGTCTTCGACGTCCAGGGTCACTTCGTCGGCGAGAACGGCCTCGGGCGGACCGGGCTCGGCGATGCAGATCAATTCATCAAGGATATCTTCCTCGATTCCGACACCGACATGATGGTCTTGTCCTTCATCCCCTCGCGCCGCGAGCGGGAGCTCTTGACCATCCAGGAAGCCGACCAGACCCGGCGCGTCGTCGAGAAGATGGAGGGCTCGCACCGCCTCCTGCTGCATGGCCGCGCCAACCCCAACCAGGCGGGCGACCTGGAGGGCATGGATGAGCTGGCCGAGAAATGGGGCGTGGTGGCCTGGAAGTGCTACACCCAGTGGGGCCCTGACGGAAAGGGCTTCTTCCTGCACGACGAGATGGGCTTGCGCCTGATCGAGAAGGCGCGCGCCCTGGGCGTCAAGACCATCTGCGTACACAAGGGCCTGCCCTTCGGCCGGCGCTCCTACCAGCACAGCCTGGCGAGTGACATCGGCGTCGTCGCCAAAATGTTCCCGGACGTGAACTTCCTCGTCTACCACTCGGGTTTCATCACCGGCGCGGCCGAGGGCGCTTACGATCCCAAGCGCGGCGAGGGCGTCGACGAGCTGATCCGCTCGGTCGAGGAGAACGGTGTGGCTCGGAACGCCAACGTCTACGCCGAGCTCGGCAGCACCTGGCGCTATTCGATGCGCGATCCCGACAGCGCCGCCCACATCGTCGGCAAGCTCGTGAAGCATATCGGCGAAGCGAACGTGCTCTACGGCTCCGACTGCATCTGGTACGGCTCGCCACAGGACCAGATCCAGGCCTTCCGCACCTTCCAGATCTCCGACGAGTTGCAGGAGAAGCACGGTTACCAGCCGATGACGCCGGCCTTGCGCGCCCGGATCTTCGGCCTCAACGCCGCCCGGGTCTATGGCGTCGACGTTGCCGAGGTCCTGAAGCGGGCCGAGCGCGACGCCGTCGAGCGCTGCCGTGCCGCCTATCTCGAGCGCCCAAACCCCCATTTCCTGACTTTCGGCCCCAAGACCCGGCGCCAGTTCCTCAGCCATCGCAAGGCGCGCGGCGGCGTGCCCATTTAGGACCGTGTCCGATGGTGCCGAACCGTCCGCGGCGTTGGTCCCACTCGGCCGTCATCGCGAGGCGCGCAGCGCCGCGGCGATCCAGGCTGGATTGCCGCGCTCGCTCCGCTCGCTCGCAATGACCCTGCGAATGATCCCCAAAGCCCTTTGCGAGCCTTCCTATCCTGTCGCCGCCTCGCCGGCGATTTGGGTCCGATGCAGGATTCGCCGGGCATCGGGCTCGAAGGCGTCGCGGCGGTGCAGGACCCAGAGGTTCTGCCACATCAGCACATCACCGGCGCGCCAACGGTGGCGCCAGGTGAAGCGATCCTGGGTGGCGTGCGCCCAGAGCGCATCCAAGAGGGCCTCGCTTTCCGCCAGCTCCAACCCTGGGACATAGGCGTGCGGGCGGCGGCCGAGGAAGAGGGCGCGGCGGCCGCCAGCCGTGTCGACCCGGACCAGGGGATGGCGGGCGCCCGGCGTCTGGCGCGGGTCGGTAATTTCGCCATAGCCTTTGCGGCGCATGCCGGCCGAATTGTGCGATTCGTCGTGGATCGCCCGCTTGCCGTCGATCTGCCGGCGAAGCTCGTCGGGCAGCTCCCTGTAGGCGGCGATCATGTTGGCGAAGGAGGTATCGCCCTGGCCCTCCGGCACGGCCAGCGCGTTTAGGACCGCCGCCTTGGGCGGGGTCTCGCGGTAGGTCATGTCGGCGTGCCAGACTGCCTCGCCGTCGCCCAGGTTGCCGATCGGCCGGCCCGTGTCGTCCTTGACGTTGGAGATTACGTTGATCTCCGGAAACTCGGGCAGAAAGGTGGTGCCGTAGGGGTTGACCGCCGGCGGCTCCAGGCGGCCGAAATAGCGGCTGAAGCGGATGAGGCCGGCATCGTCCAGCGCCTGCCCGCGGAAGAGCAGCACAAGATGCGCGTCCCAGGCTTGCCCGAGCGCGTCGAGCGTCGCCTCGTCGAGCGGCTGGGAGAGGTCGAGGCCGTGGACTTCCGCGCCCAAGGCAGCGCCGCTCGGCACGATCTCCATGCCTTCGCTCGGGCAAACGGAGTCAGCCATGTCCGGAAACGGGCCTCCCTAAGGCTTCCATGTCCTAGCCCGGCCGTGGCGGCAGGGCCTCTTCTAGCCGTGCCAAGCCCTCCTCGATCACGGCCATCGAGGTGGCAAAGGAAAGCCTGAGATTATGGGTGCTTCCCGGGCCGTAGGCGGCACCGGGCGTGACGATCAGGCCCGCCTCTTCCAGCAGATAGGCCGCCAGCGCGCGGCTGTCGCCCCAGGCTTCCGCATAGGCCGGAAAGGCGTAGAAGGTGCCTTCGGGCGCGGCGCAGTCGATGCCGTCCAGGCGGTTGAGACCGGCGGCGATGGCGTCGCGACGCCGGCCGTACTCGCTGCGCATGGCCTCGACGAACGGCGCGCCTTCGGCATAGGCCACGACGGCCGCGTGTTGCACGATACTGGTCGCGCATCGCGCGGTCAGATGATTGATCCGGGCGAGCACCGGCGCCAGCGCTGGCGGCGCCAGACAATAGCCGAGGCGCCAGCCGGTCATTGCGTAGGTCTTGGAGAGGCTGTTGAGGGTCACCGTTCGGGCCGCCGTCTCGGGGCCGAGCGTCGCGATCGAGCGATGTTGTGCCCCGTCGTAGACCAGCTCGCTGTAGACCTCGTCCGAGAGGATCCAGAGGTCGTGCGCTTCCGCAACGTCGGCGATGATTTGCAGCTCAGGCCCGGCAAACACCCGGCCCGTGGGGTTGCACGGGCTGTTGACGATGATCGCCCGGGTCTCCTCCGTTACTGCTTCGGCAAGCGGTTCCCTCTCGATCACGAAGCGGCCTTGCCGCTCGGGCATCGCGACGCCGACGGCGGCGGCACCCGTCAGGGCGACGAGACTTCGGTAGGGGCCGTAGCAGGGCTCCAGCAGCAAGACCTCGTCGCCGGGGGAGAAGAGGGCGCGGCTGGCGATCGACAAGGCGCCGACCGAGCCGGTGGTGACGATCACCTGCTCCGGGCTCGCGGACGCGCCGTGCCGTTCCGCCTCGAAGCCGGCGATGGCCTCGCGCAGGGCGGCCAGGCCGCGGGGATCGACATACTTGTCGCGGCCGTCGCGCACCGCGCGCAGCAACGCTTCCTTGACCGGGGGCGGGGGCTCGAAATCGGGCTCGCCGATGCCGAGGTCGACGATGGCCCGGCCATCGGCCTCCAGCGCGTCGGCGCGGCGGCGCAAGTCGACGACGGCAGAGCCGCCGATGGAATCCGCGAAAGGGGACAGCGCTGGGGACATGCTGAGGTCGACGCCGATCTTCGATGATGCCGGTGGTCGGGCGGGTCTTGGTTCCCGACACCCTTGCTATAGTATCCTCGGAAACCGGTACGGAGAAAGTGCACAAGCCGTCCGGCGGCGGGGTCGATCGTCGGCCGCGACCGGCGGGCGGTTTTCTTGGGGATAGCGGCAATGGCCGATGCGACGTTCAGCCTGGCGATCGATGTCGGGGGCACCTTCACCGATGTGGTGCTGCTCGAGCGCGACAGCGGCCGGCTTCACTTCGCCAAGGTGCTGAGCACGCCGGACGACCCCTCCCGCGGCTCGTTGACGGGGGCCGGCGAGATCCTGGCGCGGACGCGAACCGCGCCCGAAGACGTGAGCGAGGTGGTCCACGCCACCACCGTCGCCACCAACGCGGTGTTGGAGCGGCAGGGCGCCACGACCGGTCTGCTGACGACGAAGGGCTTTCGCGACACGCTGGAGATCGGCCGCGAGTCGCGCTACGACATCTACGACTTGAACCTGCGCATGCCCGAGCCGCTGGTCCCGCGCGAGCGACGCCTGGAGGTCGACGAGCGGGTCTCGGCCGACGGCGAGGTCCTGTCCCCCCTCGACGAGGCGGCGGCCTCAGAGGCCGTCGCCGAGCTGGTCGCGCGACACGGTATCGAGGCGCTGGCGATCTGCCTCTTGAACAGCATCGTCCACCCCGATCACGAGCGCCGCCTGGCCGACATTGGCCGCAAGCTCTATCCCGACCTCGCCGTCTCGATCTCCTACGACGTCGCCGGCGAGATCCGCGAATACGAGCGCACCTCGACCACCGTGGTCGACGCCTATGTCAAGCCGATGGTCCGCCACTATGTCGGCCGTTTGTCGGAAGGGCTCGACGGCCTCGGCCTGAAGCCACGGATCGCGATGATGCTGTCCCACGGCGGCGTCGGCCCGGCGTTGGAGGTAGCGGAGTCCTTCCCTGCCCGCATGATCGAGTCCGGGCCGGCGGCGGGCGCTATTGCGGCGGCCTATTTCGCTCGCGCGGCACTCGACGTTCCCGACGCCATCGCCTTCGACATGGGTGGCACCACGGCGAAGATGTCGGTGATCCGAGACGGCGAGCCTGCCGTCACCAACGAGTTCGAGGTCGGCCATGTGCACCGCTTCAAGCGCGGCAGCGGCTTGCCGTTGCAGATTTCGGCCATCGAGCTCTTGGAGATCGGCGCCGGCGGCGGCAGCATCGCGCAGGTCAACGATCTCGGTCTTTTGACCGTCGGGCCGCGGTCCGCCGGAGCCGCGCCGGGTCCGGCCTGCTACGACTTGGGCGGGGAGCATCCCACCGTCAACGATGCCGACCTGCTGCTCGGCTATCTCGACCCGGCGCATTTCCTCGGCGGCGACATGGTGCTGGCGCCCGAGCGCGCCCGAGAGGCGATTTCGCGCCAGCTCGGCACGCACTTGGAGATGTCGGTGGAGCGGCTGGCCTGGGGCATTCACGACGTCGTCAACGAGAACATGGCGGCGGCGACGCGCGCGCACGCGGCCGAGAAGGGGATCGATCTTCGCCGCCACAGCCTGATCGCCTTCGGCGGTGCGGGCCCGGTTCATGCGTATGCGATCGCGAAGAAGCTCGGAATCGGCCGCCTGCTCTGCCCCTTCGGTGCCGGCGTTGCCTCGGCGGTCGGCTGCTTGGCCGCACCGCCAGCGATCGATTCCGTGCGCACCCATGTGGGGTTTCTTGCCGAGCTCACTTGGGATCGGGTGCGCGCCGCCTATGACGAGATGCGCGTGCGGGCAGAGGCGACGTTGAAGGATCTGATCGGCAGTGGGGAGCTGCTGCAGCTCCAGGCCGCCATGGACATGCGCTGCGAGGGCCAGGGCTATTCGATCACCGTGCCCGTGCCGGCCGATGCGGCCATGGACGAAAGCCTCGCCCAACCGCTGGCCGACCGTTTCGGCGAGTACTACGCCGAGATCTACGGCCATCGCCCGCCGGAAGTGGGAATTGAAGTGGTCAATCTCAGGGCAAGGTTGACGCGGGCGCAAGCGGCGACGGGGCCGATGGTCGCATCCCGGCCCGCCGACACGGCGGCGACGCCGGCGCGCCAGAAACGGCGGCCGCTTTACTTTCAGGCCGCCGGCGGCTTCGTCGACGGCGACATCTACGACCGCTATGCCTTGTCACCGGGTGACGGCGGCGACGGCCCGGCCGTCGTCGAGGAACGCGAGACCAGCGTCGTCATCGGACCCGATGCCCGCTTCCGGGTCGACGAGGCGCTGAACCTGATCGTCGACATCGACAGTTGAGAAAGACCGGACGCATGAGCCAAGACCGCCCCCTATCCGACCTCGACCCGATCAGCGTCGAGGTGCTGTGGACACGGCTGATCTCCGTCGTGGACGAGGCCGCACTGGCGCTGCACCGCACCTCGTTCTCGACGGTGGTTCGCGAATCGCACGACTATACCTGCATGCTGCTGGACGTGGACGGGCGGGCCATCGCCCAGGCGACGCGAAGCGTGCCGTCCTTCATCGGCACATTGCCGACTTCGGTCCGTGCCTTCCTGGCCAAGTATCCGGCGGAGACGCTTCGCCCGGGCGACGTCATCATCAGCAACGACCCCTGGCTCGGCACCGGCCACTTGCCGGACCTGACGGTCGCCATGCCGATCTTCCGTCGCGACCGGCTGGAAGGGTTCGCCGGCGCCATCGCCCACATGCCCGACATCGGCGGCCGCCGGCGGGCACCGGACAGCAAGGAGATCTATGAGGAAGGGCTGCAGATTCCGATCCTCAAGCTCTATGAGGCCGGCACGCCCAACGAGACGCTGATGGAGATCATCCGGCAAAACGTCCGGGTGCCGGAGGAGGTCAGCGGCGACATGCACGCCATGGTCGGCGCCTGCCGAAAGATGTCCGACGGCCTGCTGGCGCTGCTCGGCGAGTACGGCACGCTCGAGCTCGCGGAGATCGCGGCGGAGATTATCGGCCGCTCGGAGGCGGCCATGCGGCGCGCCATCTCCGAGATCCCGACCGGGACCTACAAGTCGGTGACGCCTGTCGATTCCTTCGATACCCGCAAGCCGCTCGAGATCCATTGCCGGATGACCGTCGAGGACGGCCAAATCTCGGTCGACTTCGCCGGCAGCTCGCCGCAGAACGCCTCGCCGCTCAACGCGGTGCTGGGCTACACCAGGGCCTATTCGATCTACATGCTGAAATGCGTGCTGCTGCCCGAGGTGCCGAACAACGAGGGCAGCACGATCCCGTTTCGGATTACCGCACCCGAGGGCTGCTTCCTCAACCCGCGTTACCCCGCCGCGGTCGAGGCGCGGGCGGCGGTGGGCCACTACGCCACCAGCGCCGTCTTGAACACGTTGGCCCAGGCCCTGCCGGAACGGGTGCCGGCCGAGAGCGGCATCCCCTTGCACGGTTTCGCCTTGCGCGGACACCACAAAGGACGGGCCCGCGCGGGGATCTTCTTCGTCAACGGCGGCCAGGGCGCCCGACCCGATGCCGACGGCATCTCCACGCTCAGCTTCCCGACCAACGTTTCCAACACGCCGATCGAGGTGCTGGAGCGATCCTTTCCGGTGCGGTTCCACGAGAAATCGCTGTTGCCAGGGTCCGGCGGCTGCGGCCGCTTCCAGGGCGGGCTCGGACAGCGGGTGCGCATGGAAGTGCTCGGAGAGGAGCCGGTCAACCTCGTGCTGCTGTCGCAACGGCTGAACTATCCGCCCGTCGGCCGCCAGGGCGGCAGCAACGGCAGCGCCGAGCGTATCCTGCTCAACGGTGAGCCGGTCGAGGGCACCGAGGGCTTCGAGGTGACCGGGGGCAACGTCTTCACGCTCGAGCTGCCCGGCGGCGGCGGCTTCGGCACTGTGGAATAGACGCGGGCGGCAACCGGGGAGAGCGGACCATGCTGCGCGAAGAAGTGATCATGGTCTGCTGCTCCGACATATCGGGGCAGCTGCGCGGCAAGGGCTTTCCGGCCCAGGACTTGGAGGCGCGAAAGACGCGGGGCGTCGGCTGGACGCCGACCAACCTCATGATCACGGCGCACGGACCGATCGGCGACAGTCCTTGGGGCCCGCTGGGCGATCTCGTGCTGCTGCCCGATCTCGACACTCACGTCCGCCTCGACTTCGACGACGACGGCGCGGTCGAGCAGTTCATCCTGGCGGACGTCACCCAACTCGACGGCAACCCATGGGAATGCTGCCTGCGCGACTTCGCCCGACGGGGCATCGCCGCGCTGGCGGACGAGTTCGGGTTGCGGCTCACGGCTGCCTTCGAGCACGAGTTTCATTACGACGGCGTCGCCGAACTGGCGAACGCGCCTTACAACCTGGACGCCTTTCGCCGCCAGGGCCGGTTCGCCGAGATCTTCACCCGGGCGATGCGCCAGGCCGGCCTGACGCCGGACACGTTCATGCCCGAGTTCGGCCCCGCCCAGTACGAGGTAACGATGACGCCCGCCGCCGGTCTCCGCGCCGCCGACGAGGCCGTCATCCTGCGCGAGGTGGCGCGTGCCAGCGCCCACCACGCCGGCGCCCGGGCGAGCTTCACGCCGATCCTGCGCCCCGACGCCGTCGGCAACGGCGTCCACGTCCACTTCAGCCTGGCGGAGATCGACTCCGGCCGTCCCGTCAACTTCGATGCCGACGGTCCCGGCGGCGTCTCGAAGACCGCCGGCGCCTTCATCGCCGGCATTCTGCAGAAGTTGCCGGCGCTCGCGGCGCTGACGGCGGCGAGCACGATCTCGTACTTGCGGCTGAAGCCCAACCGCTGGAGTGCTGCCTACAACAACTTGGGCCTGCGGGACCGCGAGGCCGCGGTCCGCATTTGCCCGGTGTTCGAGACCAGCGAGGTCCCGCGAGAGACGCAATACCATTTCGAGTATCGCGCCGCCGACGCAGCGGCCAGCCCCTATGTCGTGCTGGGCGCGATCGTCTGGGCCGGCCTGCACGGTCTCCGCCAAGCGCTGGCGCCGCCGCTGCCGACCGAGACCAATGTCGCGAAGCTTTCGGACGACGAGCGTGCCGAGCTGGGCCTGGTCCGCCTGCCGACCGCGCTCGACGCCGCCCTCGACTGCCTTGCCGCCGACCGCGACGCGGCCGCGTGGATGGGCGAGACCCTGCACGGCGTCTACCTCACCCACAAGCGCTTCGAGATCGACCTCCTCGCCGACCTGTTGCCGGAAGCCCAGTGCGAGCGCTATCACCTGGTCTATTGATGCGGGCCGACGGGTTCAGGCGATCGCGGCCAGAAGTTCGTCGGTTGTCAGGGTGCGGCAGTAGCCGCCGAAGCCCGAAAGTGCGGCCTCGTGGCGGGCTGGGCTCTCGGTGCAGCAGGCATCGCTCGCACAGATCATGTAGAAGCCCCGGTCGGCGCCGTCGCGGATAGTGTGGTCGACGCATTGGTCGGTCAGCACGCCGGTGGCGATGATGGTGTCGATGCCGATATTGCGCATCAGGTAGTCGAAGTTGGTCGAGTTGAAGAGGCTGGACGAGGTCTTCGGGATCACCAGCTCGTCCGGGCCAGGGGCGAGCTGGTCGATCACCTGCGCCTCGACCGAGCCCTTTGCGACGAAGAAGCCCGTCAGCTTGTAGTCGAGGCTGCGGTCGCGACCGTCCTGGGTCTCGTTCTCGACCACCGTATAGACGACCTCGATCCCCGCCCCTCGTGCCGCATCGATCAGGCGTTCGAGGTTCGGCACAACGTGGCCCCAAAACGCTTCCAGGAAGGCGGCGCTGTGCTGGTCGCTGGCGGCATCCAGGCCCCAGTTCTGCACGTCGACCACCAGCAAGGCCGTGCGCGACGGTTCGATGGGGCGGTCGCGGCCGAGACCCTTGTCGCGCTCTCGTTCCATCTCGCTCTCCGTCAGCCGCAGACGCGGTGCACCGCGTAGGCGATCGCCTTGGCGGCGATCACCAGATCGGTCAGCTGCACGCGCTCGTCCGGCGTCGGCCATTCGTCGTAGATGCGGATGTCGCCGGGGCCGTATTGCAGGCTCTTGACGCCGTGCGCGGCCAGGATGTTGCCGTCGCCAACGTTGCCGAGCCGGCCGATGCCGCCGACGTGCGGCGCCTCGCCCGAGGCGAGGCGATGCCCTTCCGCCAGAGCCACTACCAGCGGGTCGGCCTTGTCGATCAGCATCGGCTCCAGCACCCAGGTCTCTTCCGAGCCCGGTGCGGGGAGCACCAACTCGGCGTCGAAGGCCGGATGATCCCGGCGAATGCCGTCCAAGAGCCGTTGCAGGTCGGCGCGGACCCCGTCGACCGTCTGCCCGGGCACGGTGCGCAACTGGAATTCCAGCTCGCATTCCCGGGTTGAGAGGCCCGAGCGGTTGGGGTGGAAGTAGTGCTCCTTGTGGACGGTGTTGATGCAGTGCATCGGGAAGCCCGGCAGGTCGGGGTGTGGCGTGAAGCCGAGCCAGCCGCCCTCCGGGATCGGGTCCAGGCTGGGGCCGAGGCGGCGCATTACCTCGGCCTGCTGCTCGGCCGGGTTCATGTAGGCCGCCTTGGCCGCCTCGCTGTAGCGAAAGAAGAGGTCGGGCGCGCGGGTGCGGACGAGGGCGATCATGATGCCGACGCAGGCGTTGGCGATGGTGTTGGCGGAATGCTCCAGGTTGATGCAGTAGTCGGCGAGAACGCCCGCCGCCACCAGTGCCCGGGTGCCGGCGCCGCCGTGCTTGTGCGCCACCACCGGGCAGACGACGACGTCGCCCCGAAGCCGGGCGCCGGACTTCATCACCGCCTCCAGCCCTGAGATCATGGCGGCGATGCCGCCCTTGTCGTCGTGCGCCCCCATGCCCCAGATCCAGCCGTCCTCGAACTTGGCTCCGTAGGGGTCGACCGACCAGCCCGACATCTCGATGCCGGGGTCCATGTGGCCGTTCAGCATCAGGCTCGAGCCGCCGCCGCTGCCCCGAAGGCGGCCGATCGGCTGGCGCGTGACACCGCCGGCCTCGAGCGGGTTCGCGACCGTCATCATCTCGACGTCGAGGCCGATATCGGCCATGTAGTTGGCCAGATAGTCGGCGAGGTCCTGTTCCTGAAAGGTCGAGCTCGGGATTCGGATCATCGCTTGCTCGAGCTCCAACACCCGCTCGTCGTCGATCTCGAACCCCGCCGGGGCCGTCTCTTCGCTGCCTGCCATGGCCTCCCTTCCCGAACGGCGCACCGCCTTGCGGGCGCAAGCCTAGCACGACGGCGCCCGGGGCAAAGCCGAAGCGCATGATAAGCTTGGCACGAGCGGCAACGGCATCGACAATGTGGGCAAGCCGGCGGCGAGGGGCGTGGAAAAGGGGAGCGGCGATGGTGAACGAACCGGACGGTGATATCGGCGGCACCCCCTTCCCCGTCGTTGCGGACGCGGTCGATCCGCTGACGATCATCGAAGCCGACCCGTCGAAGAAGCGCCGCTACGACAAATTCAAGAAGTCCGTTCTCACGGCCTATCTGCTCTGGCTCTTCCTCGGCTTCTTCGGCGGCCACCGCTTCTACCTCGGCTACATCAACTCAGGCATCTTCCTGATCCTGATGTCCTCGCTCGGCCTGATGCTGACGATGATCCACTTCATCGGCGTTTTCTTGCTCTTCGCACCGGGCCTCTGGCTCTTGATCGACGCCTTCATCATCCCGCCCATCGTCCGCCACCAGAACGAAGAGCTCGTCAACGACATCCTGCGCTGACGTATTTCAGGGGAGCTTCGCGAAATGAGCATTGAATTCGGACTCCGGATCCCAACCGTCGGAACGCCCCGCGACACCGGCGCCTACGCGCGAGAGGTCGAGGCCGCCGGTTTTGATTTCATGTGGACGCCGGATACGCCATTGCTAGCGGGCCGCTGGCGGGACGTCTACATGCACCTGGCGGCGGCGGCGGACGAGACCTCGGGCCTCCGCCTCGGCCCTGGGGTCACCAACCCGCTGACCCGCCATCCGGTGACCACGGCCAGCGCCATCGCCACCCTCGACGACGCTTCCGGCGGCCGCGCCGACCTCGTCGTCGGAACCGGCTTCAGCTCCGCCTACATCATCGGCCAGAAGGCGGCGACCTTGGCGTCGATGCGCGACTCGATCGCGCTCTGGAAGAGCATCTTCGCCGGTCGGGCGACCGAGCTTGGCGGTTTGGAGATCACCGTCGACCCGCCATATCCGAATTTGCCCGTCTACATGGCCGCCACGGGGCCGAAAGCGCTGCAGCTTGCCGGTGAGGTCGCCGACGGCGTCCTGATCATGGTCGGCGCGGCACCCGGGCCGGTCGCCTGGGCGCTCGAGCAGGTCGAGGCGGGTATGGCCCGTGCCGGCCGCGGCCGCGACGAGGTCCGGCGCATCCTTGTCGCCACGGCCTGCGTCGACGCTGATCGCGACCGGGCCATCGACCGGATGCGCCCCTGCGCCGCCGGCATCTGCCGCCATCGCCATGCCGAGACCCTTTTCGGCCGCGCGGGCGTGGCCGTGCCCGAGGTGCCGGCCGACTATGTCGACCCCTATCCCGACCTCGGCCACGCGGTCGATTGGGAGGAGGCCAAGCGGGTCAGTGCCTTCGTCCCCGACGACGCGGTCGCGGCCATGGTCGCGCTCGGCTCCGGCGCCGAGGTCGCCGCGCGCGCGCAAGCCCTTATCGACCTCGACATCGACGCCATCTGGTGGCGGGACGAGGCCACCTGGGACCGGCCGGATGCCCTGATGCAAGCGCTGTCGACCGAGGTCCTGCCCCGCCTCAGGGCCTAGCGGCTTGTTGCAATTGGGCCGTAGGTGTCAGAGTCGGGGATCATCGGACGACGAGGGGAGGGGGTGATGAGCGAGATCAGCGAGACGGGGAAACGGGCGATGGACGCCGGCATGGACCCGGTGGAGTGGGACTTGCGCGTACAATTGGCTTGCGCCTTTCGCATCAACGCCCATCTCGGCTGGGAAGACTCGATCAACACCCACACCTCGATGCGGGTGCCCGGGCCGGAGCATCACTTCCTGATCAATCCCTTCGGCCTGCGCTTCGACGAGATCAAGGCCTCGGACCTGGTGAAGGTCGATCACGAGGGCCGGGTCATCGGTGGCGAGACCGCCAATCCGCTGAACGAGGCGGGCTTCGTCATTCACAGCGCCATCCACATGCGCCGCGAGGACGCGCACTGCGTGCTGCACACCCACACGCTCTCTGGCATGGCGGTGGCGGCGATGGCCGACGGCTTGCTGCCCATTGGCATGTTCGCCCTCGGCTTCCACGACCGCCTGTCGTACCATGAGTTCGAGGGTGCGAGCGGCAAGCACAACATCACCGAGCAGGACCGCCTGGCCGAGAGCCTGGGGCCGGAGAACAAAGCCATGGTGATGCGCGCCCACGGTCTATTGACGGTCGGCCGCACCGTGCCCGAGGCTTTCTTCTGGATGTACCGGCTGAACCGAGCCTGCGAGGTGCAAGTCCTGACCCACGGCGCCGCCGGCACCTACGTCAACCCCTCGCAAGAGGCGCGCGAGTATACCGTCAAGGGCACGCTCGACTACGCCACCGCTTACGGCACGCAAGGGCCCGGCGAGGAGGAGTTCGCCGCTTTCACGCGCCTCATGGACCAAAAGGACCCGTCGTTCCGTCATTGACCGCAGCAGTTCGGGGGAAGATCCAATGGCTAGCTATCGCCGCATCAACGTGGCCTCGGGCCGGCCGCTGGAGCATCTGGCCCACTATTCGCGGGCGCTTCGCGTTGGCGACATGGTCCTGCAATCGGGCACCACGGCGATCGACACAGAGGGCAACGTCATCGGCGAGGGCGACGTCGCCGCCCAAGTCGATGCGATCATGGCGATCGCCGAGACGACCATGGGCCAGGCCGGCGGCCGGCTCGAGGACGTTGTCCGCACCCGCACCTACGTCACCGACATCGGCTTGGCGGACCAGGCGGCGCGCGCGCTCGCAGCCCACTTTCGCGACGTCCGGCCGGCGGGCACGCTTGTCGAGGTCAGCCGCCTCGCCCGTCCGACCCAGCTGATCGAGATCGAGCTCGACGCTGTCGACGGGGCGAAGGAGCGGGCGGTCAAGGTCTCCTCCGGCCGCCCGACGGAAGAGACCTATGCCTATTCGCGTGCGGTCCGCGTCGACGACCGGATCTTCGTCGCCGGCACGACGGCGCAGGATGACCAGGGCGG
The DNA here is from genome assembly GCA_030746295.1 of Alphaproteobacteria bacterium. The sequence continues at coordinate 8,931 of JASLMY010000003.1, read as the reverse complement.
CGTCGCTTACCCGGGCGATCTCTACGCCCAGAGCCGCGAGACCATGGCGGTCATCGCCGCGGCGATCGAGGAGGCCGGCGGCACGCTCGCCGACCTCGTCTACACCAAGAGCTTCGTCACCGATCTCGATCGAACCGAGGAGCAGACCCGGGCCCGGCTCGAGATCCTGGGCGAGGTCCGGCCGACGGCGACCCTGTTGGGCATTCCGGCCCTCTTCACGCCGGAGATGATGGTCGAGATCGAGGCCGAGGCCATCGTCGGCGCAGGCACGAAGCGCCAAGACATCTACACCGAGAATGCGCGTGAGCGGGGCCGCGGCTATGCCCGCGCCGTCGCGGTCGGCGACGTCGTCCACGTCAGCGGTTGCACCTCGATCGATGCCGACGGCAAAGTTCGCGCCCCCGGCGACTGGGCGGCGCAATACGACCTCTGTCACGAGACCATCGAGTGGGCCTTGGGCCAAGCGGGCGCCCGCCTCGACGACGTCGTCCGCCGGCGCATCTTCACCACCGCCGCGGCCGAGCAGAACCGAGCCTACGGCGAGGGGCCGGCCTGGCTCGCCGGCAGCCGCCCCGTCTCCATGGGCTGCCGGATCGCCGGCTTGGCCCAGCCCGAGATGCTGGTCGAGGTCGACGCCGTCGCCGTCAAAGGCGCGCACGCCGATATCGAATGGTTGGGCCCGGAGGACTAGCGGAACTGATGAGGGGTGGCGGACTCGGCCGGTGCCGGCCGATCGGCGGACACCTCCGCGAGGATCGATGTTTGGGGCGCCTTCTCGACAGCTCACAAAAGAAATAGGTCCCTCGCGGCAAGGGGGCACCGCGAGGGACCTTGGAAGGACTTGCGCCTGGTACGCGGCGCGGGTCGCGTCGGAACTCAGGCGGCGCGAACCTCGGCCAGGAACTTGTCGACCTCGGCCCTAAGGGTCTCGGACTGCCTGGAGAGCTCGCCGGCGGCCTTCAGCACCTCGCCGGAGGACTGGCCGGTCTCGGTGACGGCGTTGTTGACCTCCGTGATGTTGGAATTGACTTCCTGGGTGCCCGACGCCGCTTCCTGGGCGTTGCGGCTGATCTCGCTCGTGGCCGCGCCCTGTTGCTCCACCGAGGCGGCGATGGTGCCGGCGGTCTCGTTGATCTCGGAGATCTTCTTGGTGATGCCTTCGATCGCGGTCACGGTCTCGCCGGTGGCGCCCTGGATGCCGGTGATCTGGGCGGCGATCTCCTCCGTCGCCTTGGCCGTCTGGCTGGCCAGGTTCTTGACCTCCGAGGCGACGACGGCGAAGCCCTTGCCGGCATCGCCGGCGCGGGCCGCCTCGATCGTCGCGTTCAGGGCCAAGAGGTTGGTCTGGCCGGCGATGTCGTTGATCAGGTCGACCACCTCGCCGATCTTCTGCGAGGCCTCGACCAGGCCCTGGACCTGACTCGTCGCCTGCTCGGCGGCGCCGACCGCGCTGCTGGCGGTTTCAGCCGAGCCGGCGACCTGGCCCGCGATCTCGCGGATCGAGGCCGCCATCTCCTCCGACGCCGAGGCCACGGTCTGGACGTTGGCGCTGGCTTGCTCGGAGGCGGTGGCCACGGTGGTGGCTCGGCCGGCCGCGCCCTCCGCCGAGGCGGTCATTGCCTGGGCCGTACTCTCCATCTCGGTCGAGGCGGAGGAGACCAGGTCGACGACGCCCTTGACGCTGGCCTCGAAGTTGTCGGCCATCGACAGCATCGCTTGGCGGCGCTCTTCCTCGGCCCGCTTCTCGGCTTCCTCCTGCTCGGTCCGAAGCCGCTCGGTCTCGAGGGCGTTCTCCTTGAAGACCTGCACGGCGCCGGCCATCTCGCCGATCTCGTCGTGACGCTCGGTGTCCGGAACCTCGACGCCGTGGTCGCCCTGGGCGAGCCGCTGCATCACGCCGGTCATCCGCGCGATCGGGTTGGCGATGCCGTTGCCGATCAGCCAGGCGAGCAGCAAGCCGATGACGACCGCGATGGCGACGCAGGCGGCGATCACGACGAAGGTGGTCGAGACCGTCTCCTCGTTGGCGGCTTGGCGTGCCTCCATCAGGCCCCGCTCCTCGGCCGAGAAGTCGGCCATGATTTGGCGGAACTTGTCGAAGTACTGCTTGCCGCGGGCCTCGCCGATCAGGTCGGCCATGTCGTCCATGGTCTTGGCGTCGCCGATCTTGCGGCGCAGCGCGATCGTCGGCTCGGTGACGTTCTTCTGCCACTCGGCGATGGTCTGCTCGGTCTCTTCCAAGAGCGTCACTTGCGCCGGGTTGTCGCTCACCGTCTCGCGCAGGCTGGCGATGCGCTTGTAGAAGCTCTTCTGGCCGGCCTCGTAGGGGGCCAGGAAGTCGTTCTGACCCGCGAGCAGGTAGCCGCGCATGCCGGTCTCCATGTCGACGGCGGCGGCGAGGATCGAATTGGCTTGCTCGATCACCTGGTAGGTGTGGCTGACCCACTTCTCGTCCTTGGCCATGATCTCGAGCTTTTCGGATATCTCAATGGCGTTCGCCTCGCCGTTCGTTGTCAGCGACGTCCTGACCTCGCCGAACACCGACTTGAACTCCGCGCGACGCTTTTCGAGCAATTTCGCCTCGCGCTCGATGAAGGTGGCGATTTGGCCCCGGAACTTGTCGAAGTAGACCTTGCCGCGGGCCTCGCCCACCAGCTTGGCCATGTCGTTCATGGTCTCGGCGTCGCCGATCTCGCGCCGGAGCTGGATCGTCGGCTCGGTGACGTTCGCCTGCCAGGCCTTCAAGGTCTTCGCGACCTCGGCCAGCCGCTCGACTTGGCGGGGGTTGTCGTTGACGGTCTCCTGCAGCGCCGCGATGCGCTCGTAGGTCGCCTTCTCGCCGCCCCTGTAGGGATCCAGGAACTCGTCCTTGCCGGCCAGCAGGTAGCCGCGCATGCCGGTCTCCATGTCGACCGCCGAGCCGACGATGGCGGCCGATTGGCCGAGGACCTTATGGGTGTGATCGACCCACTTGTTGGACTGGACGATCGAGTTGATGCTGTAGACGCTGACGCCGCCGAGGATCAGCAGCAGCACCATCGGGGCGCAGATCCCCAGCAGAATCTTCGGTTTCGTCTTCAAGCGGGACAGGTTCATTCTCGTGTCTCCCATCTATCGTAAGCGTTTCGGGCGGTAGGGCCGTAAGCCTCGGAGGCATGGTAGACGGCAAGGTCGCCCGTGCGACCGCGGCGGGATCGCTGACTGACTGTTGCTCGGTTGTTGCTGGTGCCTGGGGTGCAGGCCAGCGGCGCGACGCGGCTATGCGGCCGGCGTTTCTCCGCGCAATGGCGATCCGTCGGGTCCGTTCGGACCGAGACCGGCACTCGCCGCCACGGCGGCAACGATTCGCTTCTCAGGCATCTTGGTGGCTCCCCTGACGTAACTCACAATCACGATGGTCGACCCTGTCGTGCGCCTATGTGCGCCATGACCGGAACGCATCGACCATTGGCGTCGGTGATACCGGATATCCGTTACCGCCGAGTTAGTGCCGCGCGGTCGGCGGCGGGCGCGGTGTGGGGCAGGGCCGGCGGTCAGGCGCGCAGGTCCGGCACGACGTCCTCGGCCAGGCGCTTGAGCTGACCGGTATCGAGGGTCGGGATCGCGAGCATCAGGTAGCTGATGCCGGCGTCGACCTGCTCTCTGAGGCGCGACCGCACCTCCGCCGCGGGCCCGTAGATGGCGTGCCGGTCGACGTCGAAGCCGGGGCCGTAGTAGCCGTGCAGGAACCGGGTCAGGGCGTCGCGGGCGCGGCCGCGATCGTCGTCGACTGCGACGTAGAGCAGACGGCCGGCGATCAGGGCGTCCGGGTCCTTGCCGGCCGCCGCCGCGCCCTCGCGGGCGATGCGCCAACCACGGTCGAACTCATCCAGGCTGCCGAAGGGCGCCATGATCCAGCCGTCGCCCAGCTCGCCGGCACGGCGGATCGCCGGCTCGACGAGGCCGCCGATCAGGACCGGCACCGGTGCGGCCGGCCGAACGATGGCCTCGTCGAGCGGAAAGAAATCGCCGGTCGCCGTCACCGGCTCGCCCTCGAGCAGCTCGCGCAGCACCGTCAGGCTTTCGCGGAAGAGGCGGACCCGCCGATCAATCGGGATGGCCAACCCCTCGTATTCCTCGGGCCGGCCGCCGAGCGAGACGCCGAGCACCACCCGGCCTCCCGAGAGATGCTGCAGCGTCGCCACCTGCCGGGCGACCACCGGTGCCCGGCGCAGGTTCAACACCATCACAGCGGTACCCAGCAGCACGCGTGTCGTATTGGCCGCCGCCCAGGAGAGCAGCACGACCGAGTCCGCCAGCGGTGCCGGGTGGAGGATGCGGTCCTCGGCCCAGATCGCATCGAAGCCCAGGGCTTCGACCTCGCGGAAGAAATCGGCGTAGGCCGGGCCACTCTCCAGGCCCGAGACCGAGACGCTCGGCACATGGATGCCGACGGATAGGGATTTGTCCACGGAACCGGCTCCTCCGGCTATGGTTCCTCACGCCTCGGGGCGTCGCCGCCTCTTCAGGTCGCCAGCTTGACCGGACAGATGCCGTTCGATTCGATCAGCAAGGCGTGGTTGAACTTGCTGCGGAAGTTCTCGAAGGCGACGATCGCGGTCAGCTCGACGATTTCGGGCGGGCTCGGGAACTCGGCCTGAAGCGATTGGAAGAATGCCTCGTCGACGTCCCGGTTGCTCAAGGTGATCCGGTCGGCGTATTCGAGCGCCAGCTTCTCGCGGGCCGAGAAGCGGCCGCTCTCGGCGTATTCCTGAAGTTCGTCGAGCTGCGCTGCGGTCAGGCCTTCTTGCATCCCACGGGACGCATTGATGTCCAGTCAGAACGGGCACCCGTTCAAGGAGGCGACGCGGGTGTAGAGCAGGAAGCGCAGGCGCGGCTCGATGTTGCCGGCCTTCTCGATGCCTGCCGCGAGCGCCGCCGCGCCTTCGGCGATGCTCGGGCAGTATCCCATCAGCTTGGTCGGGTTGAGGACGAAGCCGAAGAGGCGCTCTTGCGCCGCCATCGTCTCGCGCACCGCCGGCGCGGCGTCGTCGATACCGAGTTCTGGCAGTCTGGGCATTTCGTCTCCTCGCGTGACAGTCTCACCGCCATCCGATCGCGGCGAGTTTAGCAGCCGGCCGGTCCGCCCGTTAAGTGCGTCTGCTAAGATGCCGGCCCGAGACCATGGAACGGGAGCTGGCCATCGTGTACTTCGCCGACGAGCCCGACCACATCACCCAGCTGCGCCAAAGCCTGCGCCGCTTCTGCGAGCAGGAGGCACCGCCCGAGAAGCGTCGGCAATGGCGGGCCGCGCAAGCCTTCCCGCGCGACGTCTTCGCCAAGCTGGCGGATCTCGGCGTCTGCGGCCTGACGGTGCCCGAGGCCCATGGCGGCCTCGGCCAGGACTGGGTCGCCGCCACCGCCGTGATCGAGGAGTTGAGCCGCGCCGGCACCTTCCTCGCCGGCCCCTTCATCCAATGCGCCTTCTATGGCGGCGGCAATATCTCCGAAAGCGGCTCGGAGGCCCAGAAGGCGACGCTGTTGCCGGGCGTCGCCGCTGGCGAGCTTTTCTTCGCCTATGGCCTGTCGGAGCCCGAGGTCGGCGGCGATCTCGCCAGTGTGCGAACGCGGGCGCGCCTCGAAGACGGTGGCGACACCGTGGTCATCAACGGGGTCAAGCGTTGGTGTACCGGCGCCGACTGGGCCGACTACATCTTCTGCCTGGTCAACTCCGATGCGGAGGGCCGGCGCTATCGGAACCTCAGCATGGTGCTGGTGCCGGGCGATGCGCCCGGCCTCAGCCGCCAGCCGCTGACGCACCAGAACCTGCTCTACAGCCACAGCTTCGACGTCTACTTCGACGACGTGGCGGTGCCCGCGGCGAACATCCTCGGCGGGCCGGAGGCCTGGAACGACGGTTGGCTCAGGCTCGCCGGGCGCTCGCTCGACGTCGAGAAGGTCGAGGTCGCCGCCATGGCCTTCGGCCTCGCCCAGGCGGCGGTCGAGGAGGCCTGGCGCTACGCCCAAGACCGCCGTCAGTTCGGCAAGCCGATCAGCGGCCATCAGGCGGTCCGCCACGAGCTGGTCGAGGCCCGGACCCGGCTAGAGGCCTGCCGCCACATGCTCTACCACGCCGCTTGGCTCGTCGACCAAGGCCGGCCGGCGACGGTCGAGAGCAGCATGGCCAAGCTTTTCGTCGCCGACACCGCGGTCGAGATCGGCCTCGCCTGTCAGCGGGTCATGGGCGCCTATGGCCTCTCCGACGAATTCGACATGGCCCAAACGGTGGCCGACCTCGTCGGCATGCCGATCGTCGGCGGCTCCTCTCACATGCAGAAGAACAACATCGCCAACCGCCTCGGCCTGCCGGAATAGGCCGGGCCCCGGGCGCGCCGATACCACCCTAGTGTGGTGGATTTGAAGTTCCTCCGATTATTGGGGCAAGCACCGTGAGGAACTTCAAATCCTTAAACCACACTAGAATCAAAGGGATGCTAGTGTCCTTATGGAATCAGAAGTTCGTCGGGCGCTTGCCACATGTGATGCGAACTTCTGATTTGGGACACTAGTGGAGAACACGATACGATTGCCGTTTCCGATCGATCAACCAGGGAGGCGCCGATGTACGCGATTTGGGTCAAGGTCAGGGTCAAGCCGGAGGGGCGCCAGCGCTTCCTCGAGGCGATCGAGGTCGACGCGCTGGGCTCGGAGCGCGACGAGCCGGGCTGCGCCCGCTTCAACGTCCTGCAGGACAAGGCCGACGAGAACACCTACTACTTCTATGAGGTCTATGAAAACGAAGCCGCCCTCGAAGCGCACCGGCAGATGCCGCACTACGCCGTCTGGCAAGCGGTCTCCGACACCCTCGACGGCCCGGTCGAGCGCACCGAGTGCCAGACCGTCTTCCCCGCCGACCGGGCCTATTGGATGGGCGGCTAGAGCCGTTACCGCCGGCGCGATTTGGATGGATTCCTATCGCCGGCCGGTGTGCGGCCGTCCCGGACGGAAGGGACGGTTGCAGCGGCCCGTTGGTCGGGTATGGGTCTCCGACAGCGATACGCTACGCCTGGAATCCACAAGAACAGGCCAGGGACCATGCGCAAAAAGAAGAGCCGGTTTCGGCAGTGGGTAGAGCGCCTTCTCTTCGCCGTGGCCTGTCTCGGCGGCGGCGGGTATGCCCTCTACTGGGCGTCGCCCTTGAACCTGATGACGCTCGATGCCACCGTCGCCGGCGCGACATGGCTGCACGATCGACCCTCGGGCGGCAGTGCCCAGTATGGCTCGGGCTACGACGCCGCCTTCACGGTCGAGGGTTTCGTCTGCGGCTTCCGCTACGGCTCCTTCTGGACCGGCCGGGAAACGGCGGAGACGGCCTTCTCGAAGGGCGACGCGGTGACCCTGGTCCTGGCCCGAGGCGAATTCGCCGAGGCCGCCCGCTCCTTGGGCCGCGACTGCCGGACGGGCGAGCGCCTTCCCGGAACCTTGACCCTGATGGTTCCATCGCCACTCGTGGCGCCGAGGCTCATCGAGCCGTTGGACGTCTGGCGCGGCGGCTGGGTGGTGATGCATTGGTTGCCCCACCGCTGGCTCATCTGGGGCCTCGGCGCCGTCCTCACCTTTATCGGCCTGGTGATCCTGCTCGCCCCCCTGATAGACCGCTTCACCGATCGGAACCGGAAGCCCCGGCTCGGCATGAAGGCGCTCCGTGCCTATGACGAGGAAACGCGGCAACGCCGGAACAGGGACGGGTAGGCGGACCCCTCGTTCCGAGGGCACGCAGAACCTCCGACGACAGCCGCCCTAGCGGACCTGGAAGACCAGCTTGCCGCGAAGGTGGCGTGCTTCGCTGACCCGGTGTGCCGCCGCCGCCTCCGCCAGGGGATAGAGGGTGATTTCGGGTACCCGCACCGCCCCCGACGCGACTAGTTCGAGGATGCGCTCCAGGTGCGGGCGGTCGCGGCCGACTTTGGGACGCAGCGACTGCACGTCGGGGCGTGGCGACTGGGGCGCTTGCGGGCCTGAGGCGATGAAGGCGGCGCGCCCGCCCGGCTTCAAGACGGCGAACGAGCGCTCGGCGACGTCGCCGCCGACGGTATCGAGGACGGCATCGCAGTCCGAAACGACCTCGGTGAAGTCCTGGGCGGTGTAGTCGACGATCTGGTCGGCCCCGAGACCCCTCAAATAGTCGTGGTTCGCCGGGCTGGCGGTGGTGACGACGCGGGCGCCCAAGTGCTTGGCGAGCTGGATCGCAAAGCCGGCGACGCCGCCGGCACCGCCCTGGACCAGGATGGTCTCGCCCGCCTGGAGCTGGAGCGTGTCCTCGACCGCGACCAACGCGGTAAGGCCCGTCAGGGCGAGGGCGGCGGCCTCGGTATGGGAGATCGCCGCCGGCTTCTTGGCGACGATGGCGGCCTTGATGGCGATCTTCTCGGCGTACGCTCCCTCTTGGCCGACGTCGCAGACGCCGAAGACCGCGTCGCCGACGGCGAAATCGTCGACCCCCGGTCCAAGCGCGCTGACGTGACCCGAGAAATCGCGCCCCAGAACATAGGGAAAGACCGCTATGGGCTCGTAGCTGCCGGCGCGGACCTTCCAATCGGCGGCGTTGACGCTGGCCGCGTGGATGTCGACGACGATCTCGCCGGCTGCGGCTACCGGGTCCGGCAGCTCGCCGTACTTCAAGACCTCCGGTCCGCCGGTCTCTTCGATCAACGCTGCTTTCATGGTCGCCTCCCCGTTCGCGCCAGAATAGCGGGAAGGCCGGCGTCGCGCATCCGGCTCAGTCGATCTGCTTGGGCAGCCAGATCGCGACCTCGGGCAGCAGGATCAGGATCGCCAGCACCAGAAGCTCGATCAGGATGAAGGGCAGAGCCGAGCGGACGATCTCGGCGAGGCCGACCTCGAACGGCGCCACCCCCTTCATGACGTAGAGCAGCAAGCCGAAGGGCGGCG
>JASLMY010000039.1 GCA_030746295.1 Alphaproteobacteria bacterium | reverse complement strand
GATCCGGAGACGCATCCGATTGCGGCCCGGCCGCGCCATTCCAGCCTCGATATGAGCCTCGAAGCCGAGCGCTTTGGGCTTCGCCAACCCGCCTTCGGCGGGGTGGTCGACGGCTTGATCCGCTGACCCCTGGCCGGCTTGCGTGAGATGTGCGAGCCTCCGGGCGGTCTCGATTTGATGGAGGTGGGGCATGGCGACGAAGGCGAGCGAATTTCCGATTGTCGATCCGAACGATCTCCAGGGTCGGACCGGCTCGGCCTATCCGGCGGCCTTTCAGGGGGTCGTCGAGGGGCGAGAGGTCAGGGCCCTGGGCGATGCCCTGGGGCTCTCCAACTTCGGCGTCAACCTGGTCACCCTCCAGCCCGGCGCCGCCTCCTCCCAACGTCATTGGCACAGCCGCGAGGACGAGTTCGTATATGTCCTCGACGGCGATCTGATCCTCGTCACCGAGGCCGGCGAGACGGCGCTCGGCCCCGGCATGGCGGCGGGATTTCCGGCCGGCAAGCCCGATGGCCACTGCCTCGTCAACCGGAGCGACCGGCCGGTGCGGTTCCTCGTGGTCGGTGACCGCTCGGCCGCCGACGAGTGCCACTATCCCGATATCGACCTGCACATGAAGCGCGGCCTCTCGGCACGCTTCACCCGGAAGGACGGCAGCGACCACTGACGCGGGCCGCCGCCCTCAGATCAATCTCGCGGGTCGCTGCCCAGAATGATAGTCTCGGGCCTCCGATCGACAGGGGGACTTGGGGAAACGACCGTGGCCGAGGCGACCATCGAGGTGAACGGTATCCACTACCGCTGGCCGGCGCGGCCGGTGGTCGTGGTCTGCATCGACGGTGGCGACCCCGAATACCTGGTGCACGGCTTCGAGGCCGGCATCGTTCCCAACATGGCGCGCTTTGCCGCCGAGGGCTACTACGCCGTCGCCCAGGGCTCGATGCCGAGCTTCACCTGTCCCAACAACATGTCGATCGTCACCGGCCGCCCGCCCGCCGTGCATGGCATCTCGGGCAACTTCTACCTCGACCGCGAAAGCGGCCAGCCGGTGGTGATGACCGGGCCGGAGCTGCTGCGTGCCGAGTCGGTGATGGGCGCCTTCTCGCGCGCCGGCGCCAAGGTGGTCTCGATCACCGCCAAGGACAAGCTCCGCCAGCAACTGCAGAAGGGCATGGACCTCTCGGGTGGCTCGGTCAGCCTCTCCTCGCAACATGCCGACCGTTGCACGATGGCCGAGAACGGCATCGAAGGGGTTCTGGAGTTGGTGGGGCAACCGCTCCCCGACATGTACTCGGCCGAGTTGTCGCTCTTCGTCCTCGATGCCGGCATCAAGCTTCTGGAAGAGCGGCGGCCCGACATTCTCTATCTGTCACTGACCGACTTCATTCAGCACGCCCATGCGCCGGGCGACGCGACCGCGAACCAGTTCTACGCCGACCTGGACCAGCGCTTCGGCCGCCTGGCGGAGCTGGGGGCGACGGTGGCGCTGACCGCGGATCACGGCATGGGCGACAAGTCGAACCCGGACGGTAGCCCGTGCGTGATCTGGTTGCAGGACATCTTGGACGCCGCCCTCGGGGCCGGGCGGAGCACCGTCATCTGTCCGATCACCGATGCCTTCGTCGGCCACCATGGGGCACTGGGCGGCTTCGTCCGGGTCTATTGCAACGACGGCCTGGCGCCGGAGCCGATCCTCGAGGCGGTGGCCGAGCTGCCGGGCGTGGCCAAGGCTTGGCTGGCCGACGACGCGGCGCGGGAATTGCAGCAACCAATCGACCGCGAGGGCGACGTCGCCGTGATGGGCGACGAGAAGACGGTCATCGGCAGCCGGGCCGAAGACCACGACCTCTCCGCCCTCCGTGGCCACCGGCTGCGGACCCACGGCAGCCTCTTCGAGGCCAACGTACCTCTGATCCTGAACCGGCCCTTGAACGACAGCTACGCGGCCTATGCCGAGGGCCGGCGGCCGACGAGCCACGAGGTCTTCGATTTCGCCATCAACGGCACCAACTGAGGACTCAAATGGCCGCGAACGCGGTGACCGAGAGCCAAGTCCTGGGGGCCGAGAACCCCGACGACTTCTCGATGCGCTTCGTCGCGATTGTCTCGATCGGCGCGGAGGCCGAGGCCGGCGACGCGCTGGAACGTGTCGAGGCGATCTTGGCGGATGGCGGCGGCCGACTGGTCGAAAGCTCGGATCTGGAGCTGCTGGCGGTCTTCCCGCGCCTCGACGGGCCAACGGCTTCGCCCGCGAGGTGCAGCGGGCGATGCTTCGCGACCGCGACCTGTCGCTCCGCCTCGGCATCAACCTCGGCGGCCTGGGCGCGCGCGACATCGACTATGCCCGCAAGCTGCGCGCGATGGCCGGGCCGGGGCAGATCTGCATCTCCGCCGTCGCCACCAACAAGCTGACCTCACGCGTCCGCGCCGACGGTCGCAACGAGCCGCCGGGCTGGCGGCTCTACATCCTGCCGACGATCGGCCTGACCGGCTTTCTCGGCTATTACTTCGGCTGGTTCTATGCCATCTACTGGAAGCTCGCCTACTACGTCTCCAACGAGCAGTTTCCTTGCTGGCCCGAGTTCATGTGCCGATGATGCTTGGAGCAACTGGAATCGGCGCCGCCAGACTCCAAGAGATCCGTAAGGCCCACCGCAATGGCGCGATAATCCTATGAGCCGTGTGATCGTTGCGGGATGTGTTTTGAACAGCGGCAGCCAGGCCGGGCTTTCGTTTCGTGGCTAGGCTGCGCATAGGGGTGGTCGGCTACCGAAACCATGCCGCTCGTCTGATCAGCATCGTGGAGCAATCCGGGCTGGCGGACGTCAAGGTCGTTTATCATCCCCGCAAGCAACCGGATGTACCCAACGTCACCACCGATTTTGGGGCGTTGACCTCGCAGGATGCGGTGATCATCGCTTCACCGAATGCCAGCCACTATGAATACCTGACGCGCCTTTCCCGTGATTTCGACGGTTATGTTCTGTGCGAGAAGCCGCCGGTATCGACGATCGCGGAGCTGGACGCGCTCGATCTGGATCCGGCGCGGTTCCTGTTCAACTTCAATTTCCGCTATTCCCGACTCGTCGACGTGATCGTCGAGTCACTCGGTGACGGCCGCCTCGGGTCGCCGCTATACATGAATGCGACGGTGTGTCAGGGGCTGGCCTTCAAGCAAGGCTATGCCGATAGTTGGCGGGCAGACGCGGCCCGACACCTGCACGGCGTTACCGAAACCAAGGCCATCCACTATGTCGACATGGCACGCGTGTCGTTCGGTGCCATCGGGCATCATCAGTACGCGCCGGCCCTCGTTTCGGGCCATGGAAGCGCGTTCGACACAAGCCACTTGTGGCTCTCGCATGAGAACGGAACGATCACCAATCTGTTCATGTCGTATGCCGCGCCGGCAGTAACCCAGGTGACGGTCGTTGGAACCAATGGCGTGGTCGAATACCGGGATGACGCCATTACCGTGAGAACCCCGCGCGACACCTTCGATGAGCGAGGCTATTTCGTAACGCCGCCTCTCGCGTATCACCACGACTACCATGGGCGGAACGGCGACATGTACTGGGAGTCCCTCGAGCGCGCGGTTGCTCACTTCCTCACGCATTGCCGCGATGGGAAGCCTTTTGCGGCCTCCGACTATCACGACAGCCTGGCGACCAATCGCTTCATCCTCGAGTTGGCCGGCGGCACCACGAACGACTGACCTGTGACCTCCGCATGCCGGGCGGATCATCGACGTCGCCGATAGTTGGGCTCAGGGCACCAGCACGACGCGGCCGACGACGTTGCCCTCGCGCAGGTCGTCGATGCTGGCCTGGGCCTGATCCAAGGGACGCGTGGTGACGGGCAGCGGCTTGACTTGGCCCGACTTCACCATCGCCATCAGCTCGGCCATCTCCTGCAGGCTGCCGGTGATCGAGCCGCGGAGCGAGATGTTCTTCAAGGGCAGCATCGCCACCGAGATGTCGAAGGAGCCACCGAAGAGGCCGACCACAACCATGGTGGCGTTGGCGGCCAGGCACGACATACCGAACTGGGCCGAGGGGCCGGAGCCGACGAAGTCGACGACCACGGCGGCACCGCCGCCGGTCAGCGCCATCACCTGCTTGCGCGCGCCCTCGGCGCCGGGGTTGATGACGTGGTCGGCGCCCGCCGCCTTTGCCGCCTCCAGCTTGGCGTCGTCGATGTCGACGACGGTGATCTCGGTCTCCATCATGGCCCGCGCGATCATCAGGCCGGCGAAGCCGACGCCGCCGGCGCCGACGATCACCAAGTGGTCGCCGCTGGCCAGGTCCTTGACCTTGTTGAGGGCACCATAGGCGGTGATGCCCGAGCAGGCGTAGGTGCAGGCGAGCTCGGTGGCGACGTCGCCGTAGTCGAAGAGGTAGCGGGCGTGCGGCACCAGCACGTGGCTCGCATAGCCGCCGTCGACATGGACGCCGAGTTGGCGGGGCTTGGGGCAGATATGCTCGTCGCCGCGGGCGCAGATCGGACACGCGCCGCAGCCGATCCAGGGATAGGCGATGCGGGCATCGCCGACCGCGACGCCCGAAACCTTGTCGCCCACGGCCTCGACCACACCGACGATCTCGTGCCCCATGGTGAAGGGCAGCTCGCGGCCACGGGTGATGTCGGCCTTGCGGCCGCCGCCGAGGTCGAAGAAGCCCTCCCAGATATGGACGTCGGAGTGGCAGACGCCGCTGGCGGTGATGCGGAGCAGGATTTCGTCGCCCGCGGGGGTCGGCGGGTCGCGGTCCATCGCCTCCAGCGGCTCGGCGTATTTGGTGATCTGGAAGCTCCGCATCGTGCTCTCCTCACGGCTGTCGTATTGGCTTCGTTATAACAGGGCTGATGGCGGCCTCGCCACCGCACTCACCCGCCGCCCTCGGGCCAGGGGACTAGGCGGAAGACGCCTTGTGCCGTCGCCACCAGGGTATCGCCGGTGCCTGTGACCCGACCCTCGCAAAAGATCGTCTTGCGCCCGCCGCCAGTCTGCCAGCCTTCGCAGACGAGCCGCCCCCGGGGTGCGGGGGCGATGAAGCTGGTGGTCAGCGAAAGGGTGACGGAAAAGAGATCGGGCCTCTGATCTGCCGTTCTCGGCACCGCTGCCGCTGTCGAGAGCGTGACGTCCAGAAGGGCCGCCACCAGGCCGCCATGGCCCGAGCCGCCGGCATGGGTCAGCCGGTCCGTCACCTCGACCGCGATGGTGGCGCTGCCGGGCTCGCGCCCGATGACGGTGAAGCCCAGGCCGCGGGCGAAGTTGCTGCCGGGATCGGCGCCGTGGTTGATGAAGCCGGGCGGGAGGCTGTCATTCATGGGGCGGCGGGCTCGCTGAAGCGTGGTCGGGGCGACCGTTCTAACCCGAGCCTTCGGTGGCGCCAAGCCCGGCCTAAGGACTGAGAATCGCTTGCGCCTCGCTGACCATGACCTCGATCAGCTCGGCTGCCGGCAGGCCGCGGTTGAGGGCGACGGCTTGACCGGACCAGAGGGTCGAGAAGTCGCTCGATCCCTCGGCCTGCGCCTTGGCGGCGAGCGGCCCGGTCAAGGCCCGCTGTTGGGGGAAAGGTGCCGCGGCGCCCTGGTGCAGTGCCAACTCGTCGACGAAGCGGTTGCGGAGCGCCCGCGCCGGGCGGCCCGAGAAGGCGCGCGTCAAACGGGTCGAGTCGTCCCGCGCCGTGGCCAGCGCCTCGCGGTAGAGCGGGTGGGTTCCGGCCTCGGGGCAGGAGAGGAAGGCGGTGCCCGGCTGCACGCCGCTAGCGCCCAGCGCGAAGGCAGCGGCGATGCCGCGACCGTCGGCGACGCCGCCGGCGGCGATCACCGGCAGCGAGACCGCGTCGGCGATTTGCGGCACCAGCGCGAAGGTGCCGATCTCTCCGGCCTCGTAGGGCTCGGCGAAGGTGCCGCGATGGCCGCCCGCCTCGTAGCCTTGGGCGACGACGGCGTCGATGCCGGCGGCCTGCAGCGACTTCGCCTCGGCCACGGTGGTGGCCGAGCAGAGGAGCAGGATGTCGGCTGCCTTCAATCGCTCCACCATCGCCGCCTCGGGCAGCCCGTAGTGGAAGCTGACGACGCCTGGCTTGACCTCCAAGACCACCTCCAACATCGCTTCGTCGAAGGCCGGCATGGGCGAGATGAGGGCCGGCTGCTCAGGCAACGACAGCTCGTTGTAGTAACCCGACAACAACTCGCGCATTGCCGCCGCGTCGTCGGCGGGCGCTGCTACTTCCTGGTGGCAGAAGAAGTTCAGGTTGAAGGGACGGTTGGTGGCGGTGCGCGTGGCCTCGCCCTGCTCGCGCAGCCGTTCCAGCGACAGCCCGGCGCAGCCGAGCGAGCCGAGGCCGCCCGCGTTCGAGACCGCGGCCGCCAGGGCTGGCGTCGTCGGCCCACCCGCCATCGGCGCCTGCACGATCGGATGGCTGATGCCCAACAGCTCGATCAGGTCGGTTCTGGGCCACATGGCGGGCACTCCCCTCGCAAATGATCCCTGCCGGCATATGTCGCACCAATGGCGGCGGCGGCAAGAGCAGACATGGCCCACAACCGGCACCTTGCGTTAGGATGGGGCCATGACGGTTTGGAAGACGCTCCTCTATCGGGCCGCCCGGCGGCTTGCCACCGACCCCGAGGCTCAGGCCAAGGCGGGCGAGATGGCGCACCGCGCCAAACCGGTGCTGAAAAAGGCGATGGCCGAGGCCAAGGCGATCCACAATGCCCCCGACCCGGCCCGCGAGGCGGGGCGCCTAGTCGGCCGGATGAAGCGCAAGTACCTCGACGACGACGCCTCATAGAATTCCGACGACGGCGCCGGTGCACATCGTGGCGAGCGTGCCGGCGACGATGCTCTTGAAGCCGAGCGCAACGATCTCGGCCCGGCGCTCGGGCACCATGGTAGCGAGGCCGCCGATCAGGATGCCGAGGCTGCCGAAATTGGCGAAACCGCAGATCGCATAGGTCATGATCAGGCGGCTCCGTTCGGACAGCGCCTCAGCAGGCAACTTGGCGAGCTGCAGGTAGGCCAGAAGCTCGTTCAACACCGTCTTGACGCCCATCAGCGCGCCGGCCGTCGGCGCCTCCGCCCAGGGCACGCCCATCAGCCAGACGAGCGGCGCCATCACCCAGCCCAACAGTCGCTCCAAGGCCAGCGGTTCTCCGGCCACGTCGGGCAGAAGGCCCAGGATCATGTTCACGATCTGCACCAGGGCGACCAGCACGATCAGCATGGCGACGACGTTGAGGTAGAGCTGCAGGCCGGCGGCCGTGCCGCGGGTGACAGCGTCCATGGCGCTGGTGGTGTCGGGGTCGGGGGCGAACTCGGCCTCGGTCGCGGCCTCGCTCGCGGCACCGGGCACCATCAGCTTGGCGATCGTGATGGCAGCCGGCGCGCTGATAATCGAGGCGATAACCAGATGGCCGGCGGCGTCTGGTAGCACCGGCCCCAGGAAGGTGGCGTAGAGCACCAGCACGGTGCCGGCGATGGTGGCCATGCCGGTCACCATGACCATGAAGAGCTCGGCCCGGCCGAGCCGCACCAGATAGGGGCGGACCAAGAGCGGCGCCTCGACCATGCCGACGAAGACGTTGGCGGCGGCGGCGAGACCCACGGCGCCGCCGACGCCGAGGCTGCGGCGCAGCAGAAAGGCGAAGCCGCGGACGATCAGCGGCAGGATGCGCCAATAGGTCAGTAGCGCCGACAAGGCGCTCACCACCAGGATCAGCGGCAGGGCCCGGAAGGCGAGGGAGAAGCTGGCCCCCGGCCGGGTCTCCTCGTAGGGGAGCGGGCCGCCGCCGAGAAAGCCGAAGACGAAGGAAGAGCCGGCCTCGCTTGCCGTCTGCAGCGCGATCACGAGGTCGTTCAAGGCCTCGAAGGCGCGGCCAACCGGCGGCACCTTCAACAACAACAGGGCCAGCACGAGCTGCACGCCAAGGCCGGCGAGGGCAATTCTAAGGTGGCGTTTGTCGCGGCGGTTCTCGCTCAGCCCCCAGGCGATCCCCAGCAGGACGACGAGGCCGAAGGCGCTTTGCAGTTGATCCATTCCTGTCGGCACCCCCAACGCTTGCCGCCGCCCGATCATGCGTGTCGCGGCGGGATCGCGCAACGGCGCCGGCTTGGCCTCGGATCGGCTTTGCGTCACAGTCGGGGCCAGCAAGCGAGGCGGTCGAGGAAGGGAGCAGGACCATGGCGTTCGAAGCAGAAATCGCCGAGTTGGCGCGCCGGCGCCAGGTGGCGCGGGCCATGGGATCGGAGCGGCGGCTGAAGGCATGGGCCGAGGCCGGCATCCTGAACGTGCGCCAACGGCTCGATTACCTGCTCGACGCCGACAGCTTCGAGGAATCGGGCCTGCTCGCCCTGTCGGCCCGGCCCGAGGATCACAACCGGGTGCCGTGTGACGGCACCGTCGACGGCTTCGGCCGGATCGACGGCCGGCCGGTCCTGGTTCATGCTGCCGACTTCTCGGCGATGGGCGCCTCCTCGGCCGAGATCGCCGGCCTGAAGATGAAGGACTCGGTCGACACCGCGGTCCGGAGCGCTATCCCCCTCATCATGCTGAACGAGTGCTCGGGCGCCCGCATGCCGGACGTCATGGGCGCCACGGGCATTCACAAGACCGGCGAGTACTACCGGCTCGGCCGCGACCGCACCGTGCCGCAGGCCGCCGCCGTCCTGGGCCAATCCTATGGTGGCGGCACCTGGCGCAGCGTCACCTCAGACTTCACGGTGATGCGCAAGGGGGCGGTGATGGCGGTCTCGTCCGTCAACGTAACGCAAGTGGCGATCGCCGAGGACGAGGACCCCGAGGATCTCGGCGGTTGGCGCATGCAGACCGAGGTCACAGGCCAGGTCGACCAGGCGGTCGACACCGATGAAGAGGCAATGGACGCCCTCAAGCGCTTCCTGAGCTATCTGCCCTCGCACTGCAACGAGGCGCCGCCCCGGGTACCCGTGTCCGAGGGCTCCGGGACGGAGGCCGAGCGCATCTTGGAGCTGCTGCCCGAAAGCCGGGCCAAGGTCTACGACGTCCGCAAGATGGTCGGCCTCATCGTCGACCGGGACTCGTTCTTTCCGATCAAGGAACGCTACTCGCGCGTGATCTCCACCGGGCTCGCCCGCATCGACGGCCGTGCCGTCGCCGTCATCGCCACCAACCCGATGTTCAAGGGCGGGGCGCTGGACGCCGATGCCTGCGACAAGGCGATCAACCTGATCGTGCTGGCCGACAGCTTCAACCTGCCGATCATCACCTTCGCCGACACGCCGGGCTTCCTCGTCGGCACGGTGGGCGAGCGGCTGAAGCTGCCCGGCAAGATCATGAACTACATGCAGGCCCTGCACATGGCGACGGTGCCGAAGCTGTCGGTCATCATGCGCAAGTCTTACGGCCAGGCGCACCTCAACATGGGCGCCGGTGTTTCCGACGAGATGGCGGCTTGGTTCACCGCCGACATTTCCTTCATGGACCCCGAAGTGGGGGTCAACGTGGTCTACCGGATCCGGCCCGAGGACGATCCCGAGCGCTACGCCGAGCTGGCCCGGGAGCTCGCCCGCGACACCGACGCCTATGACTTGGCCGCCAGCTACCGGGCCCAGACGGTGCTCGACCCGCGCGAGACCCGCGACTGGCTGAAGGCGATGCTGGAGAAGCACGAGCGCCGCCTGACGGGCGGCGTCGGCGAGCACAAGATGCGGACCTGGCCGACGACATTCTAGGGCGCAGCAAGGAGAGGATTTTGATGCAGGAGTTGTTGAAGGGCGATGTCGCCGTCGTCACCGGGGCGGGGCAGGGCAACGGCCGGGCGATCGCCGAGGGCCTGGCCCGCCATGGCGCCGTCGTCGCGGTGACTGACGTCAATGAAGAGACCGCGGCCGAGGTCGCGGCGGTGATCGAGGCGGCGGGCGGGCGGGCCAGGGCTTGGCCGCTGGACGTCACCGACCGCGCCGCTTGCGGCAGCGTGGCCGCGGCGGTGCGGTCCGAGCTGGGGCCGGCCAGCATCCTGGTCAACAACGCCGGCATCCTCTACCGGGACAAGATCCTGGATGCCGAGTTCGAGGACCAGTGGCGCCGGACTCTCGACGTCAACCTGGACGGTACCAAGAACATGACCATGGCCTGCCTCGAGGACTTGCGGGCGACGGGCGGGCGGGTGGTCAACATCGGCTCGATCCGATCTTTCGTCGCCGGGGCGGAATCGGCCGCCTATGCCGCCAGCAAGGGGGCGATCCTGCTGATGACCAAGGCCTTCGCGACCGAGCTGGCGCCGGACGGGGTTCGGGTCAATGCCATCGCGCCCGGCATCATTGCCACGGCGATGACCGAGATCACGCGGTCGAGCCCGCAAACGTTGGAACGGTTTCTCACCCGCGTGCCGATGGGCCGTGTCGGCGAGCCCGAGGACCTGGTGGGGCCGGTCGTGTTCCTGGTCTCCGAGCTGTCGGCATACGTTACCGGCGCCATGCTGCCGGTCGACGGTGGCTATCTGGCGACCTGAGGCCATGGAGAGAAAGGAAAGGGACACCATGAGCTACCAGACCCTGTTGGTCGAGACCGACGGTCCGGTCCGGACCGTCACCATCAATCGCCCGGAGGTGCTGAACGCGCTTTCGTCCGAGGTCTTCGCCGAGTTGCAGGCGGTCATGGACGAGACAGCGGAGACCAACGGGGTTCGGGTCGTGGTCCTCAAGGGGGCCGGCGAGAAGGCCTTCGTCGCCGGCGCCGACCTAAAGCAGATGAACGAGATGGACCGAGCCACGGCCGAGACCCGCGGCTGGAACGGCATGCGCTTCCACGACACCATGCGCCGGATGCCGCAGCCGCTGGTGGCCTCGATCCAGGGCTATGCCTTGGGTGGCGGCATGCTGATCGCTCTCGCCTGCGACATTCGCGTCGCCTCGACCAAGGCGACCTTCGGCTATCCCGAGATCAAGCGCGGTATCTTCCCCGGCATGGGCGGTACGGTGCTGCTCGATCGTCTGCTGGGCCCGGCCACGGCCCGGGCGATCTGCCTCTTGGGCGATCATTTCTCGGCCGAGCGGGCCTATCAGCTCGGCATCGTCAACCGCCTCACCGAGCCGGATGAGTTGGAGGCGGCGACCGCCGACTTGGTATCGACGCTGGCCGGCTACAGCCCAGTGGCGCTCAGGGAGTTGAAGAACGCCCTCAACGCCTCGATGGAGCGCGACTTCGAGGCCGCTCGTGCCGAGGAGATCGCCGCCCACGGCCGCTGCTTCGCCAGCGAGGACCGCAAGGAGGGCGTCGCCGCCTTCGTCGAGAAGCGGGCACCAAACTTCACCGGCCGATAGGCGCCCGAATCACGGACCAGTCCCCCTTGTTCCGAAAGTCGAGGCTTCCATGGGGACTCGGATTCCTGGCACTAAAGCAATGGCTTAAGCCATCGCTCTTGATGTGGCGGGCGAATCCGTGGTCTGGCCACGCCTGAGTGATTATGCGTGCGGCAGGGGACATGGGCGAGCCGGCCTGGAACGTGCTCTTCATTACCGCCGATCAGTGGCGGGGCGACTGTCTGTCGGCGCTCGGCCACCCGATCGTCAAGACGCCGCACTTGGATGCGCTGGCGGCGGACGGCACGCTCTTCCGCCGCCACTACGGGCAGGCGACGCCCTGCGGGCCGGCGCGGGCCAGCCTTTATACCGGGCTCTACCTGCACAATCACCGCTCGGTGGTGAACGGCACGCCGCTCGACGACCGCCACACCAACATCGCCCGCGAGGTCGCGAAGGCCGGCTACGAGGCGGCGCTCTTCGGCTATACGGACGTCTCGGCCGACCCTCGTACCCTGCCGGCGAACCATCCGGCCCTTCGATCTTACGAAGGTGTCTTGCCGGGGATGACCCCGGTGGCGCAGATGGCGAGCGATCTCGGCCTCTGGCGGGAAGCGTTGGCGGCACGCGGCTACGAGATCGATGACGAGGCCTTGGGGCCCTACCGGCCGCGCGTCGACAGCGATCCCGACAGTCGAGGCAAGACCTACTGGCCAGCGTTCTATGGCCCTGATGAGAGTGCCAGCGCGGTGCTGACCGATCGCGCCATGGCGTACATCTCGGCCCGGGGCCCCGAACCCTGGTTCGTGCACCTCTCGTATCTGGCGCCGCACCCGCCCTTCATCGCGCCGGAGCCCTACAACACCATGTACGACGCGGCCGAGGTCGGCATGCCGATCCGCCGCGAACGCGTCGAGGCCGAGGCGGCGCAGCATCCCTGGATCGCCTTCTATCTCCACAATCAGCGCGAGACCCCCTACACCTATGGCGCCCACGCCAGCGACAACCTGACGCTCGACGAGCGCGAATGGCGCCAGCTCCGCGCCACCTATTACGGCATGATGAGCAAGATCGACGATCAACTCGGCCGCCTGGTGGCGCATCTGAAGGCGAGTGGCGTCTACGATCGGACCCTGATCGTCTTCACCTCCGACCACGGCAAGCACTTGGGCGATCATTGGATGCTGGCGAAGTACAGCTATTTCGACCAGACATTCTACGTGCCCTTGATCGTCCGCGATCCGAGGACCGAAGCCGATGCCGCCCGCGGCGGCGCGGTCGCGGCCCTGAGCGAGAGCGTCGACCTGATGCCGACGATGCTGGATTGGCTGGGCATTCAGGTTCCGATGGCCTGCGACGGCGAGTCGCTATTGTCCTTCTGTCGAGACGAGACCGTCTCCGGCTGGCGAACCGAGGCCCATGCCGGCTTCGACTTCCGCAACTTCGTCGATGCCGACGGTCGGCTGCCGTTGGGCCTGGCGGCGGACCAGTGCGCCGCTCATCTGATTTTCGATGCGCGCTACAAATACGTCCACTTCGCGGCCCTGCCGCCGCTCTTCTTCGACCGCCAGGAGGACCCGCACGAGTTTAGAAACCTTGCCGGAGACCCCGCCTATCACGGCCTGGTCATGGAATGGGCGCAAAAGCTTCTGAGCTGGCGCATGACCCACGATGATCGCACGCTCGCCAACATGCGCCTGACGCCCGGTGGCATTGTCGAGCGCCGCGAACGGCGGCGGCCGGCCTGACTTGAGCGGCTGCCCCGTTTCTGCTCCAATTCAGAGGTCGTAAGCCGGGAAGAGGTCCCATGACCGTCGAGCTGATGAACCCCTGTGGCGAGTTCACGCATGAGGAGGTGCCGCTCAGCCCGCGGCCGGGCCTTGCCGAAGGCACCACGGTCGGGCTCTTCAACAACAGTAAGAAGAACGCGGACACGCTGCTGGACGACGTCGCGGACCTGTTGTCAGAGCGCCACGGTGGCTTGAAGTTCATCCGCTTCGGCAAGGAGGCGAGCCTGCCGGCCGACTTCTCCGCCGGCTTTCTGGATGAGTGCGACGTCGTCGTCGCGGCGCTCGCGGACTGAGGCTCCTGCACGTCGTGGTGTATCCATGACGCCATCAGACTAGAGAAGGCCGGCATCGCGGTCGCCACGCTTTGCACCGACGAGTTCCACGCGCTGGGCAAGTCGGAGGCGGAGATCCTCGGCATGCCGGGCTTGCCGCTGGTCATTATCCCGCACCCGATGGCCAAGCGCCGACCGGACGAGGTACGGGAGATCGCGGCCGGAGCCGTCGACGAGATCGTCCAGGCCTGGAGTGGCGATCCGAAGGCACTTGCCGAGACCTACAAGCAGAGGGAGCCGGAGACGAGCTGCCGTCTGCGCTACCACTCGCTCTTCGAGGGCAATTTCAACGCTGCCGACGCGCCCGAGACCTTCAAAGCGCCGGACGGTCTCGATGCCGTCAACACGCTCCTCTACCGGCGCGGCTGGACCGACGGCCTGCCTATCGTGCCGCCGACGAGGACGCGCTTCGACGAGATGGTCGGCGCTTGGGACAAGTACGAGCTGTTGGGCTTGGTCGAGCCCAAGCTCGGCCGGGCGACGGTGGCCAAGGTGGCGGCCAACGCGGTGATGGCGGGGGCCGCACCCGAGCACTTCGCGATCGTGGCCGCGGCCACACGCGCCATCACCGAGAAGCCGCTGAACCTGAAGGCGCTGCAGACCACGACCCACCCCTGCACCGTGCTGACGATCGTCAATGGCCCGATGGCCGAGGCGGCGGGCCTCAACGCCACCTACAACGCTATGGGCCAGGGACGGCTCGCCAACTCGGCGATCGGCCGGGCGCTTCGCTTCGTGCTCTTGAACATCGGCGGTGCCACGCCGGGCGTACTCGACCGCTCGACCATGGGCACGCCGGCCAAGTTCGCCTTCTGCTTCGCTGAGAACGAGGCCGACAATCCCTGGGCGCCGTTGCATGTGCAGCGCGGCTTCGATGCCGGCCAGAGCACGGTGACGGTGGCCGGCGTCGAGGGCCCGCACAACGTCAACGACCACTACGGCCGCACCGGCGAAGAGGTCTTGCTGACGATCGCCGGCACCATCGCCTCGACGGGGAGCAACAACTCCTATCTCGGCGGCGAGGTCATGGTGGTGCTGGGGCCCGAGCATGCCGAGATGATCGCCCGCGACGGCCTCTCGGCCGAGGACGTGCAGCGCTTCCTCATGGAGCACGCCGTCATTCCCGGCTGGCACATCTCCGAAGCCCAGGGCCAAGTGATGGCCAGGCGGCTGTCCGACCGCTTCGTCGGCGACGATTGGCGGGACGGCGCCCGCATCTTCTCGAAGCCGGAAGAGGTCGTGCTGCTGGTCGCAGGTGCCGCCGGCCGCCACTCCTGCGTCATTCCCTCCTTCGGCAACACCCGCTCCGTGACCCTGCCGATTCTCGACGCCGCCGGCCAGCCGCTCTGAGGTGCGACCCAATTTGACTGGTTTCCACTAGTCATGTACTGTCACCTTTTCGGTAACGTAACTTAAAAAGTGACAGTCCGAGGGCGTGTGAGGTGGCAATCCGGCCGGATGGTTTCAGAAACAGGGGGCTTTCGGACCTGTTTCTTCGCGGTAGGACGCGGCGGATCGGGACGCAGTACCACCGAAATGTGCTGTTGATCCTCGATTTCCTGAACGCTGCCACGGAACTAAGTGATTGTCGTGGGGTCAAAGACTTCCACCAGCTCCGCAGCCCGCGCAGAGGCACCTATTCAATGCACGTGACCGGCAACTACTGCATCACGTTCCGTTTCGACGGCGAGTTTTTCACTGACCTGGACTTCGAGGACTACCATTGAACGCGTTTCGGAGTGCTGGCGTTTGAGGGAAGAGGACATGGAAAAGATGACGCGACGGCCGACTCCGCCCGGCGAGATCCTTCGCGAGCTCTATCTGGAGCCTCGGGGCGTCTCGATCACGGCCTTCGCCCGCGCGGTTGAATGCAGCCGCAAGCACATGAGCAACATCGTCCACGGCCATGTGCGGCTGGAACCCGAAATTGCGGCGCGGATCGCCAAGGTATTGGGCACCTCCACTGAGCTCTGGCTGAATCTTCAGAAGGCGGTGGACGTCCACGACGCGGAAGCCGCAATTAAGAACTGGAGGCCCGTCACTCGATATCAGGCCGCCTGACGGCGGTCGCCTGGGCTGTCTTAAACATCCTCGAAATCGACCTTATTCATGCCGACCGAGAGGCCGGCCTCGACGATCTCGGCCCAGGTGGCGTCCTCGATAGGGACGCCGTCGGCCAGCCGCGCCGCGCTCGAGAGCCGCTCCGGCTCGCCCGGCACCAAAACGCCGTCGACGCCGTCGACGGTGCGAGAGTCCTTGACCCAGGCGGTCAACATGTCGATTTCTCGGTCGAAGGGGACGCCTTGGCGGAAGCCGTCGGGGTCGATGATGATCGTCAGCATGTTGTTGCGAATGGTGTTCTCTTGGTGGTTCTCGGGGTGCGCCGTGCCGCCGCCGGTCAAGGCACCGGCGAGGATGTCGCAGATCAGCGCCAGGCCGTAGCCCTTGTGCTCGCCGAACGAGAGGAGCGCGCCCTTCGGCTCCTCGAACATCACCGTCGGGTCGTTGGTCGGCCGGCCGTCGGGGCCGACGAGGGCGCCCGCCATCATCTCGGCCTTGCGGTAGTAGGCGACCCGCACCTTGCCCTGGGCGACGCGGCTCGTCGCCATGTCGAGGACCAGCATCGGGTTCTCCGGTGTCGCCGGCAGGGCGGTGCAATAGGGGTTGGTCGAATAGCGTGCGTCGTAGCCGCCGAAGGGCGCCACTAGGGCGGCGTGGCCGTGGGCGTTGACGTAGTGGATCGAGATGAAGCCGGCCTCGGCGCAGATCTCGCCCCAGGCGCCGATCCGCCCCAGGTGATGCACGTTCTTGAGGCCGACGATGGCGACGCCGTGCTCGCGGGCCTTGGCGAGGCCCATCTCCATGGCCTCGCGCCCGACCACCTGGCCGTAGCCCATGTTGCCCTCGAGGAGCAGGAAGGCGCCCGTGTCGGAGAGCACCGAAGCGTGGCCGTCGATGGTGACGCGACCGTCCATGGTGTGCTCGATATAGCGGGGGATCAGGCCGACACCGTGGCTGTCGTGGCCCATCAGGTTGGCCTCGACGAGGTTACGGGCCACCGCCTCGGCCTCGCTCTCGTCGCTGCCGGAGCGCCGGCACATGGTCTTCAGCAATTGGGTCAGCTTCTCGGCCGAGATCGTCACGGGCATGGCACTTACACCGCTCTTTGCTACTTCGAGGGTGGCCGACGTTAGGCGCAAACCGAGGCCGCTGCCAAGACCGCGCCCTCTCGGGCTTGCGGGGCCCCCCGGCCTGAGCGAGAGTGCGCGCCATGACGGTCGAGACATCCAAACCGGCGCCGGCGGGCGAGCTCGTCGGGCTGCTCGCCGAAATCCGCGGCTGCCGGATCTGTGCCGCCGAGCTGCCGTTGGGGCCGCGGCCGGTGCTCCGCGCTACGGCCACCGCACGGCTGCTGATCATCGGCCAGGCGCCCGGCACCAAGGTGCACGCCAGCGGCACCCCGTGGGACGACCCGAGCGGCGACCGTCTGCGCGACTGGCTGGCGGTGGACAAAGAGACCTTCTACGACGAGAGCCGGATCGCCATCGTGCCGATGGGCTTCTGCTATCCGGGCCGGCACGATCGGGGCGGCGACCTGCCGCCGAGGCCGGAATGCGCCGAGGCTTGGCAGGCCCGCCTGCTGCCGCACCTGGCTTCGGTCGAGCTCGTGCTCCTGGTCGGTCAGTATGCCCAGAAGTGGCACCTCGGCCAGCAGCGCAAGGCCTCGCTGACGGAGACCGTCAGGGCCTGGCAGGAGTATGGGCCGGGCCACCTGCCGCTGCCGCACCCCTCTTGGCGGACCGTTGGCTGGGCCAAGCGAAACCCTTGGTTCGAGGCCGAGGTCGTGCCGGCGCTGCGCCACCGTGTCGCGGACCTGATCGGTTGAGCGGAGTGCATCGCTTCTTTCTGATCGGGTGTTTGCTGCTGGGGCTGGCGGCCTGCGCCCCCCGGCTGCAATCGCTCGGGCCCGAGGTCGGCGCGCCCCGCCTGGCGACGGAGGCGGTGGTCACCGCCGACGGCTTGCACCTGCCGCTGACGAAGTGGCCGGCGGCGGAGGAGCGGGCCGTCGTCGTCGCCTTGCATGGCTTCAACGACTACCGGCTGAGCTTTGCCACCGCAGCCGCCTGGTGGGCCGAACACGGCGTCACCACCTATGCCTACGACCAGCGCGGCTTCGGCCAGGCACCGGCGCCGGGGATCATCGGCGGCGCGCAGGCCATGGCGGCGGACGCGCGCGCCGTCGTCGCCCTGGCGCAGGCGCGGCATGCCGGCAAGCCGGTCTACCTGCTCGGCAACTCGATGGGCGGGGCGGTCGCGCTACTGGCGCTCTCGGGTCCCGAGGCGCCGGCGGTGGACGGTCTGGTGCTGGTCGCACCGGCGGTCTGGGGGGCGCGGGCGATGAGCCCCTTCTACCGCTTCGGCCTCTGGCTCTGGGCCCATCTGACGCCGGGCGAGTACGTCACCGGCCGCGGCCTCGACCGGCTCGCCTCGGACAACATTCCGATGCTGCGAGCGCTCGGCCGCGACCCGCTGGTGATCAAGAAGACCCGGATCGACGCCCTCTACGGTTTGACCAAACTGATGGGGGCCGGCCTCGAGGCCGCGACCGCTGTCGACACGCCGGCCCTGGTCCTCTACGGCGCCCGCGACGAGATCGTACCGCCCGCCCCGGTGAAGGAAATGGCGGGGACGCTGAACGGCGTCAAGCGCCTGGCACTCTATGCTGACGGTTGGCACATGCTGCTGCGCGACTGCCAGGCCGAGACCGTCTGGCGTGACGTCGCCACCTGGATCGCCGACGCCGCGGCGCCGCTGCCGTCGGGCGCGGAGGTCGACAGCCCGAATGCCATCAACACCAGCGAGCGCGGCCCGGTCGCGGAGGCCTGCGCGAGCGCTTGAAGGTGCAGCACAGAGCCGAGAAGCCGGTGTCGATCATGGCGATCTAATCAGTCTTTGCGTCATTGGCGAACAGGAGCCAGCGCTCCCCCTCGAAGGCCGGATGCATCCCCGGCTGCGATTGGACGAGAGCGACGGCGGGGCGGTCCTTGGCGACGAGCACGTAGTCGAAGCGTGCCGCAGACAACAGCTCGGCAAGCGCCGCCCGTCGCTCCGGCGCCGGCAACGGCCGTGCCGCCGATTCGCGCTCGAAGCCGGCGGCGATCAGGCGATGGACCTTGTCGACGACGTCCACGGTCAGCGACCAGTGGCCGGCATAGACCCGGACCGGCGCCAGGGCCGGCAGGTAGCGGCCGGTGCGCGCATCCGTCAGGAGCGTGGGGATGGCGGCAGACGTTTCCGCGCGCACCACCGACAGAGCCGCCAGCAATTCGGCATCGATTTCGAAAAACTCCGTCTGCCATTTCGGCTTGGTGTAGAGGACGATCGGGGTGAGGCAGGTGGACGCCACCGCCGCCATCAGCCCGGTCATGAGCAGCGCTCTCGCCGGCCGCCGGGTCTTCGTCGCGATCCACGAGATCCCCTCGTGCACGGCGATGGCCGACAGGATCGCGAGCGCGAAGAAGCCGCCGGAGGCGAGCTTGATCCGCCAACCGTCGAGGACGATCAGAATGACGAACAGGAAGGCTGCCCAGAGCACCAGGATTTCGATGCCTCGGTAGCCGCGCCCCCGGCTCATGACGGCGCCGATCGCGGCAGCGGCCAAAAGAGGCCGAAGCCGACCAGCCAATTCAGGCGCGTGCCATGGATCTGCCAGGTCTCGACGGCGAAAGCGCTCCAAACCGGCTCAGTCGTGATCCAGAAATAGTAGAGGGCGGCGGGAAGGACGGCGGCGGATAGCGACAACAGGATTGGAATTCTGAGCCGCAACAATTCGGCGCGTCGCTCCGAGCCGAGCGTCGACAACACGAGGACGCCGTAGACGACCAACAGAGCCGTCGGCTCGTAGGGATGGCTCCAAACCGCGGTGGCGCCGGCGACGAAGACGAGCCACAAGTGGGCTTTCGTCGGCCGGCCGGACGGGCTCGATTCCGCCACGACGATGGCAAAGAGAAGGGCGGCCGCCAACGCCAAGGAGATGGTGTGATAGGGGTAGAACGGAAAGACCGTCGCCGGTATCGCATCGAGAAACGACGAATCGGCACCACGATACCACGGCCGATGGGGCAGCAGCGCCAAGAGCGGTACCGAGAGCCCCGATCCGTAGGCGACGAAGACCGTCGCCAGCAGGGCGGCGCGCTGGTGCAGGCCGATTCGCCGACAGACGAGCCATACGCAAACGATGGTCAGGGCGGCGGCCGGCAGCGACAGCGCTACCATCACGAACAAGGGGCTCGCCGCTAGCAGATCCGCGCCCCGACCGACGAGCCAGAACAACAGGTTCACCATCAGGGGGCGGTGTGGCTCGGTCGTGAACAGGTTCTCGAAGACAAAGTGGCCGTGCTTCGCCTGCTGCGCCCAAGCGGTATAGGAGAGGTTGTCGAGGACGCCGTGCGCAAGCCCGACCCCGACGAGCTCGCGGCCATTCGCCTGCTCTATGTTGCCCCAACCGATGCCCAAGTGAAGCCGGATGCCGACCAGCACCAGGATGCAGAAGACGAGAAAACAGACGAAACAGGCCACATAGATCCGCGAGCCCGCAGCCTTCTCAGCATCGCCCGGCAAGGCCGACGCGCGCCTGGGGTCGCGCATCGGCTAGAGCCTCCGTAAACGCAAGGCGCGGCTCTCGACCGTCGGCGCCTCCGGGGGCGGCGGCCTAAACCAATTTTTCATCGGGGCATAGTTTGATAAGGTTCGGGCCGCCTCGGGGCGCGAGCTCGGCGCGGCGCCGGCGAAGCTTGGATACGGGAGCGAGGTGATGCCCAGTGAGACCCGCACGATCGTGTTCGACAACGCGGACATCAAGCAGGCGCTCGCCGATTATTGTCTGAACCAAGACAAGGGCGCGCCGGAGAGTGGCGTCGGCCGCCTGTCGATCAGCAACGACCAGGGCATCGCCATCGAGCTCTTCGCCAAGGAGGGGGGCGAGGTCTTCGCCGCCTTCGGCGAGGAGGAGCTGATCTCGGCCCTGATCGAGCATTGCCGGTCGTACAAGATCCCAGTGCCGCAAAAAGCCCAGAAGTCTATCGTCATATACGCGGGCTCCGTTGGTCTGCAGTTGGAGATAGCTTGAGCCGACCGGGATGGGATAGCGAGATGAGCACGTCGATCAACCTGCCTACCAATACGCCGATCGTCGTTCTTTGCGGCGTGGCCAGCCCGTACATGCACAGCATCAAGCTGACCTTCGTGGACGAGGGCCGGATCGTCAAGGTGCGCAAGTGGTACGGCAACGATCGGTTCGGCAAGATCATCGGCTTTCAAGATCTCTTCTTCGAGAGCGACGAGCCTTCCGAGGTCACCGCCAAGATCAAGATCGAGAAGACAAAGGACAAGGGCGAGACCTGGGAGGAGTACGAGTACACCGAGATGGACGACTACACCGACCTCCACCTCGTCAAGCGCATCAATGCCAAGGAGCGCGGCGATACGCGCAGCGACGCCTCGGTCTCGTTCAACTATTACCGCGCCTTTTGAAGAACGCGCCGGCGCTTGCCGGAGAGGTCGCCGGACGGCGCGTCACGGCCGAATTCGCTTGTACCCATTCCGCAACCCAAGTGTAATAATCGCTCGCAACGGCGCATCGGACCAGGCGTCACAAGACCGGTCGATGGCGCAGGTATGGGAGGCGATAATGGTGGACTTACGTGATCTGACGCGGCGAGGCATGCTCGCCATACCGATGGCGGGCGTGGCCCTGGCGCTGGCGCTGGCGTTGCCGAGCATTGCCTCGGCCGAGAGCTGCAAGAACCGGGGCGACCTGGACACGCGCTATTGCGACGCGGACGGCGACCTGGTCGCGGACACGCCGAAAGACAAGGGCGAGTGGCAGGACCCGGACGTGTTGGTCTTTTCCTACACCCCGGTCGAGGACCCATCGGTCTACGCCAATGTCTTCACCGAGTTCATGGACTACCTGGCCAAGAAGACCGGCAAGAAGGTCAAGTGGTACGGGGCCGATTCCTACGCCAGCCAGGTCGAGGCGATGCGCTCGGGCCGGTTGCACGTCGCCGGCATCTCCACCGGCCCGACGGTCTTCGGCGTCAACCTCGCCGGCTATGTGCCGGTCGCCATCATGGGCCGGGCAGACGGCAGCTTCGGCTATCGGCTGCAGCTGATCACGCACAAGTCGACCGACATCAAGAAGGTCTCGGACCTCAAGGGCCGCAACGTCGCCCACGTGACGCCGTCCTCGAACTCGGGCAACCAGGCGCCCCGCGCCCTCTTCAAGGCGTTGGGCGTGATGCCGGACAAGGACTACGAGGTCAAATACTCGGGCAAGCACGACAACTCGATCATGGGCGTCGCCAACAAGGACTACGAGGCCGCCCCCGTCGCCTCCAGCGTGCTGGACCGGATGCATGCCAAGGGCGTCGTCAACAAGGACGACCTCAGGGTCATCTGGCAGTCGAAGTTGTTCCCGACGACCTCATACGGCTATGCCCACAACCTGCCGCCCGACCTGCAGGCCAAGATCAAGGACGCCTTCTTGACCTTCGATTGGAAGGGCACGGCGCTCGCCAAAGAGTTCGGCAAGCAGGCCGACATGTTCATCCCCATCACCTTTAAGGACCACTGGTCGGACATCCGCACCATTCAGAAGCAGAACGGGGTGGTCTACAACGACGATGCGCTGAAGGGCCTGAAGGTCAAAAAGAAGAAGAAAAAGAAGAAGTCCTGAGGCATCGTCTCCGACGCGGTTGATACCACACCGGCGGCGCGGCTGAGGTCGAATCGACCCGGCCGCGCCGCCGGGGTATCGTTCCAGCCATGCTGACGATTACCGACCTGGTCAAGACCTATCCGACTGGCACCAGCGCGCTGCAAGGGGTCAGCCTGGAGATCACCGAGCCCCGCGTGGTGGCCGTGATCGGCCCATCCGGTGCCGGCAAGAGCACGCTCATCCGTTGCGTCAATCGCCTGGTCGAGCCGACCTCGGGCTCGGTGCGGCTGGACGACACCGAGGTCACCCGCCTCGGCCGCCGCGAGCTGCGCCGGGCGCGCCGGCGCATGGGCATGATCTTTCAGGAGTACAACCTGGTCGAGCGGTTGACGGTGATGGAGAACGTGCTCTCGGGCCGGCTCGGCTATGTCGGCTTCTGGCGCGCCTACCGGCGGCGCTATCCGGCGGCCGACGTCGCCCGTGCCTTCGAGCTCTTGGATCGGGTCGGCCTCGACGGCTATGAGAACACTCGCGCCGACGCCCTCTCGGGCGGCCAGCGCCAGCGCGTCGGCATCGCCCGGGCGCTGATGCAGGGCCCGGACCTGCTGTTGGTCGACGAGCCGACGGCGAGCCTCGATCCCAAGACCGCGCGGCAGATCATGCGGCTGTTGGTGGCGCTGGCGCACGAGTCGGGCACGCCGGCGCTGGTCAACATCCATGACGTCGTCCTGGCGCAGGCCTTCGCCGACCGCATCGTTGGCCTGAAGGAGGGGCGGGTGGTGTTCGATGGTGACGCGCAGGCGCTCGACACCGACGTCTTGACCCAGATCTACGGCGAGGAGGACTGGAGCACGACGTTGGCACCGGCCGAGGACCAGGACGACGCCCCAGCGGCGGCCAAGGACCTGGCCGCCGAGGCCGCCTCGGGATGAGCCAAGCGGCCCTGCCGGCGCGCCAGTGGCGGCCGCCGAGACTGATCGCCAACCCATCGCTGCGTCGGGCATTCGTCGCCCTGGCCGTGCTCTATCTCCTATGGTCGTTCGGCAGCCTGGAGATCGACTGGGGTCGGGTGGCGCAGGGTCTGCCCCGGGCCGGCAACATGCTGGGCCGGATGTTCCCGCCCGACTTCTCGCGCTGGGAGTTGCTTTGGCAGGGCCTCGTCGAGAGCGTCGAGATGGCCCTGGCGGCGAGCGCTATCGGCATGGTCCTGGCGGTGCCGCTCGGCCTTGCCGCGGCGGTCAATATCGCGCCCAAGCCCGTCTACCTGGTGGCCCGCGGCGTCATCGTTCTGACCCGCACTTTCCACGAGGTCATCATCGCCATCTTCTTCGTCAAGATCTTCGGCTTTGGGCCGCTGGCCGGCGTCCTGACCCTCGTCGTCGCCAGCCTCTCCTTCATCGCCAAGATGCTGGCCGAGGACATCGAGAACATGAACCCGGGTCAGGTCGAGGCGGTCAGGGCCACCGGGGCGAGCTTTCCCAAGGTGCTGATTTACGGAATCGCGCCGCAGATCCTGCCGCGCTATCTCGGCGTCTCGATCTACCGGCTCGACGCCAACATCCGTCATTCCACCGTGGTCGGCATCGTCGGCGCCGGCGGCATCGGGCAGACCCTCTCGGCGACCTTTTCGCGCTACGACTACGACTTCTCGCTCGCCATCCTGCTCACCATCATCGCCCTAGTCTTCATCGGCGAGTTCTTCTCCAACTGGGTTCGGGGCCGGCTCAGATGACGGTCGAGGCATCGCCCAAGCGCTATCCCGAGATCTGGCGTCGGTTCAGCACCCGGCGCGTCGTCGAGCGCTATCTCTGGTATGTGGGCGTCGTCTTCGTCGCGGTCTGGTCGGTGCGCCACCTCGACATCCCCTGGTTCTACTTCCTCGACGCGCACGAGCAGGCGGGCGACCTCTTCGGCCGCATGTTCCCGCCCGATTGGAGCTACGCCGAGACGATCTTCCAGCCGCTTATCGAGACCATCCATATCGCCACGCTCGGCACGATCTTTTCCTTCGTGCTGGCCTTTCCCGTCGCCTTCCTCGCGGCCCGCAACACCACCTTCAACCCGATCACCTGGTTCATCGCTCGCTTCATCCTGGTGGCCTCGCGCTCGGTTAACACCGTGGTCTGGGCGCTGATCTTCGTCGCCGTCTTCGGCCCCGGGCCGGTAGCCGGGATCTGGGCCGTCGCCTTCCGCTCGATCGGCTTCATGGGCAAGCTGATTGCCGAGGCGATCGAGGAGATCGACGAAGGCCCGGTCGAGGCGGTGGAGGCGACCGGCGCCTCGCGCCTGCAAGTCTTGTGGATCGGCGTTCTGCCGCAGGTGCTGCCGGTGATCTACGGCACATGCGTCTACCGCTGGGACATCAACATCCGCGAGTCGACCGTCCTCGGCTTCGTCGGTGCCGGTGGCATCGGCATCCTGCTCTATTCCTCGATCAACCAGTTCGCCTGGCACGAGGTCTCGGTCATCCTGGGCGCCGTCCTCGCCGTCGTGCTCGTCAGCGAATACGTCTCCGCCGCCGTCCGCCAGCGGATCACGTAGACGCCGACCGCCCAGCGTCCACCTCGGAACTACCCATCGACCCCCGGGCGCGGGAGGGCTAGCATTCGGAGTGGTGCTGCCGGTGCCTGGAATGCAAGGGAGGATGCCCCGTGAAAGCCTATGAGATCCGCTCCGATGACGGGATCGACGCGTTGCATTTGGCCGAGCGGCCGACACCGGCGCCAGGGCCAGGCCAGGTGCTGGTCCGCGTTCGGGCCTCGTCGCTCAACTACCGCGACCTGATGACGGTGTCGGACCCGGGCCCGCGCAACATCCCCTATCCGCGTATCCCGAACTCCGACGGTGCCGGCGAGGTGCTGGCGGTCGGCGAGGGCGTCAGCCGCTTCCAGGCCGGCGACCGGGTCGCAGGTTGCTTCTTCCAGTCCTGGGAGGCGGGCGAGATCACGGCTGAGGACATGGGCTCCGCGCTCGGTGGTGCCGTCGACGGCGTCCTGGCGGAAGAGGTCGTGTTGGCGGAGGGCGGCCTCGTCTCGTTGCCCGAGCACCTGTCGTTCGAGGAGGCGGCGACGCTACCCTGCGCGGCCTTGACCGCCTGGCACGCGCTTTTCCCGAGGGGCGGCCTCAAGGCCGGCGACACGGTGCTGGTGCTGGGTACCGGCGGGGTCTCGATCTTCGCGCTGCAGTTCGCGGTCATGGCCGGCGCGCGCGCGATCGTGACCTCGAAGAGCGACGAGAAGCTCGCCCACGCCCGCTCGCTGGGCGCCTGGGAGACCATCAACTATGCCGCGACCCCGGAATGGGACGCGGCCGTGCGCGACCTCACCGGCGGGCGCGGCGCCGACCACGTGGTCGAGGTCGGCGGTGCCGGCACGCTGGAGCGCTCGGCCCGCGCCGTCCGCGTCGGCGGCCACATCGGCCTGATCGGCGTGCTGACCGGCGGCCAGATCAACCCGACGCTGCTGATGCGGAACTCGGTTCGGCTGTCGGGCATCTACGTCGGCAGCCGGGCCATGTTCGAGGCCATGAACCGCGCCATTGCCGCCACCGAGCTGAGGCCGGTGATCGATAAGACCTTCG
>JASLMY010000399.1 GCA_030746295.1 Alphaproteobacteria bacterium | reverse complement strand
GCCAGGCGATGCCCCTCGGCCAGGCCCGCCACGACCGCATGGTCCTTGGCCACCTCCATCGGGTCCTGGAACCAACCGTTCTCGGTGCCTGGTGCCGGCATGGCGAGGTCGTAGGTGAAGGCCGGGTAGTCGGCCTTGATGCCCTCCAAAAGGCGGACGAGATCGGCGCGGACGCTCGCCAGCGTCTGGCCGGGCACGGTGCGGAACTGCAGCAGCAGGTCGCATTCCCTGGTCGAGAGGCCAGTGTAGTTCTTGTGGTAATAGTGCTCCTTGTGGATCGAGTCGATGCAGTGCATCGGAAAGCCCGGCAGGTCGGGGTGCGGTGTGAACGCCATCCAGCCGCCCTCGGGGATCGGGTCGAGGCTCGGGCCCAGGCGGCGGATGATCTCGGCCTGTTGCTCGACGGCGTTGAAGTAGCCCGCCTTGGCCTCGGCGCTGTAGCGAAAGAAGAGGTCGGGCGACGTGGTGCGGATCCGCGCCATGATGATGCCGACGCAGACGTTGGCGATGGTGTTCGCCGAGTGCTCCAGGTTGATGCAGAAATCGGCCAGAACGCCGGCCTCGACCAGCGCCCGGGTCCCCGCACCGCCGTATTTGTGCGCCACCACCGGGCAGACCAGGACGTCGCCGGCGAGCCGCGTGCCGCTTTCGATGATCGCCTCGACCGCGGTGATCATGGCGGCGACGCCGCCCTTGTCGTCGTGTGCGCCCATGCCCCAGACCCAGCCGTCCTCGAACTTGGCGCCGTAGGGGTCGACGGACCAGCCCGGCATCTCGACGCCGGGGTCCATATGGCCGTTCAGCATCAGGCTCGGCCCCCCGCCGGTACCTTTCAGCCGCCCGATCGGCTGGCGGCTGAAGCTGCCGGCCTCTCGCGGGTTCTCGACCGGCATCATCTCGACCTCGAGGCCGACGCCTGACATATACTCGGCCAGATAGTCGGCGATCTCATGCTCCTCGAAGGCCGAGCTCGGAATCCGAATGAGGGCGCGCTCCAGGTCGAGAAGCCGCTCTTCCGAGACCGCGTTCAGGATCTTTGTGCTTTCTTGCGCGTCGGCCATGACCGTTCCCCTCCTCCCAACGAGCGAATTCGTTGGAGCCTAGCACAGGCGGCGGCGCTATAGTCAGGGCCGGCGGCCGGCCCGACAGGCCCGAAAACAAAGGAGGAACGCATCATGACGGACGCCCAAGCCACCGACGCTTTGCGCGAGACCGTGCGCCGCGAGCTGCCCGAGATCGAAGAGATCAAAGACCAGGGCATGCGCGACCTGGTGGTCGAGGCCTGGGCCACCTCGCTGGCCCAGGAGGGGCTCGGCGCCATTGCCGAGATCAAGGGCTCGGGCGATCCCGAGAAGTACATCCTGAAGGAGGGGACGCAGGTCGA
>JASLMY010000398.1 GCA_030746295.1 Alphaproteobacteria bacterium | reverse complement strand
CGCTCGAAGATGGCGTTCAGCTCCGCCGGCTCGGGCAGGGTCGGGTCGGTCGCCAGGTGGTGCTCGCTCATCAGCCGACTCACGTCATCGGGGACAGGTCAGGATAAGAACCCGTTCCCGGGTGAAAAAGATAGGTGACATTTAGTTCCATTTGGAACAAAATGGAAGGGCTGATGGTGGGCTGCGATGAACAAAACCCGAAACCGGCCCCCGGCACGACCCGAGGAGACGCAACAATGACGCCCGAGAAGATCCTCTTCCACAAGGCCAAGGTCCTGACCCAAGCGCAGCGCGAGGCCTATTTCCGCGACGGTTACCTGGCGCTCGAAGGCTTCGTCGACCAGGACTGGCTGGACCGGCTCTGGCAGGTCACCGAGGGCTTCATCGAGGAAAGTCGCGGCTGGACGAAGTCGGACGACAAGTTCGACCTGGAGCCGAACCACAGCGCCGAATCACCGCGGCTGCGCCGCCTGACCTGGCCGGTGACGCATCACCCGCTCTACTGGGAGTTCGCCAGCCGGGGACCCATCGTCGACGTCGCCGAGGACTTGCTGGGCCCGGACGTGGTCTTCCATCACTCGAAGCTGAACTTCAAATGGGGCGGCGGCGGCGAGGAGGTGAAGTGGCACCAGGACTTCCCCTTCTACCCACACAGCAACGGCTCGGTGCTGGCGATCGGCCTCTGCATGGTCGACGTCGATGACGAGATGGGGCCGCTCGGCGCCCTCCCCGGCAGCCACTTGGGTCCGATCTACAGCCACTACAACGACAAGGACGAGTGGGTCGGCGCCCTCTCCGATGACGAGGCGGCGAAGCTGCCGATGGAGAAGGTCGCCTGGATGAAGGGCAAGGCCGGCACCATCACCATCCATCATGCCCGCACGCTGCACGGCTCGATGCCGAACAACTCGCCGCGGATGCGGCCCCTGCTCCTGAACGCCTACGCCTCGGCCGACGCGTATTCGCTGACGCCCTACCCGGGGATGGCCTGCGAGCAGAACGAAACCCTGATCCGGGGCAAGCGGGCGCGCTGGGCCGAGTTCGACATGGAGACCTGCATGATGCCGCCCGACTGGTCCGGCGGCTACAGTTCGATCTTCGCCCTGCAGCAGGAAGAAGACCTGAGCATGCGGGCTGCCGAATAGGGCCAGCGAGCGGCCCGCCCCACCGACGGAGGGTGAACGTGGCGAAGGTGCTCTACGAGAAGGACGGGCGGATCGGGCGGATCACGCTCAACCGGCCCGAGGTCATGAACGCCATCGACGACGACCTGCCGGTCGAGCTCGCCGCCGCCGTGGCCGCGGCCGACGCCGACCCGGATGTTCACGTCATGGTCCTTTCGGGCAATGGGCGGGCCTTCTCTGCCGGCTATGACCTGGCCCACTACGCCGAGGGCGACAGCACCAACCAGGTGACGCAAGAGTGTCCGTCATCAAAACATTCGGGACTGTTGAGCCTATTTTTTACCGGAGGATCTGGCTCATCTTGGTTTGATGTTAAGCCGCTTGTCGTTGATGGTTCAAGCGGCGTT
>JASLMY010000397.1 GCA_030746295.1 Alphaproteobacteria bacterium | reverse complement strand
CACCTGATCGAGGCTTTTCATGCCCGCGGCGTGCCGGTGTTGCAGATCTACGGCACCACCGAGACGGCGCCGATCGCCGCCTATCTGCGCCCTGAGGATTCGGCCCGCAAGCTCGGCACCACCGGCAAGCCCGCGCTCCATTCCGAGGTCCGTATCGTCGATGAGGCGGACAATGTCGTCGGGCCGGGTGTCGCCGGCGAGATCCAGGTCAGGGGCCGCCACGTCATGCTCGGCTATTGGCGGAACGATGAGGCGACCGACGCCGCTTTCGATCACGGCTGGTTTCGGACCGGCGACATTGGCGAATGGGACGCGGACGGCTTTCTCGTCGTCAACGACCGCAAGGCCGACATCATCATCTCCGGCAGCGAAAATATCTATCCGGCCGAGCTGGAGCTGGTGCTGCACGCGCTCGACGGCGTCGCCGAGGCGGCGGTAGTGGGGCGGGCGGATGCGCGCTGGGGCGAGGTGCCGGTGGCGGTGGTGGTGCCGGCAGCCGGAGGCAAACTCGACAAGGCGCAGATCATAGCCGCTTTCGAGGGCCGGCTCGCCCGCTTCAAGCACCCCCATGACGTCGTTTTCCACGACAGCCTGCCCCGTAACGCCATGGGCAAGGTGCAGAAGTTCGTCCTCAAGGACCAGATCTGAAGATTCCGTCGAAGGAGAGGTGCATGGGCAAGTGGTACGAGACCTATCGCGGCATGGCCCAGGCCTGGGAATGCGACCAGGTGGCGCATTTCACCGTCGCCTACTATTTCGACCGCTTCTCCGATTCGGTCCTGGGTGCGATGGAGGCGATCGGCCTTGGGCAGGACTATATGGCGCGGACCGGCTGCTCGATTGCCTCTGTCGACTGCCACGTGCGCTGGCTGGAGGAGCTCCGCGGCGGCGACGTGCTGCACATCGAGAGCGGCGTCATCGGCATAGACGACAAGCGCGTTCGGCTCGGCCACAAGGTCTACAACTCCGCCAACGGGGCGCTTTGCGCGACGTTCGAGCAGCTGGCCGTGCATTTCGACATGAAACGCCGCAAGTCGTTGCCTTTCGACGTCGCCGAGCGCGAGGCGATCGCCGGCCTCGCCATCGACTGGGATGGCGAGCCCCGCGAGGAACGCTATTCGCCGCCGACCGACGCCGGCTTCTTCCCCACCGGCCGCGACAGCGTGAAGTGCTGGGAGATCGACATCATCAATCACATGGGCTTTCAGTTCTATGTCCACCGGCTCTCGGCCGCGACCATGCAGGCCATCGCCCGCTTCGGCCTGACGCCCGAGTTCCTGCGCGAGTTCAACGGCGGCTTCTCGACCTTCGAGTTCCAGCTCCGGTTCCTGCGCGAACTCAAGGCCGGCGACATGATCCACATCGAATCCGGGCTCATGCACTTGGGCGGCTCGTCGATGCGGGTCCTGAACCGGATGTACAACTCGCGAACCGGCGAGCTCTCCGCCGAGCTCAGTCAGTACGGCGTGCTCTTGGACATGGAAGCCCGCCGGCCGGCTCGGGTGCCGGACGAGATGCGCGAGCGCGGCCAG
This sequence comes from Alphaproteobacteria bacterium, assembly GCA_030746295.1. The sequence continues at coordinate 86 of JASLMY010000397.1, read as the reverse complement.
GCGATGTTGATTGCCGCGCCGGGCGCGTGACCGGAAGCGAATTGAAGGGGTAAGGAGACCATGAGCGGTGAGATCCTGACGGAGCG
>JASLMY010000396.1 GCA_030746295.1 Alphaproteobacteria bacterium | reverse complement strand
TCCCGCTCGCAGTCGACAAATTTGACCATGGCACGGTTCTAACCGAAAACACTCCCAAAGTCCGACAGACTGCTAGCCGCGGCCGCGGTAGGGGGGAACGCCCTGGTCGGGCAGCCAGAGCCCCTCCGGTGCCGGCCCGGTCTGGTAGAAGACGTCGATCGGGATGCCGCCCCGCGGATACCAATAGCCGCCGATCCTGAGCCAGAGCGGTGCCGTGGCCTCGACGATCCGCTCTGCGATCATCACCGTGCAATCCTCGTGGAAGGCGCCGTGGTTGCGAAACGAGCCGAGGAAGAGCTTCAGCGACTTGCTCTCGACGATGCGCGACTCGGGCGCGTAGTCGATGACGAAATGGGCGAAGTCCGGCTGTCCGGTGATGGGGCAGAGCGAGGTGAACTCGGGCGCCGTGAAGCGAACGAGATAGAGCATACCGGGGCGCGGGTTGGGTACGGTTTCCAGGACCGCCACCTCGGGCGAGGCCGGCAGAGCGACCGGCTGCCCCAGCTGCGAGAGAGGGGCGTCGTCCTCGCGCTTTGCCATCTATCCGCCCGTTCTGGTTGCGCAAAATCGGCCGCGAACCTATCACGCGGTCCGAGCGCGAACAACGCGGGCCCGTCTTTGAGGTCGCCCGGCGGGGTGCTATGGTCGCCGGCGCTGTACCTTTCGGGCGCCGAACGAGGGACCGGACCGCGTGATGAGGAACTTGAGCGTCATCTGGGCGATGGCGGCCGGCCTTACCTGGGCCGGACCGGCGCTCGCCGATTGCACGGACCCGCCTGGGCCCGGTGTCGACTGGCGCCGTTGCACCATGCTCCGGGCCGAGTTCCCGAACAGTGACCTTTCCGGTGCCAAGCTGAAGGACGGCCGTTTCATCCGGGCCGACCTCGCAGGCAGCGATATGTCCAAGGTCGACGCCCGGCGCGCCAAGTTCATCGACGCCGACGCCAAGGGCGCGATCTTCGACGGCGCCCGCTTGATCGGCGCCGACTTCACCAAAGCCGACCTCACCGACGCCTCGCTCAAGGGGGCCGATCTCTTCGGAGCCCAGTTTCAGAACGCAGTGCTGCGCGGCGCCGACCTGACGGAAGCCAAGATCGGCCGCACCAACATGGCCGGCGCCGATCTCTCGGGCGTGCGCTGGGTCGACGGCAAGACGATCTGCGCCGAGGGCTCGATCGGCCAATGCAAACGCGCCGCTGCTGCCGGCGCCTCGGGTTGAGCCGCGACACCGGGGCCTGAAACAACCCACCAGCCCGACGACGGAGAGGGAAGACGTGGATACATTTCGTGAGCTGCTGGCGCATTTGGAAGCCCGAGGCGAGATGCGCCACGTCGGGCGCTCGGTAGATCCGCGCTTCGAGCTCACCGCGGTGATGCGCAAGATGCAAAAGGGCCCGAACCAGGCGCTGATGTTCGACAACGTCGCGGGCTCGCCGATGCCCGTCGTGACCAACGTCTTCGGTTTTCGAAGCGCCGTCGCTGCGGCCCTCGACCTCGACGAGGCAAGCCTGCTGCCGGCCTTGGTGGAAAAGGAGAACAAGATTCTGCCGGTGGCTGAGGCCGACGTCGCCCCGGTCCAGGAGGTGGTGATCTCGGGCAACGAGATCGACGTCGCCCGCGACGTGCCGCAGATCGTCTTCTCCGAGCTCGACGGCGGCGCCTATATCACCGCTGGCGTGCTGATCGCTCGCCATCCCAAGACCGGCGTCTACAACGCCTCGTGGACTCGGGCCGAGCTGGTCGGCGGCG
>JASLMY010000395.1 GCA_030746295.1 Alphaproteobacteria bacterium | reverse complement strand
GGCATCCAAGGCGCGACCAGCGAGGCGGTGACGGCGATCGAGGAGATCACTCAGACCATCACTCAGATCAACGAGATCGCCGCCGCCATCGCTGCCGCGGTCGAGCAGCAGGGCGCGGCCACCGGCGAGATCAGCCGCAACGCCCAAGAAGCGGCCTCCGGCACCCAGGAGGTTAATTCCAACATCTCAGAGGTCAACCAAGCGGTCACCGAGACCGGACGGTCGTCCAGCGAGGTGCTGCAAGCGGCGGGCGAGCTGTCACGGCAGTCGGAGACGCTGCGCGCCGAGGTCGACAAGTTCCTGGCCGAGGTCCGCGCTGCCTGAGTTCTTACCTGACTCGCGTAGCGTATCAGGCGCGAGTGCCACTGAGGTTCCTAGCGGTAATCCCCCTGCCGCGAGGGACCTCTTTTTCTAGATGGAACGGCCTCAGAGGCCCCGGTCGGCAGCCCGCCGGCCGGGGCCTTCGCTTCGACCATGCGTGACGGCGGCGGCTATATAAATCAGTATACTGATGAATTTGATTTGGTATAAGATCGATACTGACCGATGCGAACGAGGGAGAGCTGGCGATGGCGAACATGGAAGTCGATTTCTGCGGCCTCAAGTTCAAGAACCCGATGGTGATCGCCTCGCTGGAGACCACCAACAGCCCCGACCTCACCCGGCAGTGCTTCGACGCCGGCGCCGCCGGCGCCATCGTCAAGACGCTGACCGACATCGAGGACATGGCCCGGCTGACGCAGAACTCCAAGTACTGCATCATGAACGACCAGGGCGAGGTCATCAAAGGCAAGGTGCCGCGCAGCTTTACCTTCTATTCCCGCTCCGGCTACGCCTCGACGCACTACAAAGACTGGATTCCCTACCTGACCGACCTCGCCGCCTATGCGGCCGAGCGCGACGCCCATCTGATCGGCAGCGCCGGGGCCAAGGACATGGACGGCTGGCGCGACATCTGCCGAACGATCGAGGACACCGGCTGCTCGATGGTCGAGCTCAATTTCGGCTGCCCCCATCCCGCCATGATGCCGGGCGTCCATGGCGGCTCGATGATCGGCCAGGTGCCCGAGGTCGCGGCCGAGGTGACCCGCGCGGTCGTCGAATGCGTCGACATCCCCGTGATGGTCAAGCTGACCCCGGACCAGTCACCGGTGCTGGAGGTGGCCAAGGCGGTAGCGGATGCCGGCGCTTCGGCGGTGACGGCGACCAACCGCTACACCGGCTTCGCCGTCGACATCGAGACCGGCGAGCCCCGCCTCGCCGGCCCGGCCGGTGTCGGCGGTCCTTGGACCAAGGTGCTGACACTGCGCTGGGTGCACGCAATTCACAGCCAGCTCGGCATCCCAATTGCCGGCTCCAATGGTATCTTCGACCACCGCGACGCAGTCGAGTTCATCATGTCCGGCGCCGGCATCATGGAGATCGGCTCGGTGCTGATGATCAAGGGCATCAAGTGGCTGCCCCGGGTCATCCAGGGTATCGAGAAGTTCATGGACGAGCACGGCTATCCGGATATCGCCTCGATGCACGGCATCGCCGCCAGGCAGGCGGTCCGGGACTATGGCGAGCAGTTCAAGAAGGCCCGGATGCACGCCCAGATCAGCCACGACAGCTGCCAGAACCCGACCTGCACGGTCTGCATCCAGATGTGCTTCTACGAGGCCTTGAGCCAGGGCGACGGCTTCGTCCAGATCCACCCGGAGAACTGCATCGGCTGTGAGCTCTGCTACGACGTCTGCCCGTTCGATTCCATCCAGATGCTGCAGACCACGCCCGAAAAGATCGCCGAGGGCTATTTCGACATCCCCGAGGGCATCTACGAGCACGGCAAGTTCGAGACCCAGCGCAA
>JASLMY010000394.1 GCA_030746295.1 Alphaproteobacteria bacterium | reverse complement strand
CCCGATGCGCCATCGCCTGCCGTCCTGTCTGCAGCGTATAGGCGAGGTCGCCGAGCGCCGGCTGCGGTGATCGGCCGAGACGGTCGGCCAAAGCCCGGGCATAGGCCGGCAGCCGGTCGGCCCGCTTGGCCGAGAGCGGGATCACATGGTCGCGCGCCGTCGCGGTCCGGCCCGGTCGTGTCGGCGCCTGCTCGAGGACGGCATGAGCGTTGGTGCCGCCGATGCCGAAGGCGCTGACCGCGGCCCGCCGCGGCTGCAGCGCCTCGGGCCAGGCCTCGACCGTCTCGGCGACGTGGAACGGGCTCGCCTCGAAGTCGATCTCCGGGTTCGGCTCTCGGTAGTGCAGGCTCGGCACGATCTCGCCGTGATAGAGGCTCAACGCCGCCTTGATGCAGCCCGCCAGCCCCGCCGCCGTGTCCAGATGGCCGATGTTCGACTTCACCGAGCCGATGGCGCAGTACTGCCGCTGTTCGCTCTCGCCGCCCCAGGCCTCGGTCAGTGCCGCCACCTCGATCGGGTCGCCCAGCGCCGTGCCCGTCCCATGCGCCTCGACATAGCCGATGCCGGCGGGATCGATGCCGCTTTGCGAGAGCGCCCGGCGGATCACCTCGGCCTGGCCGGCGACGCTCGGCGCGTAGTAGCCGGCCTTGCCCGAGCCGTCGTTGTTGAGCGCGAGCCCCTTGACGAGGGCGTAGATGTGGTCGCCATCGGCGATCGCCCGCCCGGCCCGCTTCACCAGCAGGACGGCGGCGCCTTCCCCCACCACCATGCCGTCCGCCGCCGCATCGAAGACCTTGCAGCGCCCGTCGGAGGCGAAGTTCAAACCCGGCTCGTAGCGATAGCCGATCGCGGCGTCCGAATAGAGCGTCGAGGCTCCGACCAGGGCATGTGTCGCCTCGCCGCTCCGCAACGCCTGCGCCGCCGCGTGCAGGGCGACCAGCGAGGATGAGCAGTTGGCATGCACCGAATAGCTCGGACCCCTGAGGCCCAGCTGATAGGAGACCATGGTCGCGAGCGTGCCCTGCTGCGCCAACAGCCAGGCGACGTAGTCCTCGGATGTCCCCGGACCCGGCTCCCGCCCCTGCAACGGGGCCTGGGACAGCGCACCCCCCGCCGACATGAAGACGGCGGTGTCGGGGATGGCGTCGGGGGTATAGCCGGCATCCTCGATCGCCGCCCAGGCGCTCTCCAGAAGCAGCCGGAACTGCGGCTCCATCAGCGCAGCGTTGCGCGGCGACAGGTTGAAGAAGCCGGCGTCGAAAAGCTCCTTGCCGGCGATCGCCCGCGCTACCGGCACATAGGCGGGATCGCCGATCAGCTCTTCCGCCACTCCGGCGGCGCGGAGCTCCTCCGGCGTGAAGGTCCGGGCCGCGTCCCGACCCGCCCGCAGGTTCTCCCAGAAGGCCCAATGGTCCGCTGCGCCCGGGAACCGGCAGGCGATGCCGATGATCGCCAGCGCCTCGTCGGGCGCCGCGTCGGCCGGCGACGACACCACCGCCGGTGCAGACGACGTCGTCGTGTCAGCACCGCCCAGATGCGCCGCCAACGATGCCACCGTCGGATGCCGGAAGAGTTCCGTCACCCCGAATGGCCGCGCCAAGGATTCGCCGATACGTGCCGCCAACAGCACCGCCGAGACCGAGTTGCCGCCGGCCTCGAAGAAGCCCTCGTTGCGGCCGATCGCATCGACCTCCAGAACCTCCTGCCAGAGCGCCATAAGCCGCGCCTCCAGGGCCGTCGGCGCCGCCATGGGGACAACGGGCTCGCCACCCTCGCCACCAGTGGGCTGCTTCCGCCCCGCCAGGGCCTTGCGGTCGACCTTGCCGTTGGCCGTCTCCGGCAGGGCCTCGATCGCGGCGATCACGTCGGGCACCATGTAGTCCGGCAAGGCCGCGCGGAGATGGGCCTTGAGCGCCTCGGCCT
>JASLMY010000393.1 GCA_030746295.1 Alphaproteobacteria bacterium | reverse complement strand
AGCTCGGCCAGGAGATACAAAACATCATCGCTCTTAAGCTGGCGTGCGACCAGGATCGCCAGGCACTCCCGAGTGTACGGCTCGTCATGCGCCGCGTTTGTATATTGCATTTCTTGAATGTCGGGTATCAGGAGTATAGTGCTCCTGGCGCCAAACGGCTCGCTACCGGTAAAAATAGCCATCTTTCGCCGTCATGGTGCGCCAGGGGCGCTACGTCACCTTCCAGATGGTGGAGCTTGCCGTATCGGCGCGAATGTTCGGGCAGATTCTGGCGTGGATCGCCGAGGGCTAACCGCCTGAAGCGAAAATAGTGAGGTGACAACTAGTTCCATTTGGAACAGAATGCAAACGATCATGACGGCTGCGGCCGGTCGGCGTCGCTTGTTGGCGTCTCTTCAGTCGACGGCCGTGCCGGCAGGACCCGCATTTTCGCGCGGAGGCGTCATGCAATTGCATCCCGTATCGCTCGACGACAAATACGAGCGCGTGGCAGGCGAGGTCTACATCACCGGCACGCAGGCCCTCGTGCGTGCGGCGGTGATGCAGCGACGACGCGACGCGGCCGCCGGCTTGAAGACGGCGGGTTTCATCTCTGGCTATCGCGGTTCGCCTCTGCACAACGTCGACAAGGAGCTCTGGCGCGCCAACCGTCTGCTGGCCGACGCCGAGATCCTCTTCCTGCCGGCGGTGAACGAGGACCTGGCCGCCACCGCCATCCGCGGCTCGCAGGAGGCGATGGCTTTTCCCGACGCCACCCACGACGGCGTCTTCGGCATGTGGTACGGCAAGGGGCCGGGGCTGGACCGCTCGATCGACGCCATCCGCCACGGCCACATGGCCGGTGCCGCGCAGCACGGTGGCGTGTTGGTCGTGGTCGGCGACGACCACCCTCTGAAAGAGACCGACGCGCCCGCCGCGCACGAGAACCTGTTCGTCGATCTGATGATGCCGGTGCTCTATCCGGCGACGGTAGCGGAGGTCATCGAGTACGCGCTGCACGGCTGGGCGCTGTCGCGCTTTCACGGCGGCTGGGTGGGCCTGAAGATGATCCCCGACACCATCGCCGCCACCGCACCGGTACCCGCCGACGCGGCACAGCAGCAGACGATCGTGGTGCCCACCGACGTCGCACTGCCGGACGGCGGCCTGAACCTGCGCGTGCCCGACCACTGGCAGACGATGGAAGAGCGGTTACGCCGTTTCAAGTTACCGGCGGCGCTCGCCTATCTCAGGGCCAACGCCCTCAACAAGGTAACGCAGACGAGCGACCGGCCGCGCTACGGCATCATCGCCACCGGCAAGGCCTGGACCGACGTGCGCCAGGCCCTCGTCGAGCTCGGTATCGATACGGCCATGGCCCGCGACCTCGGTATCACGGTGCTGAAGCTCGCCATGCCCTACCCGTCGGACGCCGGGGGGATCCGCGCATTCGCCGACGGGCTGGAGGAGGTCCTGGTGGTGGAGGAGAAACACCGCCTGACCGAGATGCAGGTCAAGGACGCGCTCTACGCGCTCCCGGACGGGCGGCGGCCGCGTATCGTCGGCCGCTGCGACGAGGCCGGTGCGCCGCTGCTGCCCGACTGGCCCGAGTACACGCCCGACGACGTCAGCCGAGCGCTGGCGCGGCGGATCGAACACTTCCACACCAGCGACCGGATCGCGGCACGGCTCACCTTTCTGGAGGCCCGTGCCCAGGCGAAAACGAAGCGCCAAGCGCTCTCGATCGCCCGCCAGCCCTTCTTCTGCCCCGGCTGCCCGCACAACAGCTCGACCCGCGTGCCAGAAGGCAGCCGCGCCCACGGCGGCATCGGCTGCCACATGCTGGCGATGTATATGGAGCGGGACACCATCACCTATTCGCACATGGGCGCGGAGGGGGCGAGCTGGATCGGCCAATCGCCGTTCGTCGAGACGCGCCATGTCTTC
>JASLMY010000392.1 GCA_030746295.1 Alphaproteobacteria bacterium | reverse complement strand
CTACGCCCCTCGCGATGACGCCGCTACAGGCCGAGAAGTCCGTTCATAGGCTCGTTGGTATTAGGCCGCAGCCGCGCCGGCCGCCAGCAGCCGTCCGGCGCCGGCAAGCGGGGCGGCGTGCCCGCAGGCCCGAAGCAGCGCCCAGAGCGTCACCTGGTTGCTGGTCAGCACCGGCTTCTCCAGCGTCTCCTCCAGCGCCTCCACGGTCTCCAGCGCGCGCAGGTCGGTGCAGCTGATGAAGAGCGCCTCGGCGTCGTCACGGTCGAGCGTCAGCGCGAAATCGCGCACCTCTTCGGGCGGGACCTCGCGGATGGCGTCGCCCGACAGCCCCATGCCGCCACACGAGACGACCTCGAAGCCACAAGCCTCCAAGAAGGCCCGCTCGGCCTCGTTCACGATGTCGAGATAGGGTGTCACCAAGGCGACCCGGCCAACCGCCATCGACCTGAGCGCCGCGACCATGGCGGCCGAGGTCGCGATCACGGGGCAATCGACCTTGGCGCCGATGTCTGCGGTCAGCTTCTCCAAGCCGCGCTCGCCGTCGAGGAAGGAGCCGCTGGTGCAGGCATAGGCGACCACCGTCGGCGCCAGCGAGGCCAAGAGGTCGACAGCCGCATCGAGATCCTGGTTCATCCGGCGCAGGCCTTCGGGCGTGGTCTCGCGCAGCATGATCCTGACGGTATGGAACGAGAACCCCTCCGGCGCCAGCCAATAGAACTCCGCCTCGGTGGTGGCGTTCACCGAGGGGATGATGAGGCCGACCCGGTTCCGGGCCAAGTTGGGGTTACGGCGCAGCATCGCCCATGCGCCACGACTGCTGGTAGGACTGGATGGTGGACGAGCCCCGGACGCTGAGCACGACCAGCGAGCGCAAGAGATCGACCATGGCGGCGTTGGTGGCCGCATCGGTGCCGTCGACCAGCGGGCTCAGCTGTCCCGTGACGGGATCGATGGCGCCGCCCCGGTTGCAGGCCTCGATCAGGCGCAGCTCGGCGGCGGCGGAATGGAAGGCGTCCTCGTTGTTGCAGGCGGCCGCCAGGCAGGCGGCGACCCCGTAGGCGCCCCAGTTCGAGATGTTGGCGACAACGGCGACGTCGGCGGCCAGGCTGGCCGCGATTTGCTCGCCGAAGGGCACCGAGCGGCGGACCTCGTCGGCGACCACGCCCATGCCCAGCTCGTTGCCGAGGTCGCCGATGCCGATGGTGGCGATGCCGCGGGCCTGCGCCGCGGCGAACAGGGTGTCGGTCTTGGCCGTGAAGTCGGTGATCTCGAAGCCGCCGCCGCCGTGATAGTGGCCGTCGTCGCCGGCCGCCGGCCGCTCGATCGCGATCACCGCCGATGGCCTGAGCTGATCCAGCAACTCCGCCGCACGGACCTCGGCCGCCGCCGGATCTACGGGGAAATCGACGACCGCGCAGCGGTTGCGGCCGCTGCCGAGCGTCGCCAGCTCGGCCGAGACCAGGCCCGCCGCCTCGAAGCAGTTGCGCATCGCCGGGTGCGCTTGCGGCTCGCAGACCGCCACCGGCGTCGCCCCCAGCGCCAGCGTCATCGTGCGGCCCAACACCGCCGCCCCGATCGGGCCGTCGGTCTCGGGCAGGTCGTAATCGCGAATGATGAAGCCGGTGATCAGCAGTACGCAGTCGCCGGGCTTGACCCGCTCGATCAGCAACCGGCTGGCGGCGAGGCTGACCGCACCGCCGGCCTCGGCCCGAGAGCGGGCGTGGAGGGCGGCCAGCGGCAGCCCCTTCAGCACCGTCCAGTTCGAGATCGGCGCCGTCACCAGGTGGTCGACCGCGTCGCCGATGCGCTCCAGGCTGATGGCCTCAGTCAAGGTAATCCTCCAAGACGATACTCTCCTCGCCGGGAAAGCGGCGACGGGCGAAGAGGTCCTTGTTGCCGAGCGGCGCGGTGGCGTCGATCCCGACCTTGCCGCGATGCACGTCGCGCACGTCCTCGCGGGTATAGCTCGGCAGCCGAGGGATGTTGTAGATCCCGGTCTCCGGCGTGCAGCGGGTCTGAATG
>JASLMY010000391.1 GCA_030746295.1 Alphaproteobacteria bacterium | reverse complement strand
GGTGGCCCGGATCCAGGGCTCCTCGATGCTGGCGACCTTGACCGGGTCGGGCATGTCGACGGGGTTGTGGATCTCGGCCGTGCCGCCGTCGGTCAGGTGCATGCGGTAGATGACGCTGGGCGCCGTGGTGATGAGCTCCAGGCCGAACTCGCGCTCCAGCCGCTGCTGCACGATCTCCATGTGCAGGAGGCCGAGAAAGCCGCAGCGAAAGCCGAAGCCAAGCGCGGCCGAGCTTTCCGTCTCGTAGTGGAAGCTGGCGTCGTTGAGGCGGAGCTTGGCCAGGCTTTCGCGCAAGTCGTCGAAATCGGCCGAATCGAGCGGGAAGATGCCGCAGAAGACGACCGGTATGGAGGGCTTGAAGCCGGCCAGCGGCTTGGCCGTCTCCTGGCCCGCCTCGGTCACGGTGTCGCCGACCCGGGTCTCGCCGACGTCCTTGATCGATGCGGTGAAGTAACCGATCTCTCCAGGGCCGAGAGCGTCCACCTTGTCGAGCTTGGGGCGGAAGACGCCGACCTGCTCGATCAAATGAGTCGTGCCGGCCGCCATCAGCTGGACTTTCATGCCCTTGGCGAGGTGGCCGTCGATGATGCGGACCAAGACCACGACGCCGAGATAGGCGTCGTACCAGCTGTCGACCAGGAGGGCCTTCAAGGGCGCGGTGGCATCGCCCGTCGGTGGCGGCAGCAGGCCGACCAGCGCCTCCAAGACTTCCTCGATGCCCTCGCCGGTCTTGGCCGAGGTTGGAATGGCGCCCGAGGCGTCGATGCCGATGACGTCCTCGATCTGTTGCTTGATCCGCTCCGGCTCGGCCGAGACGAGGTCGATCTTGTTCAGGACCGGCACGATCTCGAGGTCGTTGTCGATCGCCTGGTAAACGTTGGCGAGCGTCTGCGCCTCGACGCCTTGGCTCGCGTCGACCACCAACAGCGCCCCCTCGCAGGCCGCCAACGAGCGGTTGACCTCGTAGGCGAAATCGACGTGCCCCGGCGTGTCGATCAGGTTCAAGACGTAGCTCTGGCCGTCGCGGGCGGAATAGTCGAGGCGAACCGTCTGGGCCTTGATGGTGATGCCGCGCTCGCGCTCCAACTCCATCGAATCCAGGACCTGCTCGGTCATCTCGCGGCGCTCAAGGCCGCCGCAGCGCTCGATCAGGCGGTCGGCCAGCGTCGACTTGCCGTGGTCGATATGGGCGATGATCGAGAAGTTGCGGATGTGGGCGAGATCGGTCATGGCGCCCGGCTTTTAGCATTGATGCCGAGTTTCACAAAGGGGCAGATGGGCACTGGCTCGGGTGCCATCAAGGTTGGTCTGCGGCCAGGCTCAATATCGCCGGTGGCATCGCCGAGTCAGACATCGCGTCCTGTCTTTCGATGTGGTCGGCGTCAGCTCCTGAGCGAGGCGCCGGTGGCTTTTTGCACCTGGGCGACGATGCGGCTCGCGACGGCGTCGATCTCGGGGTCGGTCAGGGTCCGGTCCTGGGGCTCGAGGCGGACCGAGATGGCGATCGACTTCTTGCCCGCCTCGATGCCTTCGCCGGCATAGACGTCGAAGACCTCGACCGCGGTGATCAGGTTCTTGTCGGCGCCGAGGGCGGCGCGAACGACCCGCTCGGCGGAGACCTCGTCGTCGACGACGAAGGCGAAATCGCGCCCGACCCAGGGATAGTCGGAGACCTCGTAGGCGGCGCGGGTACGGTTGCGCTTGGCCTTGGGCTGGGGCACTCGGTCGAGGAAGACCTCGAAGCCGACGATCGGACCCTCCACGTCCATGGCATCGAGGATTCCCGGGTGGACCTCGCCGAATAGGGCGAGCACGTTCTTCGGGCCCAGCGTCAGGGCGCCGGCCCGGCCCGGATGGTACCAGGTCGGTACCTCGGTCCTGATCTGCAGCTTGGACGTATCGGCACCGGCGGCGGCGAGCACGGCGAGCGCGTCCGCCTTGGCGTCGAGCGCGTCGACGACCCTGGCCGCGCCGGACCAGTGCCGGGCCCCGGTGGCGCCGCGGCGGACGCCGCCGGCGACCAAAAGCTCGCCTTTGGGCGTCGGGTCCAGGA
>JASLMY010000390.1 GCA_030746295.1 Alphaproteobacteria bacterium | reverse complement strand
GACCTCGTCGACGACGCTCTCGTCGACGACCTGATCGCCCACGGCACACCGGAGCAATGCCTCGCCAGCGCGCAACGCTGGTTGGATGAAGGACTGGATCAGATGGTGTTGATCCCGCTCAGCCGAAACTACGATGAGATCCTGGAGGTCTTCGCGCCATGACCGCCTCGGACGGCGCTGCCCTGGCGGCGGCAGTGGAGAGCCGGCTCTCCTTCGCGGACGACGTCTTCGAGGCGGTCCGACGCGAGACCACCGACGTCGAAGGGGTGACGCGCCCGGCCTGGAGCCCACAGGACCAAAGGGCCGCCGAGATCGTCGCCGAGGCGGCGCGCGGCCTCGACCTAGAGGTCCGCTACGACCCCACCGGCAATCTCTACTGCACCCTTCCCGGCCGCAATCGCGCCGCACCCCAAATCCTGACCGGGTCGCACTTGGACTCGGTGCCGACCGGCGGCCACTACGACGGCCTGGCAGGCGCGATCGCCGGCCTTACGATGCTCGCCGCCTTCCGAGACAACGGTTTGACTCCAGACTGTGACGTCACCGTGATGGGCATCCGCGGCGAGGAAAGCGTCTGGTACGGCATCGCCTATGTCGGCAGCCGCCTCGCCGTCGGCACCTTGCCGTTGGATCAGCTCGACACCCTGCGCCGCGGCGATACCGGCCGTTCGTTAGCTGAGCACATGGCCGAGGTCGGCGTCGATGTCCGGGCGCTCGCCGCCGCCGGGCCCGAGATCAGTGCGGCCAACACCAAGGCCTTCTTCGAGCTCCATATCGAGCAAGGCCCGGTTCTGGTCGGCGAAGGCTTGGCCGTCGCCATCCCGACCAAGATCCGGGGCAACGTCCGCTTCCCCTATGCCCGCTGCCTCGGCGGCTACGACCATTCGGGCGCCACGCCTCGGGCCTATCGGCACGATGCCGCGCTCGCCGTCGTCGAGTTGCTGCGCCGGCTGGACGAACACTGGATTGCGGCCGAGGCGGCCTGCGTGCCCGATACCGTCCTCACGGTGGGCAAGGTCTTCACCGACGCGGCGCATCACGCCATGACCAAGGTGCCGGGGCGGTGCGACTTCAGCCTCAACTTCGGCGGCACGACGCAAGACTTCCTCGACGGTTGCCGCGACGAGACCCGTGCGCTGGCGGACGAGATCGCGGCCGCGCGGCGGGTCCGCTTCGAGCTCGGCGATTGCGTCGGCTCCGACCCGACGCCGCTCGACCCGGGCTTGCGCGGCGTCCTCATCGGTGCCGCGGACGGGCTCGCGATCCCCTATCGGGAGTTCGCGACGGTCGGCCACGACGCCTCGATCTTCGCCCGCGCCGGCATCCCGTCGGCGATGGTCTTGATCCGCAACGCGCACGGCAGCCACAATCCGGACGAAGCGATGGCGCTTTCGGATTTCGGCGAAGGCACCAAGGTGCTGACGGCGGCCATTGCCGCCCAGGCTGGCTGAGGCGGGCCGCAAGAGGGGGAGCGTCCGATGACCTTTGATCTGACCGTCCGCGGGGACCTGGTGCTGCCTGAACGAGTACTGGAAGACGGCTACTTGGGCATCCGGGACGGCAGAATTGTCGCCGTCGGCGTTGGCGCCCCGCCCGACGCGGCCGAGACCGTCGATGCCTCCGGCAAACTCGTCTTTCCGGGCTTCGTCGACGGCCAAGTCCATGCCGGCAGCGCCGAGGGGATCGAGGGCCTGGGCGATGCCACCACCGCCGCCGCCGCCGGCGGCGTGACGACGATCGTCGACATGCCCTTCGACGACCCCCTGCCGGTCAACACGGTGGAGCTCTTGGAAACCAAGGTCGAGGCGATCGACCGCCTCGCCGTCGTCGACGTCGCTCTCTATGGCACCGCCCGCAAGGGGGAAGGCACGGACGGCATCCTCGAATTGGCCGAGGCCGGCGTATGCGCCTTCAAGGTATCGACCTACGAGTATCATCCCGTGCGTTTTCCGGGATACGACAGCGGCGAGCTCTTGGAGCTCTTTCCGGTGATCCGGGAGACCGGCCTGTCGGTCGCCTTCCACAACGAGGATCCCTACATCGTCCAACGCCTGACCGACCAGTTGCACGCCGAGCGCCGCAACATGCCCGAGAGCCACGGTGCCAGCCGGCCGGCGGTGGCGGAGCTGATCGCCAATGTCGCCGTCTTCGAGATCGCCCGGGTCACCGGCGTGCGCTG
>JASLMY010000038.1 GCA_030746295.1 Alphaproteobacteria bacterium | reverse complement strand
GGCGATGCGCTTGAAGGTGTTCCAGAGCACGTTGTAGCTGCAGCTCACTTTGTCGACCGGGAAGTTCGATTCGAAAAGACAGCGCTCGGGCCCGAAGTGCTCGATGCAATGCGCGTAGTAGGCCCCGGTGGCGGCGGCCAGCTCCTCGCTCGTCGGCGGCCTTTCCTGTTCGTGCCAGGCGAAGCCGTTGACCCTCATGTTGATGCCGCCGAGCTTGGCGACGACGTTGGAACACTTCGCCAACTCGGCGATGTCGCTTCGCCACTGCGGCAGGTTCTCTTCCCGCGTGCCCTCGTAGGGGCCGGTGCCCAAGGGCCCGGAGAAGTGATTGAGGATGATCGTGGTCTCGGGAAAGGCACGGGCGAGATCGGTCAGGTTGCCGATCTGGGTGTGATAGCACCAGCCTTCGAAGCTGAGGTCGAGCGGCGCCAGGCATGCAAAGCCGCGGCGGAACTCCGGCTCCAGAAACAGGTCCGGGGTCGGGTTGGTGTGCGAATTGCGGATCTCGTCGCTGGCATCCCAACCGCCGGCGTGGCGGATGCCGCGAAAGCGGCCGCCACCGGCAGCGATGTGCGCCTCCAGCACCGCGGCCACGGAATCGCCCAGCGTCAGGTCGGCGAAACCCACGATCCCCGCCGCGACCCGCGCCGGGCCGTACTGGCCGGAAGCGCTCATCGCTGCGATGCCGTTGACGAACTCGGTCTCCCCCACCGGCCGCATCTCCGCCGGTCCCGCCGCCCTGTACATCGACGCGCACTCGATGAAGACGGTGGAGACCACGTTGTGGCCGCTCGAGATGTCGGCCAGGAGTTCGTCCAGCAGATACCGGGTCTCGACCTGCTCGCGCCGAAACCTCGCCGACACCGCGTGGCCGGAATCCCAGAAATGATGATGCGGATCGCAGATCGGTAGATCCGGTTCCAGCGTTTCCTCGACCGTCAGTGCCAGCCACTCGTCATTCGTCGCCATCTTGGACCTTCTCGGTGATTGGGGCGAAAGCCAGAGCTTACGGAGATCGGGAACGTTGCGCTAGCATTGGCGGCAACAGGGACGATCCATGAAACGAATCCTGGGGAGGAGCACATCATGAGCAAGCGGGTGATGATCCAGACGTGGATGTCGGACGGCCTGAGGTCGGTCTTCGATGCCCGCGACGACATCGAGTACGATCACTTCACCGAATTGTCGGAAGACAACATCCGCCAGCACATCGGCAACTACGACGGCGTGATCCTGGGTATCACGCCCTTCACCGCGGCGATCATCGAGAAGGCCGACAAGCTGAAGGTCGCCTCGTTCCACGGCGTCGGCTACGACCCCGTCGACGTGGCGGCGCTGACCGTCCGAGGCATCCCGCTCACCGTCGCCGGCACCGCCAACTCGGTGACCGTGGCCGAGCACGCGCTCTTCTTCATGCTGTCGTTGGCCAAGCAGGGCGTCCTCTACGACCGCGAGGTCCGCAAAGGCAACTGGGGCGTCCGCTTCGAAGAACCGGCGGTCGATCTTGCCGGCTGCAAGCTCCTGATCCTGGGCTTCGGGCGGATCGGCCGGCGCCTCGCGAAGCGCTGTGTCGCTATGGAGATGGAGGTCTTGGTGCACGACCCCTACGTCGTTCAGGACGGCATCGCGACGGCCGGCGCCACCCCGGTCGGCGACTGGCGATCGGTGCTGGGGGAGATCGATTTCCTTTCGGTCAACTGCCTCAAGAACGACGAGACCTTCGGCATGGTGGGGGCGCCCGAGCTGGCGGCGATGCGGCCGACGGCTTACGTCGTCAACACCGCGCGCGGCGGCATCATCGAGGAGAAAGCGCTCTACGAGGCGCTGAAGGCGCGCCGGATCGCCGGTGCCGGCATCGACCCCTTCGTCGTCGAGCCGGCGGACGAGAACGAGCCGCTCTTCCAGCTCGACAACATCTTGGTCAGCCCCCATTCGGCCGGGGTCACGATCGAGTCCATGTTCCGCATGGGCCAAGCCGCGGCGCGGAACGTCGCCGACTGCTTCGACGGCAAGCTCAACCCCGAGAACGTCATCAACAAAGAGGTGCTGAGCTAGGCCCCTCCGTCCCCTCTTCGGCCGACGACGGCGTTAGGCTGCAGGCCTCGCCCGCCTGCACCGGCGGGCAGGGCACCGTGCCGTAGGAGCAGAAGACGCAGCAATCGCCCGGAAGCGGCTTCACCACCACGCCGCACCCTTGGCAGTCGTAGAAGTACCAGCAGGCGTCGGTCGGCATCTCCTCCGGCCGTGCATGGCCACACTGCGGGCAGGTGAGGTCGGACGTCGTCTGGATCTCCACCATTCGGCTCACTCCTGCTTTTCGGCGACGACGCGGCGCAAGCGCAGCGCCGCATAGGCCGTCAGGGCGATGAAAAGCGCCAGCAGGGGGAAGAGCACGAAATCGAGCCAGACGACCAGGGCCGAGAGACCGATGGCGCCAAAGAGCAGCACCAGGACCGGTGTCACACAGCAGATGGCGGTGACCACCGTGCCGACGATGCCGATCCCGAGTAGGGGTTTCTCTTTCATCCGTTCAGCCGAGCGGTTGACCCAATCCGGCCGCCTTCAGTCGCGCCATGTCCGGGCCGCGGCCGGCGCAGCAGTCGACGAGGGCGCCGTCGATCGCCACCGCAGGCACCGACTCGACACCGAGCGACTTGGCCCGGTATGCCACCGCCGGGTCCTTCATGTCCTGCACCACGACGTCGCACGACGGGCAGGCCGCGGCTCGGATGTCGGCAACTATGTCCTCGCAGATTTGGCAGCCGGCGCTGAAGATCTCGATCTTTCGGGTCTTTGCCATGGTTGACCTCCTGGACAGCGATAGCCCTAGACTGCATCCTGTAGCGACTACAGATTCAAGGGGCGATTTCGGTCGCGCTGCCGGGCGGCGCCCGGCCATTTTCCGCCGAAAGCGAAAGCATGCGCATTGGAAGGAGACTTGGAAGATGAAGCTTTGGAGCGCCGCTGTGGCGCCGAACCCGCGCCGGGTCGTGATCTACCTGATGGAGAAGGGAATCGAGGTCGAGACCGTCGACATTGATCTGGGTGCCAAGGAGAACTATGCGCCCGATTTCGTGGCTAAGAACCCGCTCGCCCGCGTCCCGGTGCTGGAGTTCGACGACGGTACCTGTCTCGCCGAGTCCAAGGCAATTTGCCGCTACTTCGAGGAATTGCACCCCGAGCCGCCGCTGCTCGGCACCGACGCCCGCGATCGGGCCGAAGTGGAGATGTGGGACCGGCGCATGGAATCGGAGCTGATGGCCAACATGACTGGGGCCTTCCGCCATGGCCATCCCTATTGGGAAGGACGAATCGAGCAGGTCCCGGCCTATGGCGATCTTTGCAAGCGCAACGCCGAGGAACGGATGGCCTGGCTCGACGGTGAATTGGCGAGCCGCGAGTACATCGCCGGCGAGCGCTTCACGATTGCCGACATCACCGCCATCTGCGCCTTCGGCATCGGCCGGATCGCACGTATCCGCGTGCCTGAGGAGCTGGCGCACCTGTCGGCGTGGCACGAGCGGATCTCGGCCCGGCCGAGCGTCGTCGCCACCGGCCCAGCGCCGAAGAAGGACTAACGGCTAGAGCCGAGGGGAGGGAGTAGCAATGGACGCGACCGCGCTCAAGGACCTACAGGCGCCGATCAAGGCACGCTACCGTGACGCACCGGATGCGGCGGTCGTCACGCTCAAGGCCGAGGGTGCCATCGGCGAGGGCGTCACTTGCTCGGTCGAGACCGGCCGTGCCCTCGTCGAGGCCGGCCTGCATCCCGCCACGGGCGGCTCGGGTGTTCATGCCTGCTCGGGCGACATGTTGTTGGAGGCGCTGGTGGCCTGCGCCGGCGTCACCTTGAACGCGGTGGCGACGGCGCTCGACCTGACGGTCCGGGACGCCAAGATCCGGGCCGAGGGCGACCTCGACTTCAAGGGCACGCTCGGCGTCGACAAGGCCTCACCGGTAGGCTTCCGCGACCTACGTCTCGCCTTCGACATCGACGGCGACCTGACGGATGACGAGCTGGCGACCCTGATGAAGCTGACCGAGCGCTATTGCGTCGTCTATCAGACGCTCAAGTCGGCGCCGTCGATCGCGGTCAGCGCCGGTGTTGGCGACCCATAGGCGAGCGCCGGCGCCAGCTCGCGGTTGCTGAACCGCGCCCAACCTGGGGGATGGGTGGACGACATGCTGAGTTCGATCGGCGAGACGGCGAAACGCACGAGCTGCAACATCGAGACCATCCGCTATTACGAGCGCATCGGTCTCTTGCCGCCTCCGGCTCGGACCGAAGGCGGCCACCGCATGTACGACGGCGCCGCGGTCGACCGGCTGCGCTTCATCCGGCGCTGCCGCGAGCTGGGATTTCCGTTGCCGGAGATCCGAACGCTGCTGCATTTGGTGGATGGTGGCAACTACACCTGCGCCGAGGTCAAGACCCTGACCTTGGCGCAGCGCGATGCGGTGCGTGCCAAGATCCGCGACCTGGCGCGGATGGAACGGGTCTTGGACGAGATGGCCGAGAGGTGCGCCGGCGGCACGGTACCGGACTGCGCCATCATCGACACGCTCTTCGAACGTAGCTGAGCGCTCAGCGCGCCGTGCCGCGAAGCGCGGCGACCGCTTCGTGCAGGCGTTCGGGCGTGGCCGCTTCGGGGGGGATTGTCTCGCCGATGTCGAGCTCGATGCGGGCGAAGAGCTTACGCGGCAGCTTGGTGAAGACGCGGCCGCCCGCGAACGAGAAGAGACTGCCCCAAAGCCCCTTCAGGGCCATCGGCACGACCGGCACGGGCTGGTCCTTCAGGATGCGGGCGACGCCGCCCCGGAAGGGGTTCATCTCGCCATGGCGGGTGATCTGGCCCTCGGGGAAGATGCAGACCAGCTCGCCGGCCGCCAGATAGTCACAGATCTTCTCGAAGGCGGCCTCGTACATCGCCTCGTCGACCCGGCGCGGCGCGATCGGAACGGCGCCGGCGGTACGGAAGATGAAGTTGAGCACCGGAACGCGGAAGATCTGGTGGTCCATCACGAAGCGCACGGGGCGGCGGATCGAGCCGGCGATGATCGGCGCGTCGACGTAGCTGACGTGGTTCGCGACCAGCAGGGCGGCACCGCGATCCGGCAGGCTGTCGAGGCCCGTCGGCCGAACCCGGTAGATCGTGCTGATCAGCAGCCAGACCAGGAAGCGCATCAGGAACTCGGGCACCAGCGTGTAGATGTAGGCGGCGACGGCGACGTTGAGCGCCGCCATCAACAAGAAGAGCTCGGGCACGCTGAGGCCCGCGACCTCGAGGCAGAGGATGGCGAGCGCTGCCGAGCCGACCATGAAGAGGGCGTTCAGAATGTTGTTGGCGGCGATGACGCGGCTGCGGTAACGCGGCTCGGTGCGCTGCTGCACGAGCGCATAGAGCGGCACGATGTAGAGGCCGCCGAAGGCGCCCAAGAGGAAGAGGTCGACGATTACGCGCCAGGCCGCCGCATCGGCCAGGAAGTCCCCAATGCCGCGGAGCGGTGCGCCGGTCCAGGCCGGGTCGATGGCGAAGAAGAGGTCGAGGCCGAAAAGGCTGAGGCCGATCGAGCCGAAAGGCACCAGCCCGAGCTCGATCCGCCGGCCCGAGAGCCGCTCGCAGAAGACCGAGCCGACGCCGACGCCGAGCGAGAAGGTGGCCAGCAAGAGCGTCACCACCGCCTCGTCGCCGGCCAGCGTCCCCTTGGTGTAGCCCGGGAATTGGGTCAGGTACACGGCACCCAGCATCCAGAACCAGGAGATCCCCAGGATCGACTGGAAGACCGAGCGCTTGGCCATCGCCAGGCGAACGATATGGGCGGTCTCGGCGACGATGTTCCAATTCAGGCGGAGCTCCGGCGCGGTCGCCGGGGCGAGCGGGATCCAGCGACTGGTGAGCCAGCCCAGGATCGCGACCGCGATAACGGCGAGGCCGACCAGCAGGGCGCCGTTCTGGAGGCCGATCAAGATGCCGCCGGTGATGGTGCCGAGCAGGATGGCAACGAAGGTTGCCATCTCGACGAGGCCGTTGCCGCCGACCAGCTCTTCCTCGGCCAAGTGCTGCGGCAAGATGCCGTATTTCACGGGGCCGAAGAAAGTCGACTGCGTCCCCATCAGGAAAAGGAGCCAGATCAGGCCCCAGGTCTGTGCCAGCCAGAAGGCGACCAGCGCCGTCGCCATGATCGCTACCTCGGCCAGCTTCACGGTCCGGATCAGGCGCGACTTCTCGACCCGCTCGGCCAGTTGTCCGGCGGTGGCGGAAAAGAGGAAGAACGGCAGGATGAAGAGCCCGGCGGCCAGGTTGATCAGCAGGTCGGCATCCGCCGCCAGACCGTCGGCGGCACCGTAGGCGATCAGGATCACCAACGCGCTCTTGAAGAGGTTATCGTTGAAGGCGCCGGCGAACTGGGTGACGAAGAAGGGCAGAAAGCGCCGCTGGCCCAAGAGCTCGAACTGGTTATGCTCGGCCATCCGCGACGCGCTCCGCACTCAGGACGGGTTCGGTCGCGCCAGTCTAGCAGAAGGCGGCGGGCCGCCTACCAGCGCAGCACCAGCTCGCCGTCGCGGACCTCGTAGGATTTCAGCCGCTTCAAGAAGCTGATACCGAGGAGCGAGCTTCCGCGCATCTCGCCCTCGTTGACGATCGCCGGCAGGTCGGCGAGCCGGAGGGCGCCAATCTCGACGCTATCGAGCCGGACAGGGGCGCCGCGCACGCTGCCGTTCGCGGTTTCCATGCGTTGCGTGAAGCGGAGCCGGTCCAGATCGTATCCCAGCCGCTCGGCGTCGTCGCGGCTCAGGATGACGCTGGTGGCACCGGTGTCGACCAGGAAGCGTACCGGCCGATCGTTGACTAGGGCCTCGAGCCGGAAATGGCCGTCGCGGCCGGCCCTGAGCGCGATGGCCCGCTCGCCGACAGCGATGCCGCGATGGGGCAGAAGCTCGCCCAGGACGCGATCGCCGACGAGGCCGATCTCGACGCGAAAGCTGTAGCCGACCACCAGGACCATGGCGATCGCGATCCAGAGAAGTGCCTGTTTCAAGGTGGTGGCGAGCGGCACATAGCGACCGACCAAGAGGTAGCTGGAGACCAGCGCCAGGAGAAGCGTCAAGTAGACGAGACGCGGCCAGTCGTCGGCGGAGACCGCATCGGGAAAACGCCAAACCAACAATCCCACCAGGGCGACGATAGCGACGACGGCCACGAGCCACAGGCCGCCGCCACCGGTAGACGTCGAGTCCTGGTCCGGCGGTTGTTTCCAAGGCCCCCGGGGTTCACCCATTTCGACGAGTTTCCAGCTTGTTTCCGCCGACGCTTGCCAGATGACGGCCGGCCGCGGGCATCACTCTATCCGTCCGGGTTCTCGACCGCAATTTGGTGGCGAATGGCGGCCGATCATCTGCTTCGGCCGCCGTTGGCGCCGGGGCCATGATGGTTTGCCGCCCATACCCCGGCGACATAGGATCGGGCGAGCCGCCGGGGAGCAGTTGGAGAGGACCAGGTGATGAAGTACGGCGTCTCGATCATCAGCCGGGGCGACGCCGCCGGGCGCGAGACCTTCGATGCCATGGCGGCGAACGCCGAGACCTTCGGCCTCGACGTGCTCTGGGCCAGCGATCACATCATCCTGCCGCGGCTTTACGTCTCGCGCTATCCTGGCCGGCCCGACGGCCAGCTGCCCGAGCCCTGGCGGCGCACCTACTACCACCCCTTCAGCGTACTCGGTTATCTGGCGGCCAAGACACGGACGGTGCGGCTCGGCACCAGCGTTCTGGTTCTGCCGATGCGGAACCCGATCGAGGTGGCGGCGCAGTTGGCGGAATTGGATTGCTTGAGCGATGGGCGCATCATTTTCGGCGTCGGCGTCGGTTGGAACCGCGAGGAGTTCGAGGCGCTGGGCTATCCCTTCGAGGAGCGGGGCGCTCGCGCCGACGAGGGCCTGGCGATCGTGAAGAGGCTCTGGACCGAGGATGAGTCCGATTTCGAGGGCCGCTTCTATCGCTTTAAAGAGGCGGCGATGGGACCGAGACCGGCGCAGGCGCCGCACCCGCCGATCTACATCGGCGGCAACTCGCCGGCGGCGATCCGCCGGGTGGCGCGCTTCGGCGACGCTTGGCATCCCTTCAAGCTGTCGCCGACAACCCTGGCAGAGGTGCGCGGCGACCTCGAGGCGGCGCTGGCCGCGGAGGGACGCAACGCCGAGGGCTTTCCGATCGCGCCCAAGATGGCGCTGACCTTCCAGGACGGGCCGCCCGCCGAGGGCCAAGAGGCGACCGAGGGCCGGGTGCAGGACATCGTCGACGCGCTGCAGCGCTACCGGGATGCCGGCGCCACCGAGTTCTGCTTCGACATCCGCGTCGAGACCCGCGAGAACGCCCGCAACATCCTCGATCGCTTCGCCAACGAGGTCCGCCCCAAGCTCTGAGACGGGCCCATACTCGAACCAACGCTGCCGGTGTCATCGCGAGGAGGCGAAGCCGACGAAGCGATCCAGCTTTGCGCTCAGCGTTTCGAAGATTGGTTGCGGCATCGATATCGACTGGATTGCCACGCTCGCTTTCGCTCGCTCGCAATGACGGCGCGCTGGCCGGCTTCGCCCGAACGACACGTTTCCTATTCGGTATCGGCGAAGCCGTATTTGCGCCGGGCGTGCTCGGGCGTGACGTAGCCGTCGGCGACGTCGTCGGCGAGGGCGGCAGGGTCGCGCTCGGCCGGCGGGCCATAGCCGCCGGCGCCCGAGAGCCGGAAGCTGACGATGTCGCCGCGCTCGATCTCGAGCGAATCCTTCGACGGCAGCGAGCGGGCGTTGCGGCCGGGGTTGAGGATCGTCTCCGCTCGACTGCCGGGCTCGCCGCCGAAGACGCCATAGGGCTCGAAGCGGTGCCGGTCGCCGAGCAGCGACAAGGTTGCCCGACTGTTCAGAAGCTCGATGTCCTTGCGCAGGCCGGAACCGCCGCGATGGCGCCCGGCGCCGCCCGAGTCGGCGATCAGCTCCAGCCGGCGAACGCGCACCGGGTTGTGGGTCTCGTGCACCTCGACGGGGATGTTGGAGCAGTTCATCACCGGGCTCAGCGCCTCCGCCCCGTCCCGGTCGTGGCGGCCGCCATAGCCGGCGAGGCCGAGGTCGTACATGACGAAGGGCTGGCCGGTACGGTCGTCGATGCCGCCGAAGTTGGGATTGGACCAATGCGAGAAGGCGCCCATCGCCCGCTCCGGCAGGGCCTGGGCCAGGGCCCCGTTGATGGCGTCGAACATGCGCACTTGCAGCGCCGCGCGGCCGCCGCTGGGTGCGGGGAAGCGGGGATTGAAGAACGATCCCTCGCGGGCCACGACCTTGATCGGCCGCATGTTGCCGGCGTTCTGCGGTCCGAAGGCATCGCAGAAGACCTTGATGGCGAAGACCGAATAGGCACGGGTGTAGTTGATGTAGGAGTTGATCGCCGCCGGCACCTGATCGCTGGAGCGCGAGAAATCCACCGTCACCTCGCCGGCACCGTCGAAGGTGACGTCGACCGCCATGGTGACGGGCGGTGTCTCGGGCCCGTAGTCGTCGAGATGGTCCTCGAAGCTGTAGGTCCCGGCCGGCACCTTGGCCAGCGCCGCTCGCATGCTCGCCTCCGAGCGGGCGAGGATGATCTCGTAGG
This sequence comes from Alphaproteobacteria bacterium, assembly GCA_030746295.1. The sequence goes on along the minus strand of JASLMY010000038.1, from coordinate 16,636 downwards.
CTCGGCTGATGGTCTCGGCGCCGTAGTCGGCGAAGAGCCGTGCCAACCGGGCCGCCGCCGAACGATTGGCGCCGAGCTGCGCCATCAAGTCGCCCCGGACCTTGTCCGGCATGCGCACGTTGCCGGTGACGATACGCATGATGTCCTCGTCGATCTCGCCCTCGCGGACGAAGCGGACGGGCAGGATGCGCAAGCCCTCTTGATAGGCTTCGGTGACGCCTGCGACCTTCTGCGAGCCGGGCGCGGCGCCGCCCATGTCGACCTGGTGCGCCGAGTTGCAGACGAAGCCGATGAGGCGATCGTCGAGAAAGGCCGGCAGGATCTGGAAGGTGTCGGGAAAGTGGCCCGAGCCCAGCGCCGAGTCGTTCAGCAGGATGGCATCGCCGGGCCGGAGCCGCTCGGCCGAAAAGTACGCAAGCGCCGCGGTCACGACGTAGGGGAACGAGCCCAGGTGGCCGGGGCTGAAGGGGCCTTGCGCGATCATCCGGCCGCCGGCGTCGAAGATCGCGGTCGAGAAATCGTCGCCCTCGCGCACGCCTTCGGAGAAGGCAGTGTGGCGGAGCGTCACGCCCAGCTCCTCGGCGATCGAGAGCAGCCCCTTCCAGATCACGGTCAGCGTGATCGGATCGATCTCTTGCTCGGACATCAGCCGTCCTCCCCGGCAATATCAATTCTCAGATGACCCTCCGCCGTCACGCCGGCGAGGTCGCCCGGCAGCACCAGCGTCGTCGCGTCCGGGTCCTCGACGATCAAGGGGCCTACCGTCGGCCCGTCGGCGGCGAGCGCGGCGCGGTTAGAGACCGGCACCTCGGCATAGCCGCCGGTCTCGGGCAGCCAGGCCTGCCGGCTCGCCCGGCGCGCCGTCGCCTCGCCGGCGAAGGCGAGGCCTTCCGTCGCCGGCCGCGGCAGGGTGGCGACCAGCACCCAATCGACCGCCTCGACCTCAGCCCCGTCGTCTCGGTAGTGGCGCTGGCGCTCGTAGGCGTCGTGGAAGGCCGCCGCCGCGCGGGCCGGGTAGTCGTCGCCGATCGGGCCCTGCGGCAGGTCGACGTGGATCTCGAAGCCCTGGCCCGCATAGCGCAGATAGGCATAGCGCGACCATCGGGCCTCGTCGGCGCTACCGAGTTGCGCCAGCTCGGCCCGCGCCCGCGCCTCGAGCTCGGCGAAGAGCTCGGCGATCGCCGGCCCGGTGCCCGCCGACAGGGTCAGAAGCCTGGTGGTGCCGACGTCGATCCGCGGTTCGGCCCGGAGCAGGCCGACGGCGGAGCCGACGCCTGCTGCGGCCGGCACCAGCACTCGCGGCACACCGATGCCGCGCGCGAGGCGCGCCGCGTGCAGCGGCCCGGCGCCGCCGAAGGCGACGATGGTGTAGCGGCGTGGGTCGCGGCCGCGCTCGACCGAGACGACGCGCATGGCGTGTTCCATGTTGTTGGTGGCGACCAGGTGCACGCCCCAGGCCGCTTCGCCGGTCGAGAGGCCCAAGGGCCGGGCGATCTCTGCGTCGATACCACCCGCCGCCGCGTCGCCGTCCAGCCGCATGGCACCGCCGTTGAAGTAGCCGGGATCGATGTAGCCCAGGACGACGTTGGCATCGGTCACGGTTGGACGCGCACCGCCCCGGCCGTACGAGATCGGGCCGGGCTCGGCGCTGGCGCTCTCGGGCCCGACCGTTATCATGCCCATCTCCAGGCCGGCGATGGAGCCGCCGCCGGCACCGATCTCCAGAAGCTCCACCGAAGGCACGCTGACGGGCAGGCCGCTGCCCGGCCGGTTGGCGACCTGTCCGATCTCGAAGGTGGGCGTGATTGCGGGCACGCCGCCGTCGACGGCGCCAAGTTTCGCCGTGGTGCCACCCATGTCGAAGGTGATGACGTGCTCGGCGCCGTCGGCGGCACCGACCATGGCGGCCATCAGGACGCCGGCGGCGGGCCCGGACTCCAGGATACGGACGGGGTAGTGCCGGGCCAGCTCGGGCGAGACCAGGCCGCCGTTCGACTGCATGATCGAGAGCTCGCGGTCGAAGCCGCGCTCCGTCAGCGCCGCCTGCAGGCGGCCGAGATAGCGGTCGACCACGGGTCGGACATAGGCGTTCACGGCGGTCGTGTTGGTGCGCTCGTACTCGCGGAACTTGGGCGAGATCTCCGAGGAGAGCGAGACCGGCAGTTCCGGCGCCCGCTCGGCCAGCCGGCCGGCGATCGCCTGCTCGTGGGCCGGGTTGGCGTAGGCGTGCAGCAGCGCCACCGCGATCGAGCGCGCCTCACCGGCCGCTATGGCGTCGACCACGGCGTCCAGCGCGTCCAGATCCAAGGCCTCGATCACCTCGCCGTCGAACCCGGTCCGCTCGGGTACCTCGTGGATGTCGCGGCGGCGGACCAGCGGCGCTGGCTTATCGAGATAGAGGTCGTAGATTTCCTGGCGCTTCTGACGGCCGATGATCAGGACGTCGCGAAAGCCGCGCGTCGTGATCAGCGCGGTCGGCGCGCCCTTGCGCTCGATGACGGCGTTGGTGGCTACGGTGGTGGCATGCAGAATCGCCGCCACCTGGTCGGGCGTGGCTCTGGCCGTTTCCAGCAGGGCATCGAGCCCTTGCAGCACCGCCTCGGCGGGATCGGCCGCGGTGGAGGGCGTCTTCAGGGTGTGGACAGCACCGGACGCGCCGTCATGCAGGACGCAGTCGGTGAAAGTACCGCCGATGTCGAATGCTATTCTCAGCACGCCCCGAGCCTACAACCAACCAACCCGGAAGGCGATCCGCGCCGATCAGCGCATCACGTCCTCGGCCCGGTCGGGATAGATCACCTGCTCGGCCAGGCGGTACATCTCCTCGATCTGTTGCTGCGAGCGGTATTGGACGCGGGTGCCTTTGAGGCCGGCCAACTGCTCGGCCATGATGACGCGGCGAACTTCCGAGGTGAAGGCGGTGAGCCGATGATAGGCCTCCGAGATCGAGCGGCCGAGGGTCGTTACGCCGTGGCCGAGCAGCACCAGGCAATTGGTATCGGCGATAAAGTCCTTGATCCGTCGGGCGTCGCTCTCGACGTCGATGTCAGCCGACAGGAAGTATGCCGGCTTGCCGTGGATGAAAGGAAAATCGGCCGAGATCACGCCGACCTCGTTGAAGCCACCCGACGCGAAGAGGGCAATGGTGTGGTCGTCGTGGACGTGGATGGTGGCGTCGATGTCGGGTCGTAGGCGGAGGATCTCGCGGTTCAGGTTGTGGCCGACGCTGGTCATGGCTTCGCCGTAAAGGATCTCACTCGTGGGGATGTCGGTGATGACGATGTTGTCGAGGCTCATCTCCTCGAGCGAGACCTCGGCGTGCTTGGTATAGGCGACGCCGTGCTCGAAACCGGGCGCCCGTACCCGGATCGCCATGTTGCCGAGCGTATTGTGGATGTAGCCCCGGCCCGCCACCAGCCGCGCATAGCGGAGGAAGAGCTCGCCCACCGCCGGGTCGAAAGGCACCTGGTTCGAAGCCATCACGCTTGTCCTCCTCCGCCGTTCGGGAAGGGTGGGAGGCGGCGGCTTAGTCGCCTCTCGCCGGCTCGACGATGATCCGCCCGCGGCCACGTCGAATGCGGTAGCCGCCACGCCGAATGGTGAGCTCGCCGCCATCGATGAGCGGCTGCAGCGCGGCCAGAATCTTCTCGGCGTTGCGGTCGCGCGTCACCGCCATTGCCTTGTCCGACTTCTTGCGGAACCACTCGACAAAGGCCCTTTCCCCCAACTCCTCGCCGATCGACTTTCTGAGCGCGTTCAATTTGCGCAGCTCTCCCTTTGTGAGAGCCCTCTCGTTGATCTGCTCGGCAGCCTTCTTTGCCATTACCGTACCTCTTGGATTTCCAATCCCGGTGTCAAATCTGGCCAAGACACCAACAATACCGGATCGGAACCATAAAGACGATTACCAGATACTGGTCAAGAAGCGCACCGGGCCGACGCTCGTCCGACCTGCTCAGAATGCCGGCAAGTGCTTCGACCAGCGTTCCAGAACCTCGAGGCCGAAGGCGGTGGGCACTTGCGCGGGTGTCCGGTCGTGGACCTCGGCGAGGCCGATCCGCCGCGCCGTCAGACGCTTGCCATAGCAGAGCAGGTGGTCGATCGACTGCATCAGAAAGTACAGCAGCGGCAGGATCTCGGAAAAGGCGCGCTCTGCCGCCTGGTCCTCGCCGGCGCGCACCTGCTCGTAGATCCTGGTCTGCACGTCGACCGTCTCGACGCTCGGGATCATGCCGTGACAGCCGGCATGCAGCGAATCGATCAGGTCGATGCCGTTGCGGCCGTTCAAGAGGCGGAAGACGCCGCCCGTCTCGGCTGCCAAACCGGCGATATAGGTCGCCGGTCCCTCGGCCTTCAAAATCGAGACGTTGGGGTGGCGGCGGTTGAGCTCGGCGAAGCCGGCGTTGGAGACGCCGATGCCGATGTATTCGGGCGCGTTCTGGATGCCGATGGGGATTGGCGATGCATCGGCGACGGCGCCGTAAAAGCGGATGAGCTCGGCTTCCGAGGCGCCCTTGACCGGCGGCGGCTGCAACACCGCCCAGGCGGCACCCGCCTCGTGCGCGGCACGCACCATCGCCACCTGGCCCTCGATGTTGCTTTCGGCGATGGTCACCGACAGCGGCAGGCGGCCGTCGAGCGCCGCCGCCGCGGCTTCCATCAGGATACGACGCTCGTCGGTCGAGAGCTTGTTGCACTCCGAGGCCAGGCCGCCGACGGCGATGCCGTGGGCGCCGTTGGCGACGCAGACCTCGACCTCGGCGGCGACGGCACCCGAATCGATCGCGCCAGCGGAATCGAACATGGCATAGAGCATCGGGTAGATGCCGTGAATCTCGGCACTGTCGGTCATGGTCGATCCTCCACGGTTCGCCGCCGGAGCCGCATCTGCGGGCTACTCGATACGGGGCCCGTGAACACCGTAACCCGGCCCCGGCCCTACTCAAAGCGGACGCCAAGGACTAAGCTCGCCGCCGGTCAGTGGAGTGCCAACCCCATGACTGCGACGCGCGAGACCGCCGGCGGCGCCGGCGCCAGCATCGAGACGGCCTATGGCTGGTTGGTGGTCACGGCCTCGACGCTGATCCTGTCCGTCACCTTCGGCGGCACCTATTTGGTGGTGGTCGGGCTGAAGCCGATCGCAGCGGATTTCGGCTGGCCCCGCAGCATTCCCTCGCTGGCCTACACCGTGATCTATGTCGGCGCCGGCTTCGGCGGCATATTGATGGGCTGGTGGTCGGACCGGCGCGGCATGTTCGGCCCGGCGATCATCGGCGCCGTGGCGATCGCGCTCGGCTCCATCCTCACCGGCTACAGCACCGAGATGGTGGGCTTTCTCTTCGCCCAGGGCATTCTGGTCGGCCTGATCGGGAACGGCGCCATGTTCGCGCCGTTGATGAGCAACGCCACCCGCTGGTTCGACCGCCGCCGCGGCATGGCCGTCGCCATCGTCGCCAGCGGCCAGCCGTTGGCCGGTGCCCTCTGGCCGTCGATCTTCCGCTGGTCCATCGACGCCTATGGTTGGCGGATGAGCATGATCGGCTACGGCATCGTCGCTCTCGTCATCGTCCTGCCGCTTTCGCTGGCACTGAGACGGCCCCGACCAGGCAACACCCCCGGCAGCATGCCGAGCCGCGGCGAGATGGATGCCGACGGCCGCGTCCTGGGCCTGAGGGCGAACCTGGTGCTGGCGATGTTGGGGGTCGCCATCGTCGGCTGTTGCATCGCCATGTCGATGCCGATGGTGCACATCGTCGCCTACTGCTCGGACCTCGGCTACAGCGCCGCGCGGGGTGCGGAGATGTTGTCGTTGCTGCTGGCCTGTGCCTTCATGAGCCGGCTGATCTTCGGCTGGACCGCGGATCGGATCGGCGGCCTGAAGACGATCCTGCTCAGCTCCGGGCTACAGGCGATGGTGCTGTCGTTCTACACCCTTTTTGACGGCATGCTCGGCCTCTATCTCCTGTCGGCGCTCTTCGGCCTCGTCTTCGGCGGCATCGTGCCGTCCTACTCGCTGGTCGTGCGCGAGCTCTTTCCTGAGAACCAGGCCGGCTGGCGCACCGGCGTCGTCTACCTCTTCGGGACCATCGGCATGGGTCTCGGCGGCTGGCTCGGCGGCCTGATCTTCGATCTGACGGGCGGCTATCAGCTCGCCTTCATCACCGGCGTCGCCAGCAACGTCGTCAACCTGGTGTTGATCATGACGCTCGTCTGGCGCAGCCAGCCGGGTCCCCGCCTTCGTGTCCTGAGGCCCGCCTGAGCGGTGCGCTATTTCGCCCAGGGATTGGCGACCTTGGGCCAGTAGGGCAGGCCCCGCTTGCTGTACGGCATGGCGGCGTAGTCGGAGCTGAGCGTGCCGGGCGAGGCGATGTAGAGGACTTCTTTCGCCAGCGGCGCGAAGCCGGCGTAGAAGTGCTGCGTCGACTTCACGACCACCAAGCGCTTGGTCGCCGGGTCGAGGCCCAGGCCGGTGAAGGCGTCGGGATGGAAGACCTGGGTGCGGGCGCTGTTCAGGACCAAGTCGATGCCGTTGGCGGCGCTGACCCAGACCGCGTCGCCGAGGCCGTTGGTGGGGGGGCCGAAGCTCTGTGTCGCGCCCTCGACGATGCGCCGGACCCGGACCTCGAGGTCGAGAGGGTTGCCCGAGGCGGGACCGCACTTGCCGCCGATCCGAAGCTGCAGGGTGGCGCCCTCGCCCGCTTCCTTGCAGAAGCGGACCGCGACCGGGTCCCAATAGAGGCCGTTCAATACGTCGGCGATGCCGCGCTCCAGAATGCGGGCCAGCACGAAGGTGGCGTCGCTCGGGGCGCCGCCGCCGGCGTTGTCGGCGACGTCGGCCAAGACCACCGGTCCGCCGTCGACCTCGAGCGCGCGGTCGAGCGCCTGATCGATCGTGAGCCTGGGTGCGGCGATTTCGTCCCGCATCTCCCAGATCTCGCGGCCGAGGCGCTCGGCGAGCCCGGCCGCGGCCCCCGCATCGCCGTCAGCGACCACCAGAACCTTGCCGCCGACGTCGGCGACGTCGGCATAGGGAAAGCCGTGGCCGAAGGAGACCGAGAGGATGCCGTCCTCGCCTTCGAGCGCCTGCATGCGGTCGACGAACGACCGCAACGGCTCCTCCGGCGTGCGGTAGGAGTTGATCATGCGGAGATCGTAGGTCGCCATCACGGGCTTCGTCCGGCCCTCGGCCGCGGCCAGGCAGATCTCGAAGAGCTCCGCCGCCCGCTCCTTGGGGTCGGTGTGCGGGTATTCCTTGAAGGTGATGATGGCGGTGGCGGCCTCCAGCATCGCCTCGGTGATGTGGCAGTGGAGGTCGAGCTCGGCGCCGACCGGCACGTCGGGCCCGACGATGTCGCGGACCCGCGTCAAGAGATCGCCCTCGCAGTCGTCGTAGCCGTCCGCGACCATGGCGCCGTGCATGTTGAGGAGCACCATGTCGACCGGCAGCGCTCGGCGGAGATCGTCCAGGACCTCGTCGCGCAGGCTTTCGTAGACCGCCCGGACGGTGATGCCGGCGGGCTGGGCAAAGGCGGCCAAGCTCTCCACGACCTGGCCCTGATGCGCCTCGGTCCGCTGGCGCCAGACGTGCAGCGGCCCGGCGAAGAGGGAGTGGTCGTGGGCCGTCGCGTCGCCGTGGTAGAGCATGGTCTCGGCGAAGGTCTCGAGGCCGGTCGGGATCGGTGAGAAGGTGTTGGTCTCGGTCCCGAGGCAGGCAATGAAGGTCTTCATGGGGTGGATCTCCGAATTCCTGAGCGAGTGCGAGAGGTCGTCTACACGGGTCGAAAGCGGGCCGGCGAGACCGCGATCTCGGTGATCCCGAGGCTCGCCAGGTCGTCGGGCACGCCCCGGCTCCCGATCAAGGCGGCGGCGAGCCGGCCCATCGCCGGTGCGGTCTGAATGCCGTAGCCGCCCTGACCCGCAAACCAGAAGAAGCCCGGGGCGGCGGCATCGAAGCCGACGACTGGCGTCTTGTCGGGGGCGAAGGTGCGCTGGCCTGCCCAGCGGTGCTCGATGCGCCCGACCCGGAGCGAGGTCGCCCGCTCGATTCGGTCGACGGCGAGGGCGACGTCCAGCTCGTCGGCCTGCGCGTCGGCCGGCGGCTGTGGCGTCTCGTCCGCCGGCGAGCCCAGGATCTTGCCGGCATCCGGCCTGAAGTAGAACTCCTCGTCGACGTCGATCACCGCCGGCCAGGTGCCGATCTCGAGATCGGCGGGCGGCTCGAACAGGATCGCCGTGCGCCGCTTCGCCTCGAGGCCGACCGGTGCGACCCCGGCCATCTGCGCGACTTCGTCGGCCCAGGCGCCGGCGGCGTCGACGACGATCGGGGCCTCGAAGGACCCGGCCTTCGAGGTCACCCGCCAGAGCTCGCCCCCGCGCGCCAAGGCCTCGACCTTGGCGTCGGTGACGATGCGGCCGCCCCGTTCCCGCAGGCCTCGCAGGAACCCCTGGTGCAGGGCGTGGACGTCGATGTCCATGGCGTCGGGCTCGAAGATGGCGCCCGAAACGTAGTCGGGGCGCAGCACGGGGCAAAGCGTCAGCGTCTGATCGCGGTCGAGGCGGCGGATCGTCGGCAGGTGGCGGCCCGACTCCTCGGCCTCGTCGAGGGCGGTCCGCTGGTCCTCGCGGCCAATCAGCAGAACGCCGCGCGGGCTCAGCAGCGGGTGCTCGGCGAAGCCGCCGGGCGGCTCCAGGAAGAAGGCCTTGCCGCCGGTGGTGAGGCCGTTGATGACGGGGTTGCCGTACCACTCGGAATAGACCGCGGCCGAGCGTCCAGTGGTGTGGTAGCCGGGCTGGTCCTCCATCTCCAGGACCAGCACCCGAGCTTCCGCACTCAAATGATAGCCGGCCGTCGCGCCGGCCATGCCGGCGCCGACGACGATGCAGTCATATCGCTCGATCATGCCCGCCTCGCGCTCTCCATCTCGAATGCCGGCTCCGCTTTTGCCCGAGCCTCGGCTCTGGCACAATAGAGGAATGCCGCACCGCCTTCATGCGACGATCTGCCGGGTGCTTCGGCCTCGGAGCGGGGCGCGGCTGCTGCTGGCGTGTCTGGCGCTGGGACTGGTCGCCGCCGCCGAGGGCAAGGGCCGGGTCGACGACTTCGAGAGCCACGCCGGCGAGCTGCTTGTCGCGGCCGAATCCATGCCCGACCCCCGCTTTCGGGAAAGCGTGATCTTGATGGTGCGCCACAATGCCGAGGGCGCGATGGGCCTGATCGTCAACAAGACGCTGGTGGTGGCGCCGCTGGCCTTGCTGCTTAACGACCCCGAGGCCAAGGGAAAGCGCTTTCAACGCAAAGTCGAGATTCATTACGGCGGGCCGGTCGAGCCGCGGCGCGGCTTCGTCGTCCATCGCCTCGAATTCGCCATCGACGGGACGCTCGCGGTCAAGAACGGCTATGGCGTGACCTCGAACGTCGAGGTCGTGCAGGCGCTGGCCGAGGGCACCGGACCCGAGCAGGCGGTGATCGCCTTCGGCTACGCCGGCTGGGGGCCGGGGCAATTGGAAGGCGAGATCGGCCGCGGCGATTGGCATTGGATCCCGGCCGACGACGACCTGGTCTTCGGCCCGGCCAACGACGACAAGTGGCGCCGCGCGCTCGAGAAACGCGGCGTCGATCTTTAGCTTTGCCGCGCCTTGCCTTCAGGCGATAGGCTTTGCCACTAGGACAACCAAGCCGAGCGAGCCACCGCCATGCGCCAGTTGCGAATGACCATCGCCGATATCGCCATTCGGGCCGAATTGTTCGAGACCCCGACCGCGGACGCGATCTGGGCAGCCCTGCCCTTCGAGGCCCGAGCCAACACCTGGGGCGAGGAAGTCTATTTCTCGACCCCCCTCAGCGTTGCCCGCGAGGCCGACGCGCGTGCCGTCGTCGAAGCGGGCGAGCTTGCCTTCTGGGTCGAGGGCGACTCGATTGCCATCGGCTTCGGACCCACGCCGATCAGCCAGGGCGACGAGATTCGCCTGGCGGCGCCGACCAACATCTGGGGCCGGGCGCTCGATGATGTGCGCCAGCTCGCCTCGGTCCGCGACGGCGCTTCGATTCGTGTCGAGGCGATGGCCGACTAATTTGCCGAGGAACGGGTCCCCTCAGGCCGCCGACAGCGCCCCTGCCAGGCGGTCCCGGATCAATGCCTCGGCATCGGTGACGATCCGCGCCACCAGCTCGGCGACGCTCGGGATGTCGTGGATGAGGCCGAGCACCAGGCCGGCGCTCCAGGTGCCGTGCTCCAAGTCGCCGTCCTCGAAGACTCGGCGGCCGCGGACACCGCCGACCAGATGCGACAGGTCGTCGATGGTGGTCTCGGAACCCTTCTCGCGCTCGATTTGCACCACTTCGTCGGCGACGCTGTTGCGGTAGACCCGGGCGGTGTTGCGGAGCGTGCGGTAGAGCAGCCGGGTCTGGCGTTCGTCGGCCTCGACCATCAGCGCTTTCACCTTGTCGTGGACCGGCGCCTCCTTGGTGGCCATGAAGCGGGTCCCCATGTTGATGCCGTCCGCACCCAGCGCCAGGGCCGCCACCAGGCCGCGGCCGTCGCCGAAGCCGCCCGAGGCGATGAACGGGATCGTGAGCTTGTCGGCCGCCGCCGGCAGCAGGATCAGGCCCGGAATGTCGTCCTCGCCCGGATGGCCGGCGCACTCGAAGCCGTCGACACTGACCGCGTCGCAGCCGATCCGCTCGGCCTTCAGGCTGTGGCGGACCGAGGTGCACTTGTGGATGACCTTGACGCCTGCGGCCTTCAGCGCCGGCAGGTGCGGCTCCGGGTTGCGGCCGGCGGTCTCGACGATCTTGATGCCGCTGTCGACGATGGCGCCGAGATACTCGTCGTACGGGACCGGCTTCAGCGTCGGCAGGATCGTCAGGTTGACGCCGAAGGGCTTGTCCGTCATTTCGCGGCAGCGCGCGATCTCGGCGGCCAGAGCTTCCGGCGTCGGTTGCGTCAGGGCGGTCAGGAATCCCAGCGCCCCGGCATTGGCCACGGCCGAGACCAACTCGGCCCGGCCCACCCACTGCATGCCACCTTGGACGACCGGATGCTCGATGCCGAAGAGCTCGGTGAAACGGGTTCTCATGCTCATGCTCTCCCCTCGTACCGGCGCGCCCGGTTGTCGGGTCGCGCGAACTCGTGACGTTCATAATGTTGGAGCGGCGGATTGTCACCCAACCCGGCAACAGGAAGACAATCGCATTCCGATTTGATAGATTGACCGCCATGGGCGGCCGAGGCCGCGTTGGCGCGTGTCGGGAACCTTGAGAACGAGTCTCTTTTGTCTGTTGGTGGCGATGACGGCGTTGGCCAGGCCGGCGGCCGCGGCCGAGCTGGTGATGTTCGAGAGCACCGCCTGCGAGTGGTGCGAGGCTTGGGACGAAGAGATTGGCCCGATCTATCCGAAGACAGAGGAGGCACGGCGGGCGCCACTGCGCCGGGTCGACATCCACGATAAACTGCCGGCCGACCTGGCGGGTCTCGCTGCGGTCGTCTACACGCCGACATTCGTCCTGGTCGAGGGTGGCCGCGAATACGGTCGCATTCTCGGCTATGCCGGCGAGGACCATTTCTGGGGGCTGCTCGGCATCTTGATGAAGCAACTGGAGACGGCGACGGCGCGGGCCTGCCCTGGGACCAGAGCGAGTACGGCCGATGACCAAAATGCGGAGGTGAGACAATGTTGAGAGTGATGACGGTCGGCTTGATGCTGTCGCTGCTGGCCTTGTTGCCGGCGCGGGCCGAGGCGCCGGCCCTGGTCACCTTCAAGGTGATGAGCCCCGATGTGGCGCTCGAGCTGGCGCAGGCGACGTTGGAAAGCTGTCGCAAATCCGGCTTTCAGGTCGCGGTCGTGGTCGTCGACCGGTTCGGCCTTGTGCAAGTGGCGCTTCGCGACCGCTTCGCCGGTCCGCACACGGTCGAGACGGCGCGCCGCAAGGCCTGGACCGCGGTCAGTTTCCGCACCGACACGCTCGAGATGGCCGAGGTCAGCCAGGCCGGCAAGCCGCAGTCGGGCGTCCGGCAAGTCGCCGGCGCGCTGATGATCGGCGGCGGCGTGCCGGTCCAGGCCGGCGGCGCGATGGTGGGCGGCGTCGGCATCTCCGGCGCCCCCGGCGGTGAGGCCGACGATGCCTGCGGCCGCGACGGCATCGCCGCCGTCACCGACAAACTGGAATTCTAGAAGCTTCGCCCTACCAGGACGGCAGCGGCTTGCCGGTTGCTTTCAACGCCTTGACCTTAGCCTCCAGGAAGGCGCGGAAGTCGCCGTCCCGATAGCCTTTCTCGCGCACGAACTGGAACATGGTCAGGAAGTGGAAGGGCCGGAAGTAGCCGGGCATGCGGGCGACCTCGGCCTCCTTGCCCACGCGGCCGGTGATTTCGGCCAGGGTATCGGGGAAGAACTGGATCGTCGGCGTGAAGCGGGCCTGGTTGCGGCGTGCCAAAGCGCGCTCCTCCAGGCCCGTGCCGTCGAAATCGACGACCTCGCGCGAGCCGTGGATGTCGAGCTGCAGGACCTCGAAGTTGGCCTTGATGTAGTCGCGAATTTCCGGGATCCGCAGGGTCACGAGATGGGTCTCGCGGCAGTAGGGACAGCCCTCCTGCTCCCACATGATCGCCAGTCGCTTGCCGTTGCCCGCCGCCTCTGCCAAGTCGTCGGCGAGCTCGAGGAAGCTCTCGAGGAACCAAGGCTGGGTGTGGAGGCCGGTCTCGGAGAGCACCGGCTCGGCATCGGAACCGGCGGCGTCGACGCGGCCAGGCGCAAAGAGCGATCCGACGGCGGCCAGTGCCAAGCCGTTCATGAGTCGCCTCGAAATCACGGGGGGCCAAGCTCCTCGATTGTCTTTCGTCCGCGCCGACCGTAACATATTCCAAGAATCGCATGTAGCCAATATTTGCGGTCACGGGAGCCGACGTCGGTGGTGAAAGAGGTTCGAGGTATGACCCGGTTGTTGCTGTCGATCTCGATCCTGATCTCGATGCTCGCTCTTCTGGCGTCCGGCGGGGCGGCTGCGGGCCAGGTCTCCGAATTCCACACCGTCGTTGCCGAAGCCTCGGGGCACTATCGCCAGGCCGGCTTCTATCTCCGCACCGGCAACACCATGGTGGCCGCTTTCGAGCTGGCGCAGATGCGTGAAAAATGGGGCGCCCTCGTCGACAGGTTCGGCAAGGCGCCGCCCGACCCCTATGCCCAGGACGCCGCCTGGCGGGAGACATTGGACAATGTCGGCGGGCGGATCGAGCGCAGCCTGGCCGCCGTTGAGGCAGGCGATGCGGCAGTGGCGAAGACAGAGCTGGCACCGGTCCGAAGCATCCTGGGTAAGCTCAGGCGGCGGAACGGCGTCTTCCTCTTCTCCGACTGTGTCGACCAGGCGAACGCGGCCTTCCGGCAGCTCTTCCAGTTTCGCCATGCGCCGCCCGACTTCGAGCGTTGGCAGGAGGTGGATAAGCTGCGCCGGGCTCTGGCGGTGACCAGTCACTGGTACGAGCGCTGCCGCGACGAGGCGCCGGTCGCCTACGCCCAGGACCCGCAATTCGAGCGGTTGATGCGGACGAGCCTCGATTCGCTGTCGCGCATCTGGGCGGCGATCGAGGGCAAGGATGCGCGCCGGCTGATCAGCATCCTGCGCGAGCTCGGCTCGTCCGACCGGCTGCTCTATCTCCGCTTCGGTTGATCGGCGCGCCCTTCAGCCGACCCGGCCCAGCGCCGGCACGGCCTCCAGCAGCCAATAGGCAAGCTCCTGGAAGGTGCCGGTGAGGAACATCACGCCGGTGACGACGAGGAGGGCGCCGACCGCCCGTTCCACCATCAGCATGCGGCGGCGAAACCGCTGCATGAAGGCCATGAAGGGCTTTACCGCCAAGGCTGCGATCAGGAAGGGCACGCCGAGGCCGGCCGAATAGACGGCCAAGAGACTGGTGCCGTAGGCGATCGAGTCCTCGCTGCCGGCGACGAACAGGATCGCGGCCAAGACCGGGCCGACGCAGGGCGTCCAGCCAAAGGCGAAGGCAAGACCGATGACATAGGCGCCGACGAAGCCGGCCGGGCGGGCGGCGGCCTCAAAGCGGGCCTCGCGGTAGAGGAGCGCGATCCGAAAGACGCCGATGAAGTGGAGGCCGAGGACGATGATCACTGCGCCGGCGATCTTGGCCAGGACGTCCAGGTAGTCGGCCAGCAATTGGCCGAGCGCCGAGGCGGTGGCGCCGAGCGTCACGAAGACGGTGGAGAAACCGAGCACGAACAGCACCGAGGTCGCGAAGACGCGGCGCATCAGGGCCGGGTCCGGGCCCTCGTCGGCGGTCATCTGGTCGAGGCTGACGCCGCCGATAAAGCAGAGGTAGGGCGGCACCAGCGGCAGGACGCAGGGCGAGAGAAAGCTCAACAGGCCCGCGCCTAGGGCACCGACGTATGAGACCTCGAAACCGCCCATCGTGCCTCGCTCGGCCTGCTAGACGATATTGTGGCAGGTCGTGCCTACCAGCTCGACCTGCCGGTCCGCGCCGTCGTCATCGCGAGGCGCGAAGCGCCGCGGCGATCCAGTCTGGATTGCCGCGCTCGCAATGCTCGCTCGCAAGGACGGTGAGAATGGCCGGTGGGGGGATGCAGATCCGTTTTCCGTCAAGAGCGGTACTCCTCGAGCCTTGGGCGCGCCAGGAAGAGTCTACCGACCGCCGATCCGAATGTTGGAGGCCTCCGGCATCTCGATCACCTTCTGCCGCTCGATGTAGCGGCTGACGACGTCATAGACCGGCGGCCCCTCTGTGCCCTCGTTCACCGAGGCCCAGCCCGACACCATATAGGACTTCGCCGGCTCGATGGCCTCGCCGGTCTTCACAAGCGTCATCTCCGAAATTCGCTGGCCGATCGGTTTGGAGATATCGATCGCATAGCGCATGCCGCCGACCCGGACCATGTCGCCGCCCTGCTGGTAGTAGGGGTCGGGGTTGAAGAGGTTGTCGGCCACGTCCTCCAAAACCTCCTTCAGGAACTTGCCGGTCATCTCGATCCGGTAGGCGTTGGGGTAGGTGATCGCGGTCTGGGTGTAGACGTCCTCGGCGGTGATCTCCTGTCCCGGCAGCAGGCTGGCGCCCCAGCGGAAGCCCGGCGACAGCGCGACCTCGGCCTCGCGCTCTGCCAAGAGCGCCTGACAGATCAGGTCGTCGAAGGTGCCGTTGAAGTTGCCGCGCCGGTAGAGCAGCGATTCGGTGCGGCCCAGAACCCGCTCCAGTTCTTGGCTGTGGGGCGCGCGGATCTTCTCGATCAGCGCCGCCATCTTCGGCTCCGGCGCGATTGCGTCGGCCAGTACCGGGATCAAGCGGAAGGCGTGGTCGGTGACCTTGCCGTCCTTCACCTCCAGATCGAGGCGGGCCAGGAACTTGCCATGGCTACCGGCGGCGACCATCAGGGTTTGGCCGACCTTGACGGCGGCGGGTACGGCGTCGTGGGTATGACCGGTCAGGATGACATCGATGCCGGTCACTCTGGCCGCCAGCTTGCGGTCGACGTCGAAGCCATTGTGCGAGAGCAGCACCACCAGCTCGGCGCCTTGGCTGCGGGCGGCGTCGACCCGCTTTTGCAGCAGCCGCTCGCGGATACCGAACGACCAGGTGGGGATCATATAACGCGGGTTGGCGACCGGGGTATAGGGGAAGGCCTGGCCGATGACGGCGATCTTGATACCGCCACGCTCGAAGGTGGCGGTCGATTCGAAGACCTCCTCCTCCCATTCGGTGTCGCGGACGTTGCCGCAGAGGAAGGGAAAAGCCAGCTTATCCTTCAGCTCCTCGACCCGCTCGGTGCCATAGGTGAACTCCCAATGCGCGGTCATGGCCTCGACGCCAAGCGCGTTCATGACCTCGACCATGTCGGCACCGTCCGTCTTCAGCGCCGTGTAGGAGCCTTGCCAGGTATCGCCCCCGTCGAGCAGCAGGGTCCGGCCCGGCCGCTCGGCCCGGATCGCCTCGATTAGCGTCGCCATCCGGTCCAGGCCGCCGACCTTGCCGTAGCTTCGAGCCAGGGCAACGAAGTCCTCCGACGTGAAGGCATAGGCCTCGGGCGAGCCGGCGGCCAGGCCATAGGCCCGCATGAAGTCGCGGCCCGTCAGGTGCGGCACCAGGCCCGTGGCCTCGCCGACGCCGATATTCACCGAGGGCTCGCGAAAGTAGAGCGGCACGAGCTGGGCATGGCAGTCGGTAAAGCTGAGCAGCGTGACCTGGCCGACGGCGTTGAACTTCAACAGCTCCGCCTGCGTGATGGCTTGTCGCGCCGCCGCCCGCGACAGCCGGGCGCCGCTCCCGCCCAGCGCCGCCGTCGCCGCCGCTACTTGCAGAAACTGGCGCCGATCAAGCAAGAGCGATACCTCCCAAAAAAGACAAGGGGGGATGCGCGGTTCAGCATCCCCCCTTTGACTGAACTAGACAGACGCTCAGTTTCGAACCGCGGGCGTCTCCACCGGCAGGCCGCGGCCTCGCCAGGCGACGTAGAGCTCCAGGTTCATGTACTCGTCCGAGCCGTACTTGTACGGAGTGGCGCGGATGTTCTTGTTGCAGCCGCGGAAGCGGCGATGAATCGAGCCTGGCTTCTGCCACTTCAAGCGGTAAAGCGGAAAGCCGGTGCTCTGGCCCTGGGTCAAGAGATTGGCCCGCGC
>JASLMY010000389.1 GCA_030746295.1 Alphaproteobacteria bacterium | reverse complement strand
CAGTTCACGGTCGCCGGCACCGATAAGTCGATGGCCTTCGGCGAGGTGGCGCTCACCGCCTACGTGCCCCACAACTATCCCCTTGAGACCCTGGAACCGGGGCTCGACGAGCAGGCCTTCTACGATCCGGCGAACTTCACCTTCCCTGGCGGCTGCCATATCTGCGAGGTCGAGGTCGACCCCGAGACCGGCGTCACCCGGGTGGTCAATTTCACCGCCGTTGACGACGTCGGACGAGTCATCAACCCGATGATCGTCGAGGGCCAGGTGCAGGGCGGGGTCGCCCAGGGCATCGGGCAGGCGTTGCTGGAGGGATGCGTCTACGACGACACCGGCCAGCTGCTCACCGGCTCGCTCAACGATTACTGCATGCCGCGCGCCGACGACATGCCCAACATCAACGCCGGTACCCACACCACGCTGTGTGCCCACAACACGCTCGGCGTCAAGGGTTGCGGCGAGGTCGGCGCGATCGGCTCGCCGCCGGCGGTGATCAACGCCATCGTGGATGCGCTCTCGTCCTTGGGCGTGACCGATGTATCCATGCCGGCGACGCCGGAAAAGGTGTGGCGGGCCATCCGGTCCGCCTCGACCGCCCAGGCCGCCGAATAGGGAGACAAGCACATGCATGATTTTCAGTATCACCGGGCGGCCTCGCTCGAAGACGCGGCGGGCAAGCTCAAGGCGGCCGCCGACGGCGCGCTGGTGTCCGGCGGCATGACGCTGCTGCCCACCTTGAAACTGCGTCTGGCATCGCCGTCCGACCTCGTCGACATCGGCGGCATCGCCGAGCTGTCGGGGATCAAGGCGGACGGCGGCGCCGTCGTCATCGGCGCCACGGCCACCCACGCCGCGGTGGCGGGCTCGGCCGACGTGCAGGGTAAGATCCCGGCGCTGGCGGCGCTGGCCGGCGGCATCGGCGATCCCCAGGTGCGCAACCGCGGCACCATCGGGGGCTCCATCGCCAACAATGATCCGGCGGCCGATTACCCGGCCGCCTGTGTCGCCCTCGGCGCCACCATCAAGACCGACCGCCGCGAGATTTCCGCCGACGACTTCTTCGCCGGCCTGTTCGAGACGGCATTGGACGACGGCGAGATCGTCACCGCGGTAAGCTTCCCGGTGCCCGACAAGGCGGCCTACGAGAAGTTCCCCAACCCGGCCAGCCGCTACGCCGTGGTCGGCGTATTCGTGGCCAAGGGAGGGGACGGCGTGCGCGTCGCGGTGACCGGCGCCGGCCAGGACGGCGTCTTCCGCGTCGCCGCCATGGAAGAGGCGCTGGCCGCCAACTTCTCGGCCGATGCGGTGGCCGGCGTCGGCGTCGGGTCGGATGGGCTCAATTCCGACATGCACGCCTCCAACGAGTACCGGGCCCACCTCATCGGCGTCATGGCCAAGCGCGCGGTGGCCGCCTGCGGCTGAAGCCCCGGTTTTCCGGCGGCGAGGATCGGCGCCCCCCGTGGACACGGGGGGCGCCATTTCTTATGCTGCGCCAAATCCGACGACGACCCCGAAATAGCGAGGCTTTGCTGTGACCATCCCGCTGCCGACATCGGTTGACCAAACCCAGGCCCTGCTGAAAAAGGGCGACTATCTCGCCGACCGCAGCCTGGCGACCGCCCTCTATCTGGCGCTCAGCCTGAACCGTCCGCTGTTCCTGGAAGGCGAGGCCGGGGTCGGCAAGACGGAGATTGGCAAGGTGCTGGCCGCCACCCTGGGGCGCCGCCTCCTGCGCCTGCAGTGCTACGAGGGCCTCGACGTCGCCACCGCCGTCTACGAGTGGAACTATTCCCACCAGATGGTCGAGATCAGGCTCGCCGAGGCGGCGGGCGAGACGGACCGCGAAACCATCGAGCACGATATCTTCTCGGACCGCTTCCTCATCAAACGGCCGTTGCTGCAGGCCCTCGAGCCCGATCCGCAAGGCCCGCCGGTGCTCCTGATCGATGAGCTGGACCGCACCGACGAGCCCTTCGAGGCCTATCTGCTCGAGGTGTTGTCCGACTTCCAGGTCACCATACCCGAGATGGGGACGATCAGCGCCGAGACGCCGCCTCTCGTCGTCATCACCTCGAACCGCACCCGCGAAATCCACGATGCCCTGAAGCGCCGCTGTTTCTATTACTGGGTGGACTATCCGGGCGCCGAGCGAGAGATGGCCATCCTCGGCGTCAAGGCGCCGCAGACCCCCGC
>JASLMY010000388.1 GCA_030746295.1 Alphaproteobacteria bacterium | reverse complement strand
TGATCTTCTCGTTGCGAAGGTCGAGGTCGGCGCGAAGGCCGGCCGCTTGCAGCCGCCCGGCGACCTCGGCCGCGAAGTCGTCGCCATCGTTGGTGATGGTCGCGATGACCGCTTGTGTCGGCGCCAACCAGAGCGGGAAGCGGCCGGCATAATTCTCCACCAAGATGCCGATGAAGCGCTCGAACGAGCCCAGGATGGCGCGGTGCAGCATCACCGGGCGGTGGCGCTGGCCGTCCTCGCCGACATAGCTCGCATCCAGCAGCTCGGGCATCAGGAAATCGACTTGAAGGGTGCCACACTGCCAATCGCGGCCGATGGCGTCGCGCAGCACGAATTCGAGCTTGGGTCCGTAAAAGGCGCCTTCGCCGGGGTTCATGGTGTAGGGCAGGCCGGTCGCGTCGACGGCCACTTTCAATGCCGCCTCGGCCCGGTCCCAGACCGCATCCTCGCCGGCGCGCACGGGCGGCCGATCGGCGAACTTCACCGTTACGTCGGTGAAGCCGAAATCGGCGTAGATGCTCATCAACAGCTCGCAGAAGGCGATGCTCTCGGAGGTGATCTGATCGTCGGTGCAGAAGATGTGGGCGTCGTCCTGGACGAAGGCGCGGACCCGCATCAGGCCATGCAGCGCACCGGACGGTTCGTAGCGATGGCACGAGCCGAACTCGGCCATGCGCATAGGCAGGTCGCGATAACTCTTCAGGCCTTGCCGGAAGATCTGCACGTGGCAGGGACAGTTCATCGGCTTCAGGGCGAAGATCCGCTCCTCGAACTCGGTCGTGTACATGTGCTCGCCGAACTTCTCCCAGTGACCCGAGGCCTCCCAGAGCGACCGGTCGACGAGTTGTGGCGTGTGAACCTCGTGGTAGCCCGCTCGGTCCAGCCGCCGGCGCATGTATTGCTGACAGAGCTGGTAGAGCGTCCAGCCCTTGGGATGCCAAAACGGCATGCCGGCGGCTTCTTCCTGGAAGTGGTAGAGGCCCATCTCGCGGCCGATGCGGCGGTGGTCGCGCCGCTCGGCCTCCTCGATGCGGTGGAGATAGTCCTTGAGCTCCTTGTCGCTGCGCCAGCAGGTGCCGTAGACGCGCTGCAGCATCTCGTTGCGGGAATCGCCGCGCCAGTAGGCGCCGGCGAGCTTGGTGAGCTTGAAGGCGGTGCCGACTTGGGCCGTGGAGCGCAAATGCGGGCCGCGGCAGAGGTCGATGAAGTCGCCCTGCCGGTAAACGGTGATGACCTCGTCCTCGGGCAGATCGCGGATGATCTCGGCCTTGTAGAGCTCGCCGATCGACTGGAAGTAGTCGATCGCCTCCTCGCGGCTCCAGACCATGCGGGTGATGTCCTCGTCGCGGGCGACGACCTCGCGCATTCGCGCCTCCATCGCCTCCAGGTCCTCGGGCGTGAAGGGCGTTTCGCGAGCGAAGTCGTAGTAGAAGCCGTCCTCGATCGCGGGCCCGATGGTGACTTGAATGTCGGGCCAGAGCTCTTTGGCCGCCTCGGCCAGCACGTGGGCGCAGTCGTGCCGCAGGACCTCGAGCGCCGCCTCGTCCTTGGCGGTGACGATCTCGAGGTTGGCATCGGCCTCGATCGGCAGGCTGAGGTCGACGAGCTTGCCGTCGAGGCGGGCTACCAGAGCCGCCTTGGCGAGACCTGGGCCGATCTCGGCCGCGACCGCCTCTGCCGTCGTCGCGCCGTGGTATTCGCGGACGCTGCCGTCGGGAAGCGTGATCCGAACCATGCTCTGTCCTTAACGCCGAAAAATCAGGCGGTTGCCCCCGTCGACGACCGCCGCCAGCGGAAAGTAAGACTATCGTGTCCGCTGTCAAGGATCGCGAGGCGGCGGTGGTAGCTGCTTGCCTTGTCCTCCGGCTTGCGAGCGTCCGGCCATGCTCTAGACTATCCCTAGCGGCGCGCCGAGCGCCGTCGTGGGGGATGGTCTCGTCCGAACCCGGAATTTGGAAGCACGGAGTGCGGCCGCCATGACTGTGCCTTCCGCTGGCATTAGCGAGCCGCCGGTCGCAACGCCACAGGTATTACAACTGGAACACGATGGCCGGGTGGGCGAGCTGTTGCCGATCGTCCTCATCAACGCGCTGCTCAACATCGTCACTTTGACGATCTACCGCTTCTGGGCAAAATCGCGGGTCCGGCGCTACCTCTGGTCGGGAATGCGGATGACGAGCGACCGCTTCGAGTACACCGGCAGTGGGATGGAGCTTTTCCTCGGCTTTCTGATCGTGCTC
>JASLMY010000387.1 GCA_030746295.1 Alphaproteobacteria bacterium | reverse complement strand
AGGGCGACCTCACCATCGAGGCGGTCGAGCGCATGATTCGCGACGCCATCGCCGCGGCGACGCTCCTGCGCCAGACCGGCGTCGACGTGATCTGCTACTGCTGCATGGCGAGCTCGGTCATCAAGGGCTGGGTTTGGGAGGACGAGTTGCTGGCCCAGCTGGCACCGAATGCCGCCCATGGCGCCACCTCCGCCAACCGGGCGATGCTCGAAGCCCTGCGCTACCTCGACACCCGGACGGTCGCCCTGGTGACCCCCTATCCCGCCGAGCTCAATGCCCTCTTGGTCGACTTCTTCGCCGCTCAGGACATCCGCGTGACGTCGGTCGGCGGTGTCGAAGTGCGCGACGTCAAGGAGGTGCGCCGGTTGGAGCCCGAGGGTCTGCCCGCGATCTGCCGCGAGCTCGATTTAGACGGCGTCGACGCCGTCTGCCTGCTGGCGACCGACATGGAGACCTTGCGCGTCATCGACCAATTGGAGCGCGAGCTCGGGCTGCCGGTGCTGAGCAGCAACCAGGCCATTCTCTGGGCAAGCCTGAACCGCCTGCGGCTGGACACACCCCTTTCCGGCTATGGCCGCCTGCTCGACCGGGGCCGGTGAGGCCTGAACAGCGTCATTGCGAGCGAACGAAGAGAGCGTGGCAATCTAGGGGAGCTCAATGGCGAGCGCGATTTCCGATGCTCGTCACGCCGCTCCTGGATCGTCGCGGCGCTACGCGCCTCGCAATGACGCCGCTTTCGGACGAGTGGTCGATGCAGAGGCGCAAAGGCATCAATCCTGGTCGCCGCCGATGTCGATCAACGTGCCGATGCCTTGGTCGGCGGCGCGTTCCTCGACGAACTGCGCCGTCACCAGGTCCTGAATGGGAACGCCTATCGATTCATAAAACGTGATCTCCGCGTCGGACTGGCGCCCGGAGGCCCGCCCGGCGACGAGATCGGCGATCTCGGCGACGGATTCGAGATCGAGCGCGCCTTCCTTCTCCGCAATCAACAGGTCGCCGGCGTTCTTCAAGCAGTCGCGCCGACTGTCGATGACGTGCCTGGCCGCGCGCCGGATGGTCTCGGTGTCGACCTCCCGCATCTCCGGCAGGTTCGCGCCGGCACCGACGACGAAAGCGCCTGAACGCAGGGCAGCACCCGGAAACACCGGCTCGCGAGAGGTCGTGCAGCAGACGACGATGTCGGCCTCGGCGGCCGCCTCGGTCCGATCGTCGACCAGCCGGATATCCTCCGGCACGCCCCCTCCGGCGGTGCGCATCCGCTCGATGAAGGCCTCGCCCCTCGCCTCCGATCGCGTGGCCACGACGACGCGCTCGATGGCGTGCTCGACGCAAAGCGCTTGCAGTTGATTGCGGGCCACGCGGCCGGCACCGAAGACGGCGACGACGCGGCTCTCCTTGCGGGCGAGATACCGGGCCGCGAGGGCGGTTCCGGCACCGGTGCGAACGTCGGTCAGGTAGCCGCCTTCCATCACCGTTCGGGGCTGGCCCGTCGCCCCGTCGAAGAGTGCGACCAGGGCGCTCATCCGCGGCACGCCGCGATCACCGTTGTCGAAATAGTCGGAGACGACCTTAACGCCGTAACCTCCGCCGCCTTTCAGGAACGACGGATTGAAGATGGCGATGCCGTGCGGCGCGTCCGACCGGGCGAAGCTGCGCAGGCCCTCGACCGACTGGCCGTCCGCCAGCATCGCGAAGCCCCGCGCCTGGATGTCGATGGCGTCGGCCATACTCAGCACCGACCTGACGTCGTTCTCCGAGAGAATGCGAAGCTGCATGCACGGACCTTGGATCTGGGGCCGGCGGCACGGTAGGGGCTGGCGCCGAGGACTGTCAACGGCAGCCACGGCCCAGATGGAAATGCCACCGATGGTACCCAACTGGTTCGGCTGGTAAGCTCACCGGCAGGGATGGGACACGCCTTGGGGGACACAGACATGCTCAAGCGATTGTTGCGGAGCCTAGTGACGGGGCTCGTGATCCTGGTCACTTCGGCGGCCGCCGCCGGCGCCCAGAATGCGCCGAAGCAGGTGATCTTCGTTGATTTCGTCGTCCTGAAGGAAGGCCAGGGCCTGAAGGACCGAGACGACTACGACGTCAAGGCGCTGCCGATCGCCGCCCGCCACGGCATCAAGCGCTTCGCCTCGCTCGACATCACGCACGTCGTACGGACCTCGGGTCTGAAGCCGCAACGCCTGGACCTGTGGCTGCTGCCGTCGCCGAAGGCCCTGAACGCCTGGGCCGCCGACCCGGAATACAAGGCGCTCATCGCCCAGCGCGACGAAGTGCACAACATGAAGGCGCTGACGCTCTACCTGGCGGTGCCGGCGCGGCCGATGAAGGAGATCGGC
>JASLMY010000386.1 GCA_030746295.1 Alphaproteobacteria bacterium | reverse complement strand
CGAACATCATCAGGCCGACTCGGTCGAGCTCGGTGAAGTGCTCGAGTGTCGCCCAGTGCGGCACGATGTTGGAATTGGCGATCAGGACGCGGGGCGCGTCGGCATGAGTCTTGAAGACGCCGACGGGCTTTCCCGATTGGACCAGCAGGGTCTCGTCGTGGCCAAGCTCGCGCAACGTAGCGACGATGCGGTCGTAGCAGTGCCAGTCCCTGGCGGCGCGGCCGATGCCGCCGTAGACCACCAGCTCCTGCGGCCGCTCCGCTACCTCCGCGTCGAGGTTGTTCATCAGCATCCGCATCGGCGCCTCGGTTAGCCAGGATCGACAGCTGAGCTCGGTGCCCCTGGGGGCGCGGATCTCGCGACTGTTGTCGAGGCGATCGGCAGGGCGCATCCGGCTATCCTTTCCCAGCTTGGCGCCATCGGCGGTCGGGCACCGGCCCCGAACGACGGCCTCGATCGGGATCGCGCATCCGCAACGCGTTCGGCTCGACATCTTGACGGCGCGACAACGGTGTCATCTCGGACTCCCCTCCCGTCGGCGCGACAGCCCGGCCTCTAAAGGCTCGATCCCCGGGCGTCGGAGGGAAGAGTAGAGGGATTCGGACCTGACGGGAACCTTCCGGCGCCCCCATCCGGCGCTCCGGGGGCCAGGCAGTGGCGTCCGATCGGGCCGCAGCCTATGATGGCCCGCCCATTGCTGACGACCCTTGGATGCATCGCTTCCTTTACATTTCGCCCTACTTTCCACCGCAGACACGCGTCGGCGCGTTGCGGCCGCTCAAGTTCCTGCGTCACCTCGACAGCCACGGTTGGGCCGGCGTGGTGTTGTCGGACCTCGATGAAGGGGCACGGACCGACTTGCGGCTGCTCGATGCGATCCCCGCATCGACCGTGGTGGCGAGGGATTTCAGCGCCGGTGCCAAAGCCGCGGAGGCCCGTCTGCTGGCCCATGGTGCGGATTGGTTCGCGAGCCGTCGCGATGCCGATTCGGCACCGGCGCCCACCGGCAGGCCGGGTCGGCTCGCCAGTCTGGAATGGCTGCCACTCGGTGGTGCCGCATTGCAGATACCGCATGCCCTCGGCGCGGCGCGGCGCCTTCTGGACGCGCATGACTGCAAGGCGATCTTGGTGAACGCGGACCCGGTCGCGGGCCTGCTGGTGGCCGAGCGTCTGGCGCGGGAGCGCGGCCTGCCCTTGATCTCTGACCTTCGCGATCCGTGGGGCGCATGCGAGCTGCGCCGGCCGTTGCGCCCCGTTCACACCCGCTGGATCGAGGGCTGGGCGGAGCGGCGCGTGATGGCGCGCTCGGACCGGGTGATCCTCAACACCGAGACCACGCGGCAGGACTATCTGAAGCTCTATTCGGACCTGGATCTGGAGAAGTTCAGCACCATCCGAAATCATGCTGAGCCAGCACTCCTCGGCTCGGGCGACGCCTCGGCTCCCGATTTCCCTGTTTTCACGATCCTGTTCCTGGGCTCGTTCAGTCGCTTCGTTCGACCGGACCCGTTGCTGTGCCTGCTCGCCGCCTTGAAGGATCGTGGCGTGGGCAGCGAGCGGCTACAGCTCGCCCTCACAGCGCCGCTAGATGTCGAGGGCCTGGCGCTCGCCCGCCGGCTCCGGGTCGCCGAGCAAGTGCGCTACCAGCCGCCGGTGCGTTTGGGCGATGTCGGGGAGCTGCTGCAGGCCGCCGACCTACTGGTGCTGATCGCGCCGACGCGGCAACGCATTCAGGCCAAGTTCTATGACTACGTCTGTTCCGAGCGGCCGGTGCTGGCGCTCGCCGGCGACCATCCCGAATTGCACGAGATGCTGGACGAGACCGGGGCCGGGGCCATCTTCGCCGCGGATCGGCCGGCCGATGCCGCCGCCTGGGTGACTGGGTTCCTCGAGGCCGGCCGTCATCCGGTGTGCACGCGTTCTGCCGCCGCCCTCGACTCGCTCGGCAGCGCCCGGGCCTCGGCCCGGCTGGCCCAGCTGCTCGATCAGGTGACGTCGGGGTCGGCCGAGGCCGTATCTTGCGGGGGTGGGGCCAAGTAAGCGGCGATCCGAGCCTCGATTGCCGCCGGATCTTGCTCTTTGTTGGATTGAATGACGCAGAAGAGGGAGGGGTCCCGGTCGGAAAAGACTAGCGAGGGGTCCCAGCTCTCGAACGGAGTCTCGCTCCAGACGCTGGCCGCCGAGATCAGCGTTTGCGGTACCTCCTCGCTGCCGGCTGGAGTGTGCAACTCGGACAGCAGACCGCGTTCTCTGCAATAGAGGAAATAGAGCGCGTATTCGGTCCAGCGGTAGCGACGACGGTAGCCCGGACGCAGGTGATGGAGGGCCCGGCGCCGATGTGGGCGCATCAGGTAGTC
>JASLMY010000385.1 GCA_030746295.1 Alphaproteobacteria bacterium | reverse complement strand
AATTGTCTGAAGCAAGTCATGGCGCTGTTCATAATCGATTAAGAATGTGATTTCAATAAAATTTGACTCTTTCTCGTCATGATATAGTTAACAGACTTACCCACAAACACAACATATAGTGGTCTATGCCTGCTCCTCCAACCGCATCTTGACGGCGAGGAAGTCCCGCCAAGAGTCTCTCTTCAGCCCCGGCTGGCGCAGCAGGAAGGCCGGGTGATAGGTCGGCATGGCGGGAATCTCGGCCTCGTCGAGACGGTAGTCGAGCCAACGGCCGCGCAACTTGGTGATGCCCTCGCGCCGGTTCAACAACGTCGCCGCCGCGGTGCCGCCGAGGAAGACCAGCACGCGGGGGCCCACGAGGGCGATGTGGCGGCGAATAAAGGGCAGGCACATGGTGGTCTCGGCCGGCGTCGGCTTGCGGTTGCCGGGCGGTCGCCAGGGCAGGATGTTGGTGATGTAGGCGGAGCTTCGGTCGCGCCCGATCGAGGCCATCATGGCGTCCAACAGCCGCCCGCTGACGCCGACGAAAGGCAGACCCTGGCGGTCCTCCTCGGCCCCCGGTGCCTCGCCGATGAACATCACCGGTGCGTCCTCGGCGCCGTCGCCGAAGACGAGGTTGGTGGCGGTCCATTTCAGGGGACAGGCTTCGAAGCCGGCCAACGCCTCTCTAAGCTCGGCCAGGCTTAGGGCGGCATCGGCCAGCGCCGAGGCATCCGCGGCCGC
Source organism: Alphaproteobacteria bacterium (assembly GCA_030746295.1). The sequence continues at coordinate 1,673 of JASLMY010000385.1, read as the reverse complement.
GGCATCGGGATTCTCCAATGCCAGGCTCGGCGCCGGCCCCGGCCGTTGCGGGGGTCGCTCGACGACCCTTGCGTTCGCCCTCGGCGCCTCCGGCGGCGGTGGTGCGGCCAAACGGTCTAGCGCAGTCTCGCCGATGCTCTCGTCGACGCCGGCCTCGAGATGCCACCGCAAGAGCTCGACCGGGCTCGGCTTCCACGACATGGGGCCGAGCCTACCATGCGGGCACCGGGCCGCCAAAGCCGAGCCGCCAAAGTCAGACCACTCCGGGGGCGTTGACCGGAGCGGAGGGGGCGCGGCATAACAGTCGTGGCGGGGACCGCTACGTGCCTGGCTGGCTGATGTCCGAGGGGTGGGTCGATGGAACGGGAATCGATGCAATACGATGTCGTCGTCGTCGGCGGCGGCCCGGGAGGACTGAGCGCGGCGATCCGGCTGAAGCAACTCGCGGCCGAGCACGGCGCCGAAATCGAGGTCTGTCTGATCGAGAAGGGCTCCGAGATCGGCGCCCATATCCTTTCCGGCGCGGTCCTGGATCCGCGCGCCCTGGAAGAGCTGTTGCCCGACTGGCGCGACCTCGGCGCGCCGTTGCACGCCCCGGTGACGGCGGAAAAATTCTGCTTCCTGACCGAGCACAACGCGATCCCGCTGCCGACGCTGTTCCTGCCCGGTGCCTTGCACAACAAGGGCAACCAGATCATCAGCCTCGGCAATCTCTGCCGTTGGCTGGCCGAGCAGGCCGAGGCGCTCGGCGTCGAGATCTATCCGGGGTTTCCCGCCGCCGAGGTGCTCTATCACGAGGACGGCCGCGTCAAAGGCGTCGCTACCGGCGATATGGGGATTTCGGCCAGCGGCGAAGAGAAGGACAGCTACACGCCGGGGATGGAACTGCACGCCAAGTACACGCTCTTCGCCGAAGGCTGCCGCGGCTCGCTCGCCAAGACGCTGATGGCGCGTTTCGACCTCGACGCCGAGGCCGAGCACCAGAGCTACGGCATCGGCCTGAAGGAGCTTTGGGAGGTGCCCGACGCGGCGCACCGCCAAGGCCTGGTCATGCACACCGCCGGCTGGCCGATGGACAACCACACCTACGGCGGCTCGTTCATCTATCATCTGGAGAACAACCAGGTCGCGATCGGTTTCGTCGTCGGTCTGGACTACGAGAACCCCTATCTCTCGCCCTTTGACGAGTTCCAGCGCTTCAAGACCCACCCCGTGATCCGCGAGCACCTGGAGGGCGGCAAGCGGATCGCCTACGGCGCCCGGGCGTTGAACGAGGGCGGCCTGCAATCGATCCCAAGGCTGGTCTTTCCCGGCGGCGCATTGATCGGCTGTGCCGCCGGCTTCCTGAACGTGCCGAAAATCAAGGGCAGCCACAACGCCATGAAGACCGGCATGCTGGCGGCCGAGGCGGCCTTCGAGGCCCTGGCGGCGGCCGGCGAGGACGGCGCCACGGCGGCGGAACTCGACGCCTACCCGGATGCCTTCCGCAATTCCTGGGTCCATGAGGAGCTGCACGCGGCTCGCAACTTCAGGCCGGCTTTCCAGAAATGGGGCCTCGTCGGCGGCACGATCTATGGCGGCATCGACCAGCTTCTGGGCGGCCGGGTACCCTGGACGCTGCATCACGGCGCCGCCGACCATGCGCGCCTCAAGCCCAAGGAGGCCTGCCGGCC
>JASLMY010000384.1 GCA_030746295.1 Alphaproteobacteria bacterium | reverse complement strand
CCCCTTGATGGGGGAGGATTTAGGTGGGGGTGGCAGCGAACCCCGCGAGCCGGTCGCGATCGATCGTGAACTGCTCTCGGGCGCGAAGGACCGCCTCGGGTCGATTGACGCCCTTTGGCCGACCAATAATCCCGGTCTCGAAATCTGACGAATACCCACAGTGTCAGATCAAGGTCGCCGCTAGGTCGGTCTCCGGATAGGTGATAAGAGATTGTCTACGACTCCGGCTGTATGGAGGAGGCGGCGGAGAGCCTTGACCATAGAATACGTAGTGGCATTTGCGGTCGCCATGCTCCTATGGACGACGCTGCCAGGGCCCGGCCTCGCCGTCGTCCTTTCCCGCGCTCTCGCGTCAGGCCCACGGGCAGGCCTTGCGGTCATCACCGGCTTGGTAATCGCCGACCTGATCTTCTTGGGCGTAGCCTTCATAGGGCTGTTAGCGCTCGCGAACACGATGGGACCAATCTTCCAAGTCGTGAAATATGCTGGCGCCGCCTACCTGATCTGGCGAGGTTATCGGATGCTGGTCGAAGCGGGCGACCCCGCGACCGTGCAAGCGTCGGTCAGCGGCGCGTTGCCGCGCGATATCGGACTTGGCCTTCTGACCACCTTGGGCAATCCAAAGGCGATATTGTTTTTCGGCGCGATCTTGCCGTCGTTCGTCGACATGGCGACAGTGGCGGTTGTCGACTTTTTGATTTTGGCCGGGATCGTCTCCGGTATCTCCTACTTCGTGTATGGCGGTTGCGTTGTCATGGCCGATCGCGCGCGACGCTTCGTGACCTCCACAAAGATGGCAAAACGGATAAAGCAAGCTACCGGTATGGTTCTCGTCGGTTCAGGTATCGTCGTCGCAACCCGCTAGTTTGGCATTCTAGGCCGAGCGCCTGCGCAAAACGGATCATGCTCGAGCGCCTGATGGCACGTCGTTCATAGCGCCGCTGGTTCGCACCGGTTGGATTGCTGCCAATCAGACCGATGGATTCATAGTAGTGCTGCGCCGACACCGCCAACCCAGTGCGAGACGCAACCCGTCCAAGGCCCAGCTCCTTGCCTGCCATCGAAATTTCCTCATGGCCTCAAGTAAGGTTGAGGTTGTGGACCATGTCCCTACCCTGTCACGAACCAGGCCATGTCGGCTTTGCTCGTTGAGGCCAGGCAGGGGCGGCTCGCCTCATGTTCCCGCTCGCCCTTCTGCCGGCGGGCGCCCTGCATTCGGAGAATACACGCGATGATGAAGTTGGCCGCCGGTATCGGCTTGGCGATCGGCTGTTTGCTCGGCGGCGACGGTCTGGCCGGGGAATTGCCGGCGCCCTACGATACCGAGCTCGGTCGCAAGTATCGGGCGGAGCTAATGCTCGTCGAGGTGCCGGCGGGCCCCAGGTCTTACGCGCGCGGCCACCAGCCATCCGACCGTGGATCAGAGGGGCTCAACCATGCGGGATTATTTCCGTTATCCCGCAGGGTCTTGAGCACGCCTCCGCGGAGCGCCATACGGCCAACCGGTTTGGGGCTGGCAAGTGGAATTACCAGGCCCAATTCAGCGACGCCCGTGGCTCGACGGCAGACCATTACCTATTCGCCCCTCAAATGCGATGGCGCCATTAGGCGAATCCGTTGGCTTGTCGCTGCGCGTGGACGCATTGCTGTCGTGCCTGCGCGCCTTCTCGAAATAGTGTAGCAGTTCCTAAAATACCGGCGTGCTAAAACGAATCGGAAGAGAAAACATCAACGAGAAATCGTCGGCATCGTCCGTCAAGCCAATTCCCAGGGAGGTGTTCAACAGAACGCCCGGTGCCAGAAGTGTCGAGCCACCAATGACAAAGCTGCCGATTGTTCGCTCGGAGCCAGCGATTCTATTTCCAAAGACCTCCGTCTCGCCCTGATAGGCCCCGGAGAAAAAGAAGCGTAATGACGTCTCCGGGCTGAGCGCCAAGGCGCCGCCCAAATTCATGGAAAAGACAGGGCCCGGCTGGATTTGTCCCTTTTCAAAGCTGTATTGGTAGGAAAGACCACCGATGAACACGACCGGTTCCTGCCTCTTGATCGCCGATAGGGAGCCCCGGATTTCGTGGAAATCTCCTGACAGCGACACCCCGTTGTCATCGGGTCGACCAGTATCGGTATCCCAGGTAACGCGTCCAACCAGGTCGGGCAGCCACAAATCCTCTCGAAGTATGGTCTTCGCAAGACCGATGCGCACGTCTCCCAGACCTGAGCCCGACTCGGTCGATGACGTTATCGGCGCAAAACCGAGATTTGTCGCCGTTTCAATCTCTGCCCACCTATAAGGGAGCCCGATTTCGAATTGCGCATCCCAAGGTAATCCGAGACGTACCGCCAGGTCGGCCGAAAGACGGTTGGCGTTGCGTTCTGTCTCGCTTGTCAAGATCCCGCCAGCC
>JASLMY010000383.1 GCA_030746295.1 Alphaproteobacteria bacterium | reverse complement strand
CGCGCCCTTGGGCACGCCGGTCGTGCCCGAAGTATAGATGATGACGACCGGGTCCTCCGGCCGCACCGCCGCCTCCGCCGCCGCCAGAGCCTCGGCCGCCGCCGGCTCGGCCATCAGCTGGCTGAGCGATTGCGTGCCCGGGTGCCGTTCGTCACCCCAGAGCAGGACGCTCTTCAGCGCCGGTAGGCCGTCGACGTTCAGGTCGCCGGGCGTGCCGGCCTCGAAGCCAGGCGCCAGCGTCTCGATCATCGCCAGATAGTCGATCTCCCAGTAGCGGGGCATCGCCACCAGCGCCTTGGCGTCGGATTGGCGCAGGATAAAGTCGACCTCCTGGGTCTTGTAGCGGGTGTTGATGGAGACGACGGTGGCGCCGATGCGGCAGCAGGCGAGCCAGGTCAAAAGCCACCAGGGGCTGTTCGCCAGCCAGCAGGCGACGTGGTCGCCGCGCCCGACGCCGAGCCGCATGAGGCCCGATGCCAGCCGGTCCACCCGGGCATCGAATTCGGCGAAAGTCAGCCGCTCGCCCATGCCGACGACGAACTCGTCCTCGGGCCAAAGCCCGGCCGAGCGCCGGAGCGCTTCACCGACCGTCACACCTTTCCAGTCCATCGCGATTCCCGCCATAGCTTCAAACTGCGTCCTCTTCTCCCTCGCCCCCTACGAGGGAGAAGAGGGTTGGGGTGAGGGGGCGGTGACGCCAGGCAAGGGTACGCTCGCCCTCGGCGCCCTCGGCGCCCCCCTCACCCGACCTCTCCCCCCGCCGGGGCGAGGGGATTCTTCTCCCCTTCCGAGGCAGAGGTCTCTTCATCGAGCGATTTCTACTATATCAACGGCGGGACGGACGGTGAAAGGAGGGTGCTGTGCTCTACATGGTCGAATGCGGCTTCGCTGATCCGGCGCGCGAGGCGGAATGGTGCGCCTGGTACGATGGCCCCAAGCTGGCCTCGCTGCTGGGGCTACCCGGCTGGCGGGGCTCGCAGCGCTTCGTGGCGGTCGAGGCGGCCGAGGCGCCATGGCTGGCGGTTCATGCCGTGCCGGGGCCCGAGTTCTTTGAAAGCGGCGTCTACAAGAAAGCAGGCGGCGGCAACTTCGCCGATTGGGGGCCCCTGATTACCAACTGGTCGCGGAATCTCTTCGACGGCATGGCGGAGGCGCCGGAGGTGCCGGCCGACGCGCTCCTCGCCGTTGCCGACGTGGCGCCGGGGACCGCGCTGCCGGTGGACGCCCGGTTCACCTGGCTGACGGGCGTCGGCCTGGACAACAGCGTGCCCGACCGGGCCATCGCCATCGTTGCGGCCGGCGTGGTGGCGGCCCCACCGGTGCGCCTCTATCGTCCGGTCACCCCGCTGATGAGAGGAACCGCGTCATGACAGAAGCCCCTCTGGTCCTGACCGAGGACGCCGATAGCATCCGGCTGCTGACGCTGAACCGGCCGGAGAAGCTGAACGCCCTCAACACTGCTCTGGTCACCGCGATCATCGCGGCGATCGACGCCGCCGACGCGGACGACGCTGTCGCCGTCGTCATCCTGACCGGGTCCGGCCGCGCCTTCTCGGCCGGGGCCGACATGACCGAGGCTCAGTCCCGCGCCGGCGAGAGCACCGAGGCGGCGCGGCGCCACGCCGAGACCCTGCACCCGATCTATCAAATCGGCACACGGACCGACAAACCGGTGATCGCGGCGGTGACGGGCTATGCGCTGGGCGGCGGCTGCAACCTGGCGATCGCCTGCGACATGGCGGTGGCCGGCGAGAGCGCCGTCTTCGGCTATCCCGAGCTCCGCCGCGGCCTGGCCGCGACCATGGTGACGCCGGGCCTCGTGCATCGGCTCGGGCCCAAAGCCGCCTTCGAGCTGTTGACCTTGGCCGAGAACGTCTCGGCCGAGCGGGCGCTGGCGCTCGGCCTCGTCAACCGGGTCGTCGCTGACGACGCCGTGATCGACGAGGCGCGGGCTATGGCGGCGGCGCTGGCGGCCTTCGACGGGCCTGCGCTCAGGACGACCAAGCGGGTCTTCCAAGCGGCCCGCGAGCAGGGCCTGACACAGTCGCTCGAGACCGCCCGCGAGGCCATGCTGCTGATGCGCGAGCTGACGCCGAGGGCGTAGTGCCTCGGCGCCAGCGACCCTATACGGCCGCAATCCGCGGGCTCGATTCCTGCGATCGCCTTTGAGCGGCTTCGCCTTGCGCGCTGCCATGGTCCTCCAGAACCTCGAGAAACCGGACGCACATCAAGTCGTTGACGAAGCGCACTTGCCCGCAAAGATACCTGTCGCCCCGGTCGAGGTGCAGCTCGAGCACTTTCGGCAGGTTCAGCCAGCCGCCGATCCGAATCTTGGCGCCGCCTTCCGACAGGTCCTTGATGCTGCAGTCGATGGCGCCCCAACCGTTGTTGAAGACCAGCTTGCCG
>JASLMY010000382.1 GCA_030746295.1 Alphaproteobacteria bacterium | reverse complement strand
GGCGCCTTGTTCCTGGTCACGGTCTGGGGAGCCATCGTGCTGGCGCGCGCGATCGGCGCCGGGTCGTATTCGGCCTATGCGGCCGGAATCTGTGTCGGCACCACCCCACTGTTCGCCGTCAGCGCCTATTCCGGCATGGAGGTCATGCTTTGCGCGACGCTCTTGGTCCTGGGCCTGACGTCGCTCGTTCAGACCAACTGGGGCCGCGCCGGTCTCTACCTCGGCCTGGCGTGCACCGCGCGTCCGGAGGCGGCCCTGCCCTTGTGCTTCGCGGCCCTGTTCGTCCTGGCCCGCCTATACGGGCAACGCGGTCTGGGCGTCGATCGAATGGCCCGCGTCTTGCCACCGCTACTCGCCTTCGCCGCCGCGCCGGCCCTCTTGGGCGCGTCGGCGATCGGCTATTACCTGTGGGCCAGCGGCCGTGCGCTGCCGGCCACCTACTATGTGAAGCAGTCGATGTCGCTCTCGGAGCTGCCCGAGCGCCTCTGGATCGCCGTCGGCGAGATGCTGGTGCTCGTCACGCCCTTCACCGCGGGCCTGGCGTGGGTCGGTCTCTTCGGGCTTCTGTTGCCGCTGGTCGGCCGGAAATCGGCGACCGCGGAGAGTTCCCGATCGATCGCCATACCGCTGCTTCCGCTCGCCGCCGGGGCCCTGTTCATCCTCGCCAACGTTTTGCTCATCAAGCCAACCGATCCGCAGGCGTTCTACCATCAGCGCTACATCCTGCCCGCGGTGCCGCTGTTGGTCGTATCCTTGGTGCATGGCTTCGAGCGGCTCGGCTTCGGCCGAAACCCGTGGCTGCGACGGCTGCCGCTTTGGGGCTTCGTCGTCTTCTGCCTGCTGCTCGGTCTTGCCTCGCTCGCGCGCACCAGCCGCGACCATCACTCCGACACGCGCAACATCAACGAGTTGCAGCGAGGCCTGGGTCTGTGGTTGGCGAATCACACCAGCAGCGATGCTTGGGTGGCGAGCAACGATGCCGGAGCCGTACGCTACTTTTCCGGCCGCCCGGTCGTCGACATCATGGGTCTCAACACGCCCGAGCTATTGTGGAACGCGCCGGACTATGCCCGAAGCCACCCGGTCGAGGCCGCCGTCTTCATGCCCGCCTGGTTCTCGGCCACTTCGGCAGAGGGCTTCCGGACCCTGGCGCGCGTCACCACCACGCCCTATACCGTGACCTCCTACCCGAGGATGGCGACCCAGGTGGTCCTCGGCTGTCCGGGCGCCGGCGCAGCAGTCCCGCTTCGACTGGTGGGCGCCGCCGACGTCACCCTCTATTGCAAGCCCGGTGCGGGCGGCGCCTCCGAAGCGGCACGCTGAGATGGTCGAGCCGCCGCGCACCCAACAACGTAGCCACCGCCGCCGGGACACCGGTGCCCGCGCGTCGGCGGTCTTGATATCGGTGTTGCTGGCGCTCTTTTACGCCTGGACGGTCGAGATCCGGACCAACCAGCCCTACTCCACCGATTTCGCCAAGTTCCATGCCTCGGCCCGATACTTCGTCCAGGGCGGCGACATCTATGCCGAGGTGCCTTGGGACGCATACGGCGGCTTGCCCGAAGGCTTCGACAGCAAGCGCCGCAGCATGCCGCCGAACCTCAATCCGCCGCTTCAGACTCTGCTGTTCGTGCCGCTGGCTCATGCTTCGTATGCGAGCGGATTTCGGCTCTGGTCGGCCTTGTCGATCGTCATGGCCGTCATCGCCGTCTGGGTCGCGGCTCGGGCCGTCGCCATCGGGGGAACGGTGCCCAGGCGCACATTCCTCTTCGGCCTCGCCCTCTTTGTCTATTTCCCGACCTGGGTCTGCATCGTCTTCGGGCAGCTGGGGCTGCTGCTCTTGCTGCTGGTGGCGCTCGGTTGGTCGGCGGCGCGGCGGGGCCGCGTCTGGACGGCCGGGCTCGTCCTCGGCTTGGGCCTGGCCTTGAAGCCGTTCCTCGGCCTCTTCCTGGTGCTGTTTCTGTTGCTGAGGAAATGGCGCCTCTCTCTCGCCACGCTCGTCGCCTTTCTCGCCTTCACGGGCATTGGCCTGGTCGTCATGGGCCTCGAGCCGCATCTCCGCTATCTGGAGATCTTGGGCAGGGTCGACTGGTACTTTCCGCGCTGGAACGGCTCGGCGATGGGCTTTTGGACTCGCATCTTCGGCGGCGGCGCGTTTCAGCCGCTCGTCGACATGCCCGGGCTCGCGCAGGTTCTGGGGCTCGCGTCCTTCGGCTTCGGCCTGGTCGTGCTGGCGGTTCTGGCGCGCCTGCTCCGGGACCTGGGCGAGACGACGCGCCTCGACCTCGCCACCGCCCTCACCCTGTTGCTGACGATGTTCATGTCGCCGCTGGGTTGGATCTACCCGATATTCCCCAGATAACGGCCGGTTCCGGCCATCAGAGTAGCCATTCAGGGCCCCGACGGCAATTCTGAATCCGA
>JASLMY010000381.1 GCA_030746295.1 Alphaproteobacteria bacterium | reverse complement strand
GGGTGGCCACCCCGCTCACGGCATCCCGATCCTCACGGGACGCTCGATCATAGGCAATCGCAAACAGACAATCGCGATGATTGACGGCGAAAGTGAAGAATCCGTTTAGCCGAGTGCGGCTGACGAGGTCTCTAGGCTCAAATCTCACATGCTCGGCGGGCAACGACACTTAGACGCGCTATAACGTCGCCATGGACCTTTCCGGCCCCGAGACGGCAACCCTGCCACCGGCCTTCCAGGCCTGGTTCGAGCGCCGCCGATGGCGGCCACGGCCCCACCAGCTACAGGTGCTGCGGGCGGTCCGCGATGGACGCTCGGTGTTGCTGACGGCACCCACCGGCGGCGGCAAGACATTGGCCGGTTTCCTGCCTAGCCTGATCGCGCTCGCCGCCGCCCCGGCGGACCGGCCGGCCCGCCTCGACACTCTCTACGTCTCGCCGTTGAAAGCGCTCGCCGTCGACGTGCGTCGCAACCTGGAGGCGCCGGTCGAGGACATGGGGCTCGATCTCCGCCTCGAGATTCGCACCGGCGACACGCCGCAGAACCGCCGCCGACGGCAGCGCCTAGAGCCGCCGGACATCCTGCTGACGACGCCAGAGCAACTGGCCCTGATGCTGTCCTATGACGACGCCGAGCGCTACTTCGGCTGGCTTCGGACCATCGTCGTCGACGAGCTGCACGCCATCGCCCAGAGCAAGCGCGGCGACCTCCTGTCGCTCAATCTGGCACGACTCGCCAGCATCGCACCGACGGCGGTTCGGATCGGCCTCTCGGCGACCGTCGTGGACGGCGCCGCGCTCGGCCGCTTTCTCGGCTCCGGCCAGCCGGTGCATCTGGTCGACGCCGGCCCCGGACCCAAGCCCGACGTGGGAGTCCTGACCGCCGAGGCCCATGTGCCTTGGTCCGGGCACATGGCCCGGCACAGCTTTCCCGACGTCTACGAGCGGATCAGGGAGGCCCGGACGGCGCTGGTCTTCGTCAACACCCGGGCGCAGGCGGAATACGCCTTCCAAGAGCTCTGGCGGTTGAACGACGACAACCTGGCAATCGCGCTGCATCACGGCTCGCTGGCACCCGAGCAACGCCGCAAGGTCGAGGCGGCCATGGTCCGGGGCGAGATGCGCGCCGTCGTCTGTACCTCGACGCTGGACCTCGGCATCGATTGGGGCGCGGTCGACCTCGTCATTCATATCGGCGCGCCGAAGGGGCTCAGCCGCCTGGTGCAGCGGGTCGGCCGCGCCAACCACCGCCTGGAAGAGCCGAGCCGAGCGCTTCTGGTGCCATCCAACCGGTTCGAGGTCTTGGAATGCCGGGCCGCGGCCGATGCCGTTGCCGAGGGCGAGCTTGACGGCGAGCCGATGCGCATCGGCGCCCTCGACGTTCTGGCCCAACACATCCTCGCGACGGCCTGTTCCGGGCCTTTCGATGGCGACGGCCTCCACGCCGAGGTATGCCAGGCACCGCCCTACGCCGCGCTCTCGCGCGAGGATTTCGACCGGGTCGTCGACTTCGTCGCCACCGGCGGCTATGCGCTGCGCCGCTACGAGCGCTATCACCGGCTCGAACAGTGCGCCGATGGGCGATATTCGGTGGCAAACTCGCAAGTGGCCCGCCAATACCGCCTCAACGTCGGCACCATCGTCGAGGCGCCGATGATCACCGTCCGGCTGAAGCGCGGCCGCCGGCTGGGCCAGGTCGAGGAATGGTTCATCGAGCAGCTTAGCCCCGGCGATACCTTCGTCTTCGCCAGCGAGGTCCTGCGCTTCGAGGGCTTGCGTGAAACCGCGGCCCTGGTGACCCGAGCCGCCGGCGCCGAGGTGAAAGTGCCATCTTACTACGGTGGCAAGTTCCCGCTCTCGACCTTTCTCGCCGCCCGGGTCCGCGGCCTCTTGGCCGATCCCGAGCGCCAGCGGAGCCTGCCCGACCCGGTGCGCGAATGGCTCGAGATCCAACGCTGGCGCTCTGTCCTGCCGGACTCGGGAGAGCTCTTGATCGAGAGCTTCCCGCGCGCCAACAAGCACTACCTCGTCGCCTATCCCTTCGAAGGCCGGCTCGCGCATCAGACGCTCGGCATGCTGCTGACCCGGCGGATGGAGCGGGCCGGCTACCGCCCCCTGGGCTTCGTCGCCAGCGAGTACGCGCTGGCGGTCTGGAGCCTGGAGGAGGCGAGCCGGATCGCCGATCTCTTCGACGAGGACATGCTGGGTGACGATTTGGAGGAGTGGCTCGCTGACTCGAACCTGATGAAGCGGAGCTTCCGCAACGTCGCCGTCATCGCCGGGCTGATCGAGCGCCGGTTCCCGGGCGAGGAGAAGAGCGGCCGCCAGGTCACCTTCTCCTCGGACCTGATCTATGACGTATTGCGCCGCTATCAGCCCGACCACGTGCTGCTGTCCGCAACCCAGGCCGACGTCGCCCAGGGCCTGCTCGACATCCGGCGCCTCGGACA
>JASLMY010000380.1 GCA_030746295.1 Alphaproteobacteria bacterium | reverse complement strand
AGGGCGGATAGTCGATGAACTCGACGTCGGCGCCACTCACCTGGTGCAAATCGAGGGCCGAAGCGTCGGCTGCGATGCTGTCCTCGAAGGCGGCGCCGCGGGTCACGTCGTCGCCGGTCAGGACGTAGCCGCCCTGGATGTGTCGGGTCTCGCGTGCCCCCAGATAGGGGGCGATGCGGTCGATCTTGGCGTTCTCGAAGCCGCCGACCTTGGCGACGAGGAAGCGGCTCACCGCCTCGATCTGGCGATAGCACTCGACCGTCGCGGCGCTGGCCTCCAACGGCGACAGGGCGTCGACACCGATGGCCCGGGTGGCGTTCACGTACATGACGCCGTTGGTCGTCTTGAGCGTGATGTTCTCGCGTTGCAGGCGGATACCAGTCGCTTCTTGGAACTGCCGGAGCATCCGGTTGAAGCCGGTCAGCCAGAGGCCGTAGTCGTAATCCGCCGCGTCTTCCGGGATGGCGCGGTCCGGCGCCTCGTCCGGATGCGCCTCCGCCCACTTGACCACGGCGGGGATGTCGACGTCGCGCATGCTGAAGTAGACCGAGACCGGCTGCATCTTGGGCGTATCACCGCCGTCGCCGACAACGACGGGTGCGCCCGCCCCGGCGGCGACGTCGCCATCGGCGGAGCAGTCGATGACGACCTTGGCTCGGACGGCTTGACGTCCAGCCTTGCTCTCGACGATGACGCCCGTCACCGTTCTTCCGTCGAGGAACGGCCGGGAGACGCAGCACTCGAACAGGATCTGCACCCCGGCTTCGACGCAGAGGCGGGTCAGCAAGAGTTTCATCAGTTCCGGGTCGCCCGGCGAGGCGATCCCGACCGAGCCGTGCTTGAGGTTGGCGACGTAGTCCTTACCGGCGGCACCCATGTCGCGGGCCAGGTCCCAGATCTCGCGCGGCAGGCCACCCAGCAGGGCACCGGAAGGCTTGGTGTTGAGGCCGAGCGTCAGGTTGCCGCCAAGCGCGCCATAACGCTCTATCAGGGCGACCCGCTTGCCCTGGCGCGCCGCCGCGATCGCCGCGATCGGCCCCGTCGTGCCGCCACCGCAGACGACGATGTCGGTCTCCAAGAGCGTCGGCACCTCCTCGCCAGGCAGGGCGACAGTGGAGGTCATATGCGCTTCGCCCAATCCTTGGGCAGCGCGATCTCCTTGGTCGTCGGTTCGACGTAGACGCTGTGCAGGCCCATCAGGCGGTTGCGCCCCGGCTCGCCACAGACGATCGGATGGACGATGTCCGGGCTCGGCAAGAGCCGCACCAACTCGTCCGGCCCGACCAGATAGTCATCGGGGAAGAGGCCGCGCTCGACCTTCTCCTCGATGCTCATCGGCTGGGCGAAGCTGAACCGGGTGTGCCATTCCAATTCGCGCCGGGTCACCCGGGCGTGCTCGAAGAGATACTCCCGGACGTCCTGTTTCGAATAGCCCGCGTCGGCGAGCGACCGGGCGATCGGCGGCGTCAGCAGCAACGTCACCATGTGCCGAAAGGCGTCCGGCCCGCGCTCGGGCAGGCAGTGCAGGATCGTCTTCTTGTAGATCTCGCGACACAACAGCTCCAGCGCCACCTCGGCACCGCCCTTCTCGGGCCGGCTGTGCGGTGCCGGCGGATAGCCCCAGGTCATGGCCGCGCCCGCAGTCACGGTGCTGCTCTCCGCCGGGAAGCCGCGCTCGACGTGAAACGGCTGCCACGGGCTCTCGGCCTCGTTCTCGGCAAGCGTGAAGGGCGGCTGATATCCGAAGGTGCCGAGGTAGTTCCGGCCCGGTCGGTAGCCGGCGATGTTGCGGACGATCAGGCCCAAGGCGCGGCCCAGCGCCGGGTTCGGCCCGCGCGAGATCAGCTGGCCGCGGCTCTCGATGCCGAGCGCCGCCACGATCGGTCCGTTGATCAGCAGGAAGGGGACGAGGGCGCCCGTCGTGCCGATGTTGGCAAGGTTGTAGTGCTCGTCGCCGATCGCCTCGACGGCGGCGATCAGCAGCGGCATGTGCTCGGGCCGGCAGCCCGCCATGACCGCGTTGGCGGCGATGTTGCGCGGCGTTGCGGCCAGGTTCGCCTGCGGCAGCACCGCGATCACCTCGTCGGCCGACCGTTCGCTGAAGGCCAGGAAGGCGTCGATCCGTTCGTGCGTCGGCGGCACGATCGGCAGCCCGTCGCTCCACTCCTCGGCTTGGAAATGCGCGTTCGTCTCGGCCAGGCTGCCGCGGAACACGATCTCTCCCGGTTCCTCGGCGGACCGCACCGATCTCGGGGCTTCGCCGTTCGCCTTGCCGGTCAGGCCGGCGACGATCTGATCGAAGAGGGACGCCCGGATCGTCTCTTTGATCTCGTCGGGGTTTTGGATACCGATCGCGACGGGGTATTCGGCAACGGCCAGGTCGCCCACGCCGTCGGCTTTGGCCGCCAGGCGGGCGGCCTCGGAGAAACCGCGGATGGTGACCGCGACGCCGGGGATGCTCTCTTGTTCCGCGTTGACTACCGACCGCACCACGGCGG
>JASLMY010000037.1 GCA_030746295.1 Alphaproteobacteria bacterium | reverse complement strand
GCTGCGGCCGACGGCGACCGGCTGGGAAGTCAGCGTGCGCTTGGAGGATGGCGCGCGCATGCGCCTTGGTGCCGACTTGGTCGTCAACGCGGCGGGGATCTGGTCGACATCGCTGGCATGGCGGACCGAAGGCCTCGATGCCGACCGTATCCCTAAGGTCCATCTCGCCAAGGGGGCTTTCTTCTCACTTGCCGGCGCCTCGCCCTTCAACCGACTGATCGTGCCGGCGCCCGAGTGGCACCTCTATGGCGGAATCTATACGCTCGACCTGGCGCACCAAGGCCGCTTCGGGCCGGACGTTGAATGGGTGGAAGGGGTCGACTATACCATCGATCCGACACGGGCGGGCCATGTTTACGACGCCGTTCGGCGCTACTATCCGGCACTCGCCGACGAGGCCCTGGCGCCGGCCTATACCGGCGTTCGCTCGCGCCTCAACGGGCCGGGCGAGGCCATGGCGGACTGGATCATCCAGGGTCCGGCCGAGCACGGCCTGGACGGACTGGTCAATCTCTACGGGGTCGAGAGCCCCGGCATCACCGCCTCGCCGGCCATCGCCGAGGCGGTCGAGGAGATGCTGACCGGCGTCGCCTTCGAGGCGGTGCTGGTCGGAATCGCCAAGCAAACGAAAGGCAGGACAGCGACATGACGACCATGAAGGGTGCCGAGCTCATCACCGAATTCCTCATCGCCGAGGGCGTGCCGTATGTCTTCGGCGTCTGCGGCCACGGCAACGTCGGCATGTTGGACGCGCTCTACGATGCCCAGGACCGGATCCAGATGATCTCGCCCCGGCACGAGCAGACGGCGGGTCACATGGCGGACGCCTATTTCCGGGTCCGCCACGAGCCGGTGGCGACGCTGACCTCTTGCGGGCCCGGCTCCGCCAACATGGTGATGTCGCTGGCGGCGGCACTGGCGGATTCCTCGGCGCTGCTGGCCATCACCGCCAACGTGCCGACCCAGCAGGCCGACCGCGGCCCCTTCCAGGAGATCCACCGTCACAACCAGTCGGACTTCCCCGCGGTGTTGCGGCCCGTCGTCAAGCGCAGCTATCAGGCGCCCCGGGTCGACATGCTGCCGCTGATCCTGGACCACGCCATGACGACGATGACCTCGGGAAGGCCCGGCCCGGTCAACCTCGACATCCCCTTCAACGTCTTCCAGGAGGAAGCGGAGGTCGAGGTGCCGCGGGCCGCGCGTCACGGCATCAGCAGCCGGCCCGGCGCCTCGCCCGACGATGTGGCGACGCTGGTCGACCTGCTGCTGGCGGCGGAGCGGCCGGCGGTCTTCATCGGCCACGGCGTCACCCTGTCGGAGGCGAGCGAGGAGTTGCGCAGCTTCGTGCGCCGGCTCGGCCTACCGGTCCTCAGCTCGCCCAACGGCATGGGCTGCCTGGAGATGGACGATCCCCTCTCGCTCGGCTTCATCGGCCGCAACGGCACTTATCCCGCGAACCAGGCCGGCCGCCACGCGGACTTGGTGTTGGCCTTGGGCGCGCGCTTCGACGACCGTTCTTCGTCGTCCTGGATTCCGGGCTATTCCTGGAACTTTCCCGCGACCAAGCTCGTCCATGTCGACATCGACGTCGCCGAGATCGGCCGCAACTATGCGCCCACGCTCGGTATCGTCGCCGACGTCCGCACCGTGTTGCGCCAAGCCTTAGCCGAGCTCGACCGGCGCGATGTCTCGGGGCCTGAGCGACTGGCCGAATGGCAGGCCGAGATCCGGGGCTGGCAGGACGAGTGGGAGGCACACACGCGGCCCAACTTCGATATCCACGGCTCGCCGATGCGGCCCGAGCGGGTCGTCGACGACGTTCGCCAGGTGCTGCCCGACGATGCGATCATCGCCCTCGATTCAGGCGTCCACCACAACTGGTTCATGCAGTTCTGGAACGCTCGCCAGCCGCAGACGATGCTGAACTCCTGGGGCTTCTCGGCCATGGGCTTCGGCGTCAGCGGCATCTTGGGCGCCAAGCTCGCTGCACCCGACCGACCTTGCGTAGCGGTCGTCGGCGACGGCGGCTTTACCATGACGCCGCACGTGCTGTGCACCGCCGTCGAATACGACATCCCGGCCGTCTGGGTGATCTGGAACAACTTCACCTGGGGTGCCATCCGCGACATCCAGATCGGCATGTTCGGCGGCCGCGAGATCGGCACCTCCTTCACCCGCAACCCCAACAACGAGCCCTACAACCCGGACTTTGCCGCGATCGCCCGGGCGCACGGCATGGACGGGGTGACGGTCACCGACTCTCGCGACTTCAAGGCAGCGCTGGAAACGGCCGTCGCCTCGGGCAAGCCGTGGCTGATCGACGCCCATGTCGATGCCGAAGTACGCCCGCCCGCGACCGGCACCTGGCAGTTGCCGCCGACCCCCTATCGGGAGCCGAACTTCGGCGGCGCCTACCTGCCGGATTGAGGTGCGGGGAGGGACGCCATGGCCCGGATTCTCGTCACCGGCGGCAGCGGCTTCCTCGGCGCCGAGATGGTGGCGGCGCTGGCCAAGCGGGGCGACGAGGTGGTCGCCTTCGATCTCCGCCGGAGTTCCCGCCTCGACGCCCTTACGGCGGCGCATGCGCAGGTTTCCTTCGTCGAGGGCGAGATCGTCGAGTGGCCGGCGCTGGCCGCCGTGGTGCAGGAATTCCGGCCCGACGGAATCGTCCATGCCGCCGCGATCGTCGGCGTGCCGGCCTCGCTGCAGGCGCCGATCCAGACCATGCGGGTCAACGTCGAAGGCTCGATGAACGTCATGGAGGCAATGCGCCTCTTCGGCGTCCGACGCATGGTCCATGTTTCCTCCGAAGAGACCTATGGCCATTTCGATGCCGAGACGATTACGGAAGACCATCCGCAGCGCCCGCTGATGGCCTATGGCATCTCCAAGCTCGCGGTCGAGCATCTCTGCCGCAGCTACAACCAGCGCTACGGCCTCGAATGCCTGAACGTGCGCACCTGCTGGGTCTATGGGCCCGGCCTGCCGCGCCCACGGGTGCCCAAGACCCTGATCGATGCCGCCGCCGAGGGCCGGCCGCTGTACCTGCCGGCGGGCGCCGACTTCGCCGTCGACCACACCTATGTCGACGATCTGGTCGACGGCATTCTGCGCGTCCTCGATCACACAGAGCACGTCCACGACACCTATCACATCGCCTCCGGCGAGGCGCCGACGCTGGCCCGAATCGTCGAGATCATCCGGGAGCTGGTGCCCGGCGCCGAGCTTTCCGTCGGGCCCGGGACGATCGAGTTCGCGCCGGGGCTGCCGGCTTGGCGTAAGGGCGCGCTCGACGTCAGCCGGGCTGCCGAGGCGCTCGGCTACCGGCCCCGCTTCGACATCCGCGCCGGTATCGCTGCCACCTTGGCGGCGCGGCGGCAAGAGGAGACGCCATGACCACGAACACGCAAGGCTATGCCATCAACACCTACGCCTACAGCTTGAGCCACAGCGCTGATGCCTGCCTCGGCCACCTGGCGGCGCGCGGCCACCGGCAGTTCGAGGTGATGATGTATCCGGGCCACCTCTGGCCGGCCGACATGGATCAGGCGGCCCGGCGCGGCTTCAAGACCTTCCTCGCCGACAACGGTCTCGAGATCGTCACTCTCAACATGCCGAACGTCGACATCAACGTCGCCGGCGCCGCGACCGAGATGCGGGCCTATTCGCTGGAGCTCCTCAAGGGCGTCGTGGGTCTCGCGGGCGATCTCGGCGTGCCGGGCGTGGTGGTCGGGCCCGGCAAGGCGAACCCGCTGATGCCGGCGCCGAGAGAGCGGCTGATCGGCTACTTCTTCGAGGCCTTGGACGTGCTGGTGCCGCTCGCCGACGCGGCCGGCACGGCGCTCTGGGTCGAGAACATGCCCTTCGCCTTCCTGCCGGAGGCGGACGAGATGATGCAGGTCTTGGAGCGCTATGGCGACGAACGCCTGGGTGTCGTCTACGACCTGGCGAACGGCGCCTTCATCCGGGAAGACCTGGGCGAGGGCCTGCGACGGGTCAAGGACCGCCTGAAGCTGGTGCATCTCTCCGACACCCCGCTCGACATCTACCGCCACGCGCCGGTGGGCCAAGGCATCGTCGCCTTCGCCGAGGTGGTGCCGGTGTTGCAGGAGATCGGCTATGCCGGGCCGCCGATGCTGGAGATCATCTCCGATGCACCCGACGACGACCTGCCCGCGTCCATGGCGGCACTCGACACCATGGGCTGGGACCGGATCGCGCGCCGGTGAGGCTCGGTCATCTGAGCTCATGACCCTCAGCTCGGGGCTTCCGCCAGAGGCCGAGGCGTTCGACGTCGTCGTCCTGGGTGCCGGCGCCGGGGGTATGGCAGCGGCTGCCGTCGCGGCGACGGAAGGTCTCTCGGTTCTGGTTCTGGAGAAGACCCGCCATGTTGGCGGCACCACCGCGATCTCGGGCGGCATGGTCTGGGCGCCCAATTGCGACGTCGAGGCGGCGGCGGACGACAGCACGGATGCGGCGGCGGCTTATCTCGACGCGACGGTGCCGACCGATGCTGGGCGCGCCATACGCGAGGCCTATCTGGCGGCGGCACCGCTGGCGATCGGCTATCTGGCGCACCACACGGAGGTCCGGTTGGAGGCGGTGCCGTTCTATCCGGACTACTATCCGGAACTGCCGGGCGCCACGACCAGGGGGCGGGTGCTGGAGCCGGAGCCGTTCGATGGTCGCCGGCTGGGCGATGCCTTCGACAGGCTGAAGCCGCCGCTGCCGGAATTCACCCTCTTCGGCGGCATGATGGTGGCGCGCGCCGACCTGCCTCATTTCCGCAACCTCTTCCGTTCAGCCCGATCGGCGCTCCATGTCGCCCGGTTGGTCGTGGCCTACGCCCGCCAACGGCTAGGCCATCGGCGCGGCACCAGCCTAGTGCTCGGCAACGCCTTGGCGGGGCGGCTCCTGAAGTCGCTCCTCGACCGAGACGTGTCGATCTGCCTCGACACGCATGTCGTCCGCTTGGAGCGACAGGCGGGGCGGGTCGTCGGCGTCGTCGTCGCCGAACAAGGACGCGAGCGGGTGCTGGTGGCCAAGCGGGCCGTGATCCTCGCCACCGGCGGCTTCTCGCACAATGCGGCACGGCGCCGGGATCTGTTGCCGCGCGAGGCCCAGGAGGTCACGGCCGTCGCCGACGGGGCGGCGGGCGACGGCTTGGACCTGGGCACGGCGGCCGGCGGCAGGATAGAGAGGGCAGAATTCAGCCCCGCCTTCTGGGTTCCCGCCTCGCACTATCGTCGCTCCGATGGCAGGCAGGTGATCTTTCCCCACACCGTTACCGACCGTGGCAAGCCGGGGCTGATCGCGGTGACGGCGGCGGGCCGTCGCTTCACCAACGAGGCCGCCTCCTACCACGAGTTCGTCGGTGCCATGCTGCGTGCCGACAACGCCGCTGATGCCGTGCCGGCGCGTCTCATCTGCGATCGCCGCTTTATCTGGAAATACGGCCTCGGCGCCATCAAGCCGATGACCCTCCGGCTTCGGTCCTACAAAGCCGCCGGATACCTGACCGAGGCCAACTCCATCGCCGGCTTGGCACGGGCCCTCCGGATCGACGAGGACGCCTTGGTGATGACCGTCGAACGATACAACCGGGACGCCCGGCAGGGCACGGACACCGAGTTCGGCCGCGGCAGCAACGTCTACCAGCGCCACTTCGGCGACGCCGAAGTGCACCCCAATCCCTGTCTGGCGCCGATCGAGCGGCCGCCCTTCTATTCGATCTCGGTCTCTCCGGCAGATCTGGGCACGGCTACGGGGTTGGCGGTCAACGCGCAAGCACAAGTGCTCGACGGCGACGGCCGGCCAGTACCCCGGCTTTACGCCTGCGGCAACGACATGGCGTCGATCATGCAGGGGGCCTACCCCGGGCCCGGCATCACCATCGGGCCGGCGCTCGTCTTCGGCTATCTCGCCGCCATGCACGCCGCCGCCGCCGCGGAGGTCTAGGAGGCTCTCGCGGCTCGGGCCAGCCTGGCCTCGCGGTGGGTGATGTAGGCAGTGGCGGCGAAGATGATGGCACCGCCGACCCAAGTCCAGAGCGTCGGCACCTGGGCGAAGAAGAGAAAGCCGAAGAGCGCCACCAGCGGCAGGCGAATGAACTCCAGCGGTTGCAGCTGCGTCACCTCGGCCAGCGCGTAGGCCCGGGTGAAGCAGATATGGCCGAGGGTGCCGGTGGCGGCGAGCAGGAAGAGCCAGAGAAAGCCCGCCGCGCTCGGCATCTGCCAGACGAAGAGGGCCGGCAGCAGGGCCAGCGGCGACTGTAGCAGGACCATGTAGACGACCACGGTCTCGGCCCGCTCGGTGCGGGTCAGCGATTTGACGATCAGCGTCGAGACCGCGATATGGAGGGCGCCGGCGAGCGAGAGCAGTGCCCCCGGCGATAGGCTTTCCAGTCCCGGGCGGATCACGACCAAGGTGCCGACGAAGCCGACGATAACCGCACTCCAACGGCGAATCCGGACCAGCTCGCCCAAGACCAGGGCGGCGCCCGCGGTGGCGAAGAGCGGAGCTGTAAAGCTCAAGGCGGTGGCCTGCGCCAGTGGGATCAGCGTCAGGGCCCAGAAGCTGGCGGTCATGCCGACGATGCCGATGCCGGCGCGCAAGAGATAGAGTCCCAGCCGCTCGGTCCTGAGCGCACCGATGCCGTGGCGGGTGAGCCACGGCAGCATGATCAGAAGGGCGAAAGAGTTGCGGAAGAAGACGACCTCGAAGGTGTGCAGCTCCAGCGTCGCCTGACGGATCAGGACGCTCATCATGGCGAAGAAGAACATCGCGGCGGCCGCGAGCGCCGCCGCCCGCATCGGCTGGCCCAACGTGAGTGCTTTCACTTGGTCTGGGTGTCGAGCCAGATCGTGACCGGCCCGTCGTTGACCAGTTCCACCGCCATCTGGGCCTGGAACTCGCCGGTCTCGACCTCGAGCCCGTGACCGCGGAGCGCCGCGACATAGTCCAGGTAAAGGGCGTCGGCCAGGTCCGGCGGTGCGGCATAGGAGAAGCCCGGCCGATTGCCGCGGCTCGTGTCGGCGCAAAGCGTGAACTGGCTCACCACGAGCGCAGCACCTCCGGCGGCCGTCACCGGCAGGTTCATCTTGCCGTCGCCGTCCTCGAAGATGCGCAAGTTGGCGGTCTTGCGGGCGAGGTACTCGATCTCGTCGGCGCCGTCGTCGGCCTCGACCCCGAGGAGGACGAGGAGTCCTGGGCCGATCTCGCCGACGGTCTGCCCGCCGACCCGGACCCGGGCTTCGCTGACGCGCTGCAACAGTGCCTTCATGGCTTGGTCTCTCCCCAAATGGTGCTTGCGCCCGGGAGCGCGGGACGGCGGCCTAGGACGTCCGCGTTCCCAGCACTTCTTGCAGTTTCTGCAGCATGATCTCGCCGTTCAACGGCTTGACGACGACGCCGTCGATTTTGTGGGTCTGGGCATGGCGGGCGTTCTCATCCGTGTAGTAGCCGGTGAGGATGATGATTGGGACGTCCTTGAACCGGGACACGGCGCCATACCGAATTCGGCGTGCCAACTCGTAGCCGTCCATGTCCGGCATCTCGACGTCCGAGATGACGAGGTCCAGCCCACCGCTTCCGAACCTCTCCATCATCTCCAGCGCCGCCGTGCCGTTCTCGACCGAGATCGCCTGGCCGATGCCGATAGCGCGAAGCAGACGGGCCAGGGACTCGGCCTCGACGGCTTGATCTTCCACGATCAGAACCGTCAGGGCGGCGAAATCGTCGCGGGTCATGGTTGCCTCTCCAGACCGCGCCGCGGCACCCGTGGGCCGGCCTCGATTCGTCATACACTATAGCAGTCGGGGCCGCCTACGAGGGATGGCGCGCTTGGCCGCGCGACCCGGCGCCGATGCGAGGGAACTTTCCCAGGACCGACGACCGGCGGCTATGCTACATTTCTAGCCTCACGATCCTGGCGAACCAAAGGGACCAATAGCCGGGCGTGGGCGCATAGCCGTGATGATCGTTGCCGACACCATACCCTTCGACCGAATGCCGCAGGTGGGCCTCGATGACATGAACCGAGTTCTCCACAAGGACGAGCACGCCGCAATCGAGCGCGCCCGCCAGCGCCTGGCCGAAGGCGCCTTCGGAGAGGGCGAGGAGGCCGCTACGGTGGCCGAGATACTGGAGATGTTCGAGCGGACGCTAAGCGAGACCGCGCGTTTGGTGCAGATCAGCGACCGCATAGAGGCCGCTCTCGGAGACGAAAGCAAGACCGACGAGTTGACCGGCGTCTTCAGCCGCCGGCATTTCGAGGACAGCGTCGAGTCCGAGTACGGCCGATCGGTCCGTTTCCAACATCCCCTGAGCATTCTCATAGTCGATGTCGACCATTTGAAGCGAGTCAACGCCTGCCACGGCCATGCGGCCGGCGACCTAGCGCTGAAGACCCTTGCGGCGGCGGTGATGGGCATCTTGCGGAAAGTCGATCTATTCGCCCGCGTCGGTGGCCAGAAGTTCGTCGCCCTGTTGCCAGAGACCGACACGACGGGGGCGGTGATCCTGGCGGAGCGCTTGCGCGAGGCGATCGCCCGAATGGGGATTGCGGTGGGTCGGGAATCGGTGGAAATCACCGTCAGCGTCGGCGTTGCGAGCCTTGGCGAAGGGGTCGGTACGAGCGGCGAGCTGCTGCAGATGGCGGAGCAAGCGATGGAGACGGCGAAAGAGCAGGGGCGCGATCGCGTCGTGGTGGCGAGCAGGCCCCAGGCGACGGCGACCCAGGGGACGACGGGCGAGAAATGAAGGTGTAGGCGATGAATACCGAGCTGTTCCAAGACGAGCAAGCGGTCGTCGACCGGGCGACGCGGCTGCTGGACGACGGCCTGGGCGGTGAGCGAGAGGCGCGGGATGCTTACGCATCCCTGCTCGCCGACTACGAGCAGCTTCTCAAGCAAGCGCGCGATCAGATCGAGAGCCGGGTTCAGGAAAGGACCAAGGCGCTGCAGGCGGCGCAAGCCGAGGTCGAACGGCTGATCGACGTCGGCATCGCCCTCTCGGCGGAGCGCAGCTCGGCCGCCTTGATGGAGCAGATCCTGGTCGAGGCCAAGGACCTCACCAACGCGGATGGCGGCACGCTCTACATCCGAACCGACGACGATCACCTCAAATTCGAGATCATTCGCTCCGACTCCCTGAAGCTGGCGCTCGGCGGCGCCAGCGGCGGCGAGATTGGCTTCGATCCCTTGCCGCTCTACGATCCCGAAACCGGCGAAGCCAACCACAACAACGTGGCCACACACGCGGCACTCAGCGGTCGCGCGGTCAATGTGCCGGACGCCTACGATACCGAGGAGTTCGATTTCTCCGGCACCAAGGAGTTCGACCAGGGCACCAATTACCGCTCGAAGTCGTTTCTGACCGTACCGATGAAAACCCGCGCCGGCGAGGTCATCGGCGTCCTGCAACTCTTGAACGCGCGGGACCGTGAAAGCGGCGAGGTCATCGCCTTTCCGGAAGAGATCGAAGGCTATGTCGAGTCGCTGTCATCGCAGGCGGCGGTCGCGCTCGACAACCAGAACCTGATAGAGGCGCAAAAGGCGTTGCTCGATTCCTTCATCGTCGTGATCGCGGGTGCGATCGACGAGAAATCGCCTTATACCGGCGGCCACTGCGAGCGGGTGCCGGAGCTCGCGATGCTGCTGGCCCAGGCCGCCTGCGATTCGGACCAAGATCCGTTCAAGGACTTCTACCTCACCGAGGATGGTTGGTACGAGTTCGAGATCGCGGGCTGGCTGCACGACTGCGGCAAGGTGACGACGCCCGAATACGTGGTCGACAAGGCGACCAAGCTGGAGACCATCTACAACCGGATCCACGAGATCCGGACCCGCTTCGAGGTCTTGAGACGGGATGCCGAGATCGCCTATCTCCGTGCCATGCTGGCCGGCGACGGCGACGCGGACGGCCTAGCGCGAGAGCGCGACGCGCGCTACCAAGCCCTGGACGACGACTTCGCCTTCATCGCCGAATGCAATATCGGCGGCGAGTTCATGGACGAGGACAAGGTCGCCCGCATCAGGCAACTGGCGGAGACTAAGTGGCAACGCTATTTCGACGACCGCTTAGGCCTGGCGCATGACGAGTTGGCCCGGATGGAACGGACCTCGGCCGAGTCCCTGCCGGCGGAAGAGCCGCTGTTGGCCGATCGGCACGATCATCTGATATATCGCAAGGACACCGACGCGCCTTTTGGCGACAACGAGCACGGCTTCGTCCTCGAGGTGCCCGAGCACGAGTACAACAACGGCGAGATCCACAACCTCTGCATCCAGCGCGGCACGCTGAACGACGAAGAGCGGTATAAGATCAACCACCACATCATTCAGACCATCATCATGCTGGGCCAGTTGCCGTTCCCGAAGAACATGGCGCGCGTACCCGAATACGCGGGCGGCCATCACGAGAAGATGGACGGCAAGGGCTACCCCAGGGGGATCGCCAAGTCCGAGATGTCGATCCCGGCCCGGATCATGGCGGTCGCCGACATCTTCGAGGCCCTGACCGCCTGGGACCGGCCCTACAAGAAGGCCAAGACCTTGAGCGAGTCCATCCGGATCATGAGCTTCATGGTCAAGGACCAGCACATCGACCCAGATATCTTCCGGCTCTTCCTCCAGAGCGGCGCCTATATGCGCTATGCGGAGAAGTTCCTGCGCCCCGACCAGTTGGACGAAGTCGATATCGACCAGTTCCTGGAAGCCGTGGCCTGAGCTCGCTCCGGCCGGAGCACGAGACACCGCCTGGATTCTGCCACATTTCGCGGGCATTACGTGGCCTCATGGGAGCCATCGACCGATTCGCTAGCCTTTTGATCGCCATCGCTGCCGGGCTGCCGCGGCAGCGCCTGGTGCTGGCCGGCGTCGGCCTCGTGGCTCTGGCCGTCGTGGCCGTCGGCCTCGGGTCCCTCTTCGAGCGGCCCAAGGAAGTTGAGCCTTCCCTCGAATTCGCCGCCCTGGCACCGGCGGATCGATGCCTGGCGCAGGCGATCTATTTCGAGGCCCGGGGCGAGCCCTTCGAGGGTCGGATGGCGGTGGCCCAGGTGATCCGCGCGCGCGTCGCCGATCCCCGTTATCCGAACGACGTCTGCGGCGTCGTCTTCCAGAACGCCCAGCGCCGCCATCGCTGCCAGTTCTCCTTCGCTTGCGACGGCAAGTCCGACCGGCCGCGGGACGTTCGTGCCTGGGAGAGCGCGGTCCGGCTGGCGTGGCTGGTCAACGCCGGCAACCTACGTGACCTGACGGGCGGGGCCACGCACTACCACGCCGACTACGTCAGCCCGGTCTGGGCGGCGAAGGCGCCGCCGACGGCGGCCATCGGCCGGCACCGATTCTATCGGCCCGACGGCTGAACGGGGCCTAGGCTCGGCACGCCTGTGTCAGGCGAGTGACGTAGGGCATCGGTACGAGGCCGTCGGCATCGGCGTGCGCGCCGGCGAGCCCGATCAGCCGGTCGCGAGCCGCCGTCTCACCGATCGCCGCGACCCAGGGCTTCGACAGCGAGCGCGACAGCATTAACTCGGCGAAGGCCTCCGTCGCGATGCGCCAAACCCAGGGGAAGGCATGGCCGGCGACTTCGGCGGCCCAGTCGAGCCCGGCGATCTCGGCCGGGTAGTCGAAATTCCGATAGTGGCGGCTATAGCCGGGGGTTTCCGCCTCCATCAAGGCATCGAAGGCCTGGATCAGGGGCGCCTCGGCGACGCGGTCGTTGTAGAGCACGAAGAGGAATCCGCCGGAGGCCAGGACGCGCCCCGCCTCGGCGTAGAAGGTGGCGCGGTCGAACCAGTGCAACGCCTGCGCCGTCAGGACCGCCGCGACGCTGCCGTCCGCGGCCGGCAGTGCCTCGGCCGTGCCGTCGACGACGGCAACACCCGCGCGCGCATCGAGGTCACGCTCGGCGGTTCGGCGCATATCACCGCCGGGTTCGACCGCATGGATGCGCCAGTCCCGCCCCAACGCCGCCGCCAGGGCGCGGGTGCTGATCCCGGTACCGGCGCCGATGTCGAAGGCAACCCTGTCGGCGAAGCGGCCCTGCCGACAGGCCGCCCCGATCGCCGCCATCGCCGCTTCAGGATAGTCGGGCCGGTACTGCCGGTAGCGCTCGGCCAGGCCGTCGAAGCGGGTCGACAAGGGGGCTTTTCCCCCCGGTCAGCCGCCGATCTCGCCCCGGATCAGCTTGATGACGGCGGCGCAGTCCTTCTCGCCGTAGCCGGCGTTCTCCAAGAGGCTGAAGAGCGCCGTCGCCTGCGCGCCCAAGGGCGTCGCCGCCTTGGTGTCGCGCGCCGCGGCTTGCGACAGGCGCAAGTCCTTGGCCATCAGCGCGGCCATGAAGCCGGGCTCGAAGTTGCGATGCACGGTGGCGGCCGGCACCGGCCCCGGCACCGGGCAGTTCGCCATCATGAACCAGGTCTGCCCCGACGAGGTCGCCAGGATGTCGAAGAGGGTCTGATGGTCGAGCCCCAGGCGCTCGCCCAACACGAAGGCCTCGGCCACGGCGGCACAAGAGATGCCGGCCAGCATGTTGTTGCAGATCTTGGCGGCTTGGCCGAGCCCCGCGGCGCCGGCATGGACGATGTTCTTGCCCATGCCCTCCAGCAAGGGCCGTGCCTTGGCGACGGCCGCGGCCTCGCCACCGCACATGCAGGTGAGCGTCGCCCCTTCGGCGCCGCCGACCCCGCCCGAGACCGGGGCGTCGACCATCTCGAATCCGGCCTCGGCGGCGGCGGCGGCCACGGCCTGTGCGGTGGCGACGTCGATGGTGGAGCTGTCGATCAGAAGCGTGCCGGCGTCAGCCGCGGCGATGACGCCGCCCTCGCCCAGGTAGACCTCGCTGACATGGCGCCCTTCCGGCACCATGGAGACCACCATCTCGACGCCGCCGACGGCATCGGCGACCGATTCCGCGCGGGTGGCACCCGCCTGGACCAGCATGTTCACCTTGTCCTCGTCCAGATCGAAGACCTTGAGGCTGTGGCCGGCGTTGATCAGGTTGCGCGCCATCGGCCCGCCCATGTTGCCTAGGCCGACGAATCCCACTGTCGTCATGACGTCTCTCCCATTGCACGTCTGTTTTGCGTCTCTGGCCAGTGTAGTGGTGCTGTTGCCAAAGCCCAAGCCAGGGGGCAGGCTTGACGCGGGAGGAACGGCCGATGATCGATCTCTACACGGCGGCGACGCCGAACGGACAGAAAATACACATCATGCTGGAGGAGTGCGGGCTGGAATACGCCGAGCACTGGATCAGCCTCGGCGAGGGCGAGCAGTTCGACGCGAAGTTCCTGGCGATCAGCCCGAACAACAAGATCCCGGCGATCCTGGACCACGACGGCCCCGGCGGCGAGCCGATCAGCGTCTTCGAGTCCGGCGCCATCCTCTTCTACCTGGCAGAGAAGACCGGGCGTTTCCTGCCGACCGAGCCGCGCGCACGCACGCTGGTGATGGAGTGGCTCATGTGGCAGATGGGCGGCTTCGGGCCGATGCTGGGCCAGGCACACCACTTCAACAAATACGCGCCCGAGCGGATCAAATACGCGATGGACCGCTACACGCACGAGGCCAGCCGCCTCTATGGCGTCCTCGACAGCCGCCTTTCGGAGCACCGTTTCGTCGCCGGCGACTATTCCATCGCCGACATGGCGATCTTCCCCTGGTGCCGCCTCTACCAGCGCCAGGGCCAGGACATAGAGAACTTCCCCAACGTCATGCGTTGGTTCGCCGAGATCGCGGCCAGGCCGGCGGTTTCGGAGGACATGGCGAAGCTGGAGGACAAGGCCGGCACCTTCACCAAGGAAAGCTGGTCCAACCTCTTCGGCCAAGAGCAGTATCGGCGGCGCTGACGGCGGGGAGGGCCGGCTCATGACCAACTGCATCCACGACCACGGCCGCTGGGGGCGGGGCGACCAGTTCGGCGCCGGGCACCTGTTGACGGCAGAGCGGACGCTGGCCGCGCTCGGCTCGGTCAACGAGGGCAAGATCTACGAGATGAGCCACGTCATCGAGATGGGCGCGCCCCGGATCGAGCCCTCGCAATTGCCGTACGTCATCACCTCGTCGGTCACCTCGAAGAACAACATCCGCTACCGGCAGAGCCTGGGTGCGACCAACGAGGCCGGCGCCAACCTGGAGCGGATCGAGATGACGGTCCACGTCGGCACCCACATCGACGCGCTGGGCCACTTCTCCGACGGCGACCGCCTGCACGGCGGCTACAGCGTCGATGAGACCGTCGGCGACTGGGGCCTCCTCAACCTCGGCATCGAGCAGGCACCGCCGATCATCACCCGTGGCCTCTGCGTCGATGTCTCGGGCCTCGACGGCGGCGAGTATCTGGAGGCGGGGCGGGCGGTGACCCAGGACGATCTCGCCCGCGCCTTCGATGCCGCCGGCGTCGCACCCCAGGCCGGCGACGTCATCTGTATCCAGACCGGCTGGGGCCGCCACTTCATGAAGGACAACGCCAAGTACGTCGCCGGCGAGCCCGGCATCGACCTCGCCACGGCAGAGTGGCTGACGGGGCAAGACGTGGTCGCGATCGGCGTCGACAATATGGCGGTGGAGGTCCTGCCCGGCACCAACCATCCCGAGATCATGATGCCGGTGCACCAGCACTGCCTCGTGGATGCCGGCGTCTACCTGATCGAGAACCTGGTGATGGACGCGCTCGTGGCCGACGGCGTCGCCAGCTTCTGCTTCATCCTGCTGCCGGTGAAGTTCAAGGGCGCCACCGGCTCGCCGGTCCGCCCGGTGGCGCTGGTCTAGGAGGGGACCGAAATGGCTCAGATCAACATCATGGCGGCGCGCCACTCGGCCTTCTACACGCCGCTGATCTACACCATCGCCGGCGGTTTCCTGGAAGAGGAGGGGTTGGAGCCGACCTATACCGTGGCGAAGGCGCCCGAAGACGTCGCCGCAAATCTGACGGGCGGCGCGATGCACCTCTCCCAGCTCGCCGTCTCGCGGAGCTGGGGCTGGCTCGAGAAGGGCGAGACGCCCCCCTTGGTCCACTTCGCCCAGATCAACGAGCGTGACGGCTTCTTCCTCGCCGGCCGCGAGGCCGACCCGGATTTCGCCTGGGACAAGCTTGCAGGCGCGGAAGTCCTGGTCGACCACGGTGCCCAGCCGCTCGCCATGTTCAAGTACGCGGCGGCCAAGATGGGCCTCGACTACGACACGATCCAGGCGATCGATGCCGGCGGCGTCGCCGACATGAACGCGGCCTTCCGTGCCGGCCAGGGATCTTACGTCCACCTGCAGGGCCCGGGCCCGCAGCAGTTGGAGCACGACGGGGTCGCTCATGTGGTCGCGTCCGTCGGCGAGGCCATTGGCCCGATCGCCTTTTCCAGCCTGGCCGCGACATGGCCATGGCTCGAGACCGAAATGGCCGCCGCCTTCATGCGCGCCTATGCCAAGGCACGCCAGCGCCTCGGCGAAATCCCGGCCGCCGAGATCGCGGCGGCGGAAGCCGACTATTTCGACGGCGTCGATAGGGAAGTGCTGAGCAGCACGATCGCCTTCTACCAGCAGCTCGGCACCTGGAACCCGGAAACTCGGATCACGGAAGAGTCATACGACGTTGCCCTCGACGTCTTCCTCGCCGCCGGCCTGATCAGCAAGCGCCACGCCTACGCGGACTGCGTCGCGACACCGCCAGGCGCGGCTTGAGCCGACGTCGCTGCTCGGCGCGCCTGCGCGCGGGTGCGAACTCCGTGCAGACTATCAAAGTCGCCTCTGGGGCTCGCGGTCGCGGTAGTCTCTCCGCCTGGCCGTCGCCCTCTCGATGCTGCCCTCCGGGGCGTCCTCGGCGCGCAGCATGTCGATGGCGCGGCCCTGCTCTTGCAGGGCTTCGTCGAACCGTCCGGCTTCCGCATAGGCGGCGGCCAAGGTTTCCCGATGCGTAGCGCTGTCCCTCAGCGCTATGGCCTTCTTGGCCAGGCGCACGGCCTTCTTGCCGTCGCGGAGGCTGTCGTCCCGCGACGTTGCGTAGAGCCAGGCGAGACGGTTGTAGACCACCGCCCGGTTCAGTCCCAGGCGGATCGCCTCCTCGTAGCTGGGGATCGCCTGTGCGTCGTCGAAGAGGTGGTCGTAGGTCGCGCCGCGGCTGAAATGGGCGAAGGGGTTTCCCGGGTCGAGACGGACGGCCTCATCGAGGTCCCGGACCGCATGGTCGAAGTCGCCCCTGCGCCGGTACGTATTGCCGCGGCTGAGGTAGGCCTTGGCATCGTCCGGCCGCTGGCGGATGGCGGCGTCGAAGTCCCGGATCGCGTCGTCGAGATCGCCTTCAGGGAAAGTGACGGCCTGGCTCGGCCGCTCCCGTATCAGCCAGCGGCTCTTCTCGATGTCCCGAAGGCCGCGGTCGGTCTCGCCCATTTGGTAGAAGGCGACGCCGCGGCTGGCGTAAGCGTCGGCGAAGTTCGGCATCCGTTCGATGGCCGCGTCATAGTCCTCGATCTCGCGCTCGTAGTCGCCCTTGTCGCCGTAGGCGACGCCACGAAACCAGTAGCTAAAGGCCACGTATTTACCCGATCCCAGCTCGATGGCCTTGCTGAGGTCCTCGATTGCGCGATCGTGAGCGCCCACGCGTCTGTAGGTGCCGCCGCGGATCTGGTACGCTTGGGCAAGAACCAGGCCGAGGCGGACGAGTTCGTCGAGTTCCCGGATGGCGCCGTCGAAGTCGCCGCTCAGGTAGTTGGCCGTTCCGCGCTCGAGATGGCCGATGGCCTTCGACATTCTCGCTCTTGCGGTGGCCTGCTCTAGCTCCTGAAGAACTGCGTCGCGATAACTCTTGGCGTCATTGGCAAACGACCGGTAACGGTCAGCGCGCCATGTGTTGGGGTCTAAACGAGCACCGTGCTCATAGTCGAGTATCTCGCGGTCGTAGTCGCTTATCGCGCGGTGGTAGTCGCTTATCGCGCGGTGGTCGCTCATCGTATCGTAATTGAAGACTTTATCCTCAAAATAGTTGCCCCTTTGCTCATGAAGGCTCCCGCGCAGATAGTAGAACTCGGCATTATCCGGCGTCAGCCGGACGGCTTCATCAAGGTCCCGAATGGCGCCGTCGAACTCTTTCTTCTCTCCCCGAGTCTTTCCACGGTCGGCGTAGATGGTGGCCAACTGCGACGGTTGTAACCGCCCGGAATCGAGCAACCAGGTGCAGGCGACGATCCGCTCGTCCGAATCGTTCGTGCCACCATCGCACAAGGCTATGTTGGTTTCGAGCTCGCCGGCGGCCGCCGCGCCCGAGAACAGAAGCAGCGCCGTCAACCACAGAAAGATGCGTGCGCGCATGAGACCCTCCAGGGCTCGAATCAGTATGGGTGCCGCCGGACGCGCAATCAAGCAGGGCACGGGGCTGGGCTATGTTCGCCAGGTGAACTCAAGAGCGACAGTGCTGGTGCCGCCGCGTGGATTATCGGCCAAAGCCCCTACTCGTGGTGCGGCGGATCGCGTGTCCCGGCGGCAGTCCACACCTACCGTTTCCGCCGGAGCGGCTGACCGCGGCGAAAGAGGTCGCGCCTGGACACGGATTTCGCAACTCTGGTAAGCGATGCGCCTTCCTGGAACAGCGTGTCGACGACGTGCTCCTGCTCGGCAACGGCATCGGCGAATTGCCCGGCTGCCGCATAGGCGGCGGCCAGCGTCTCGCGATGGGTCGTGCTGGCCTGCAAAGCCATCGCCTTCCGTGCCAGGCGAAGCGCTTTCTCGCCGTCGCGGAAACGCCCCTCGGGCACCGTCGCGTGAAGCCATGCGAGCCGGTTGTAGGCCTTGGCGTCGGCCGGCGTCAGACGGATGGCTTCGTTGTAGTCTTGGACTGCCTGCTCGAGGTTGCCCTTGAGCTCGTGGGCGTTGCCCCGGTTGTGAAAAGCGCCGCCATCGCCGGGCTCCAGGCGGATAGCTACGTCGAAGTCCCGGATCGCGCGATCATAAGCGCCCTTCTTGTAATAGGTGCTTCCTCGGTTGAAATACGCGGACGGATGGCCCGGCCTCAGGCGGATGGCCTCGTCGAAGTCCCGGATCGCACGGTCGTGGTCGCCCTTGTCGTCGTGGATGTTGCCCCGGTTGCTGTACGCCGCCGCGTAGCCGGGCCTGAGACGGATGACTTCGTCGAAGTCACGGATTGCGCGGTCGAGATTCCCCATGTGTTGATAAGAGGTGCCTCGATTGTAGAAGGCGTCCGCGTTGCTCGGCTGAAGGCGGATGGCTTCGTCGGAGTCCCGGATCGCACGGTCGTGGTCGCCCTTTCGGCCGTGGGCGGCCCCGCGACTGGTCAAGGCGCCGGCATGGCGCGGCTCGAGTCGGATGGCTTCGTCGAAGTCTCGGATCGCACGATCCTGGTAGCCCTTGCCTGCGTAAGCGTTCCCCCGGTTGTGGAAGGCGTCGGCATAGTCCGGTTTCAGGCGGATGGCTTCGTCGAAGTCTCGGATGGCGCGGTCCGGGTCACCTTTGGCGTCGAATGCGGTACCCCGATCATAATAGGCGGCGGCATTGTCGGGCCACAGGCGGATGGCATCGTCAAAGTCGCGAATCGCGGGGTCGAGGTCGCCCTTCTGGTAGTAGAAGCGGGCCCGGTTGATATAAGCGCCGGCATGGTCGGGCTTCAGGCGGATGGCCTCGTTATAGTCGCGGATGGCGCGGCTACGGTCGTCCTTTCGTGCGTATGCATTGCCTCGGTTGGTGTATGCGGTCGCGAAGCTCGGCTTCAGGCGGATGGCCTCGCCATAATCCTGGATCGCGCGGTCGTGATCGCCCTTGGCGCCGTGGGCGACGCCCCGGTTGTTGAAGGCGTCGGCATCTTCCGGCCTCAGGCGGATAACGTCGTCGAAATCCCGGATCGCGCGATCGTGGTCGCCCTTGCGGTGATAGGCCAACCCGCGGCTGAGGAAGGTGTCGGCATCGTCTGGATTCAGACGAAGGGATTCGCCGAAATCGCGGATCGCCCGATCGTGATCGCCCTTGGCGGCGTGGGCTATTCCTCGATTGAGGTAGATGGCGGCATGCCACTCCGGCTCGGCCCGGCCGGATCCGAGCAACCAGGTA
Organism: Alphaproteobacteria bacterium; assembly: GCA_030746295.1. The sequence goes on along the minus strand of JASLMY010000037.1, from coordinate 7,272 downwards.
CAGGCACCAATTCGCCGGTCTGGTTGGACGAGGGCGCCCTGGCACCGGCTGGCGTTGATTTCGAGCTCGTCGGCGGCGGCCGCGCCGGGCAGCACAAACAAAGCCGCCAGCCACAACAATATCCGTGGGCGCATAGGAGCCTCCAGCCCTTGGATCAGTATGCGCATGTCCAGAAATCCAATCAAGGATAGGGCGGCAAGCTTTTCTTTTCGCGCATGTTATTTGGGCGTGCTGGTGATCGTGCCGCCGAACCTTTTTGCGCCAACGGCTTTGATACCCTCATGCGGCATACACCTTTGGAGGTTGCCCGTTCGCCGCGGTCACTGTCGATGGGGTTGGCTGCTGCGGTAGAGATCGCGTCTTGAGGAAGCGGTCGCGATCCTCTTGCGCGAAGCGCGCTCGGCACGCAGCATCTCGATCGCGCGTTGTTGCTCAGCGACGGCTTCGGCAAAGCTCCCAGCCTCCGCGTAGGCGGCCGCCAGGGCCTCGCGGTTAGACCCACTGTCATCCAACTTCACGGCCTCTTGCGCCAGGCGCACAGCCCGCACTCCGTCGCGAAAGCGAGTCTCCCGTGTGGTTGCGTACAGCCAAGCGAGGTTGCCGTAAGCGCTAGCAAGATTCGGCCTCAGCCGGATCGTCTCCTCTAAGTCTTGAATAGCACGCTCGACGTTGCCCTTTCGATAGTAGGCGTTGCCGCGCCTGAAATAGGCGTTGGCGTGGTCCGGCCTCAGGCGAACGACAGCGTCAAAGTCGCGGATTGCACGGTCGAGGTTGCGGTTGATGTTGCGGTTGCGGTAGTAGGATAACCCACGGTTGTAGTAGGCGACGGGATCGCTTGGTCTCAGGCGGATGGCCTCATCATAGTCCCGGATCGCACGCTCGCTATCACCCTTGTGATCGTAAGCAACTCCTCGGGAATTGTAGGCTTCTACATAGTCCGGCCTTAGATTGAGGGCTTCGTCAAAATCCCGTATCGAACGGTCGAGGTAGCCCTTGTCGAAGTAAACTAATCCCCGGGTCCAATAGGCCTTGGCATCGCTCGAATCCGCCTGAATGACCTTGTCAAGGTCTTGGATGGCTCGCTCAAGGTCACCTTTGATGTGGTAGGCGACACCGCGGTTACCGAGTGCAGCAGTTATCCAATCTGGCCCCAAGCGGTCGGAGCTGAGCAGCCAGGTGCAGGCGGTGATACGCCGGTCCGGGTCGGAGCTATCGCTCTCGCACAAGCGTAAATTCGTATCGAACTCGTCTGCCGCTGCTGCCACCGGCAACAGAATCAGCGCTGCCGTCCACAGGAACATTGTCATGCGCATCGGCGTCTCCAATCGCACAACCAAATGTAGGAGTTTATCCTGAAAGGGTCTCTGAATAATGTCGATGGCGACGATGCGTGTGGGATCCCCCCCCCATGCCGAAGATCATGACCCGCGGCAGGGAATGCGGCCGGCGGCTCGACATTTGGAGCCGAGAGACCCGGGTCGCGCCGTTGTCCGGGAACGCCACTCCGGCCTCTTCGCGACTGTCGGCCCGACCGGCCAGCGGCCAGCGCGCTAACCGACCTGCTCGACGGTGGCGACGTGGGGGTCGATCAGGGCGACGGCCTCGCCGTTGGTCTTGCGGCCGGCGACGTAGCCGTTGTCTTTCAGCTCGCGCACGAATTCCGGCACGTTGTCGATCGCGTCCGCCTCGATCTCCAGCTCGCCGCCGCCGCCGAGCGTGACGTGGAATTTCGCCATCTCCCTCTCCTTCGAAGGGTCTGCATTCTGCTGGATTCAAGACGGCATCGATTCGCGCCGGTGGCATTGACTTGGATCAGTTCGGCGGCGCGGGCCCGTGTGCGAGCGCGCCCTCAGATCTTGTGCACGTCGATGGCGCCGTCGATGACGTCTTCCAGGAGGGTGATCTTCTTCTGGCGGATCGCCAAGCCCGCGTCGGTCTGTCGCAGGCGGTAGTCGTACCAGCCGCCGCGGAGCTGCTTGCCCCAGCGCGGGTCGAGCGAGAGGGCGAGCCACTTGGCCGAGGCCCCGACCTCGTCGCCGTCCGTCTCGGTGATGCGGATCGTGTCGACGAGGTGCGCGGTGCGGGCGAGCGGCGTCTCGGCATAGGCCTGGCCCGAGGCGATGCGGTGGATCCGGGCCTCCAGCCCCGGCTTGCCGGTGATGTAGATCATGTTGACCTCCAGCTCCGGATCGCTCGTGGTCTCGTCCTCGCTGGCCCAGGACGGCACCCAGTAGACGCAGTCCTCGGAATAGAGGGCGAGCCAGTCGGCCCAGCAGCGACGGTCCAGCAAGTCCGCCTCCAGGTGCAGGAGATCGCGCACCTGGGCGTAGAGTGTTTCCGTCGTCACAGCGTTTTGGCCCTCTCGACTACCGGCATGCCGACAGGATAGCAATTGGAGCAGCAGCGGCGAACAGCGGCTCAGATGCGCAACAGTTTCGGGTCGGTGCCGAGCGCCAGGCCCGGAAAGACCTTGTTCTCCAGGTGCGATCGCGAGAGCCCGAAGAGGCCGGCCAGCACCCAGGCGGCGTGGCGGCGCAGGTCGTCGGTGGGCTTCAGGTCCCGGCCCTCGTGCAGGGCCCGCTCGCCGAGGCCGGGCCAATCGGCGACGACACGGCCGCCGGCGACCAGGCCACCCGCGAGCAGGACCGCGCCGGCGGTGCCGTGGTCGGTGCCGCGGGTGCCGTTCTCGGCCGCGGTGCGGCCGAACTCGGTCATGCCCATGACCACGGTGCGGCGCCATTCGGCGCCGAGACCCGACTTCAGGGTGGTAATCGCAGTCGAAAGCTCGCGCAGGGGCCTGTTGAGGCCGCCCTTCTGGCCTCGGTGGGTGTCCCAGCCGCCGAGCGAAAAGGCGGCGATGCGCGCGCCCGAGGGCTGGCTCAGCGCGCGGGCCGTGAACTGGGCCAGCTCTTTTGCCCGGACCCGGCCACGGCGCTTGCCGCCCGCCATCGCCGACTGCTGCCCCGCCGCCATCGCCCCGGCGAGCGCCTCGGCAAAGAGTGGGTCGTTGGCGTAGAGGCGTTCCAGGAACTGAAGGCTGTCCTCGGCCAGCACAAGGCGGCTGTCGGGCGACCAGGAGCCGGTCGCTTGGCGCCCACGCAGGATCAGCATGGCTTCGCGGCCGACGTTCATGGCGAAGTCCTCGGCCCGCCCCGGCATGCCCGCAAGCGCCCGGTTGAGCCAGCCGTCGCGGGCGCCCAGCGCGCTGGCGGTGCCGTTCTCCAGCGCGTCCTGGCCGTCGAAGTGGCTGCGCGCCCGGTAGGGGCCGGCCACCGCGTGCAGAAATGCGAGCTCGTGGGCGCGATACAAGGGCACCAGCGCGGCGAGCCCGGGGTGGAGGCCGAAGAAGCCGTCGAGATCCGTCACGCCTTTCGTGCCGCCCATGGGCAGCGCCAGGGTCGGACGAAGGCGACGCAGGTCGGGATCGCCATGGGGCGGTACCAACGCCAGGCCGTCCATGCCGCCGCGAAGCACGATCACGACCAAACGGTTGTCGCCGGGCGCTGCAGCGAAAGCGGCCGTGGGCAACAGGGCGCTTCCGGTCAACAGGGCCGAGAGTTCGAGGAAATCACGTCGCGTCGGCATGCGTCATCTCCGGTTGAACTCGGGGCTGGCGAAGACCAATGCCAGGCCTTCCTCGCGGCTGCTGGCGTTGGCGACGACGAAACGGGTCTCTTCCGAGGCGGTATGCCCAAGGGCCTGCCGGAGAAACTCGCGCGGATCCCGGTCGCGCAATCGGCGCGCGACGCCCGCCGCCCATTCGAGCCGCAGCGCCAGGCCTTGCGGTGTGATCCAGGCCCGGGCCTCGTCGGGCCAGCCGTCCGGGCCCGGCGCCCGATAGACCGGCTGGTTCATCAGATGCAGGGCGCCGACGGTTGCAGGATTGGGGCGGAGCCGGCCCTTTCGTTGGCGCGGCCCGAGCGGCCAGGCGCCTCCGTCGACGGCCCGCAGGCCCGAGACCACGAAGTCGAAAGGCGGCTTCACCTTGGCAGCGAACTGTTGCCAGGGCTCGGGCCGTTCCAGAAGCGTCCGGTAAACGGCGCCCAAGTCGCCGTTGCTGTTGCGAAAGCTACGCTCCAGCGCGTCGACGATCGCTGCCGGCGGCTCGTCGCTGACGAAGTGGCGGGCGAGCTTGGTAGCGATGTGGCGGGCGGTCGCGGGGTGAAAGGCGATATCGACGAGGGCGGTCACCGCGTCCTTGATGGCCGGCTGGGCCGAGCCGTAGCGCTTGCCCAGCACCTGTTTGACCCCGGGCTCGGCGATCCTGGGCTCGAAGCGGAAGCCGCCGCCGTTGCGGAGGCGGACCGTCCAGCCGGTCAGCAGTCGGGCGAGCTCGGTGACGTCGGCTTGGGCGTAGCCGCCGTCGACGCCCAGGCTGTGCAGCTCCAACACCTCGCGGGCCAGGTTCTCGTTCAGGCCGCCGCGGCCGCGCCGCTTCGCTGCCCTCGAGTTCGGGCCGATCGACTGGGCCTGGTCGAGATAGAGCAACATCGCCGGGTGCATCGTGGCTGCCAGCAGGAGCTCGTGAAACGGCCCCAGGACGTGCGGGCGGATCGCCTCGATCTCGAAGGGGCCGGCAAGGGCTGTGACCTCGCGCCGGGCCGCGCTGACGGTGAAGTGGTCGGCCCAGAAGCTGACCAGGCGCTCGAAGAAGGGATGCTGGCTGCGGACCGCGGCCGCCACCCGTGCGTGCTGGTCGGCGAGCAATAGGCCGCCGAGTTCTCGGCGCAGGCGTTTGCGTGCCGCCTTCTTCCCTTCGCCGTCGGCCATCATCCGCTGGGCACGTCTCATCTGGCGGAAACGGGCGATCCGGCCGGGCGTCTCGATGCGCGCCATCTCTTTCGGCACCACGGGCGCCGATCTCAGTTCGCGCAAAAGGTCGTCTGCCGACTTGGGTCCGGACCCTCCGGGCCGGTAGCCATAGCCGAAGCGAATGGCGGCGACGTCCGCCCGTGTCGTCATGCTCCCGTCATTCTCGCATCCCGGCCGCCCGCAACCTGCGCTCCGGCTGTCGGCTCGGCTAGACGAATGGGGCGGATGATAGCATGGCGGACGAGGGCGGCGGTTTCGGCAACGATACCGGGTCGCCCGGGCGTTCGCGGCCGGCTTGGGGGCCCGTCTGCCAAGGCTAGCGTGGCACTATCAGGGCAGGGCGTCAGCCACCGGGACGGCGGCGTCTGTCACCCCGAGGGCCAACTCGACGGCCCGCTCCAGCTCCTCGCATTCCATCAGGTCGGTGATCGCCACGCCGGCCTCGATCAACGGTCTCAGCCGCTCGCAACGGGCGACGTCGGTGGCACCTCGAATTTCGGTGGTGGTCGCGGCCGGAACAGCGATCGCGACGGAGCCACAAATCGGACAGGTGACTTTCGGCATCGATTGAGCGTCCTCTGTTTCAAACAAGGTTAACGGCGGGTGCGGCAAGCCCGCATCCCCCAAATGGGTACGAGGTGCGCCGATCGGCATCGAGACTTACGACCCCCCGGGCCGACGGGAAGTACGGGACGGCGGCTGCCCAACAGGCGCTGGGGTGAGTGGGGGTTCGGTAGGAACGTCGCAAGCGAAGCGCGCATAAGACATGCGTTGGGTCGCCGGTTGAACGAGCGCAGGCGAAACTCCGCTTTCCTCGAATCGATGTCTCCGCCGCACCCGAAACTCACCGAAATATTAGCGTGTTCCATACGGTGACAGTTGAGCCAAAGCTGCTGTGAGTGTTCTCTGGTAGTGTACGGGGCCGGCCAAGAATTAGACGGAACCACTTGGTGGAGCTGGAGCATGAAAATCGAAGGTAGGTGCCACTGCGGCAACATCAGCTACGTGCTTCGTTGGCCCGGCGAGGGAACGAAGATCCCGGTGCGCGCCTGTAGCTGTACTTTCTGCACCAAGCACGGCGGCACCTACACCTCGCACCGCGATGCCGAGCTGGCAGTGATCGTTCATGACGAGGCCTTCGTCTCGCAATACAGGTTCGGCACGGAGACCGCCGAGTTTCACCTCTGTTCCCGCTGCGGCGTGGTGCCCTTCGTCACGAGCATGATCGAGGGCAAACTCTACGCGGTTGTGAACGTGAACAGCTTCGAAGGCATCGATCCTTCCTGCTATTCGCGGGCGGTCACCGATTTCGACGGCGAGAAGACGGAAGACCGCCTCGACCGTCGAAAACGCAACTGGATCTCGTCGGTCACGATCTCGCGCTAGGGAGAGTGTCGGTCATGTAGAATCCTGGCTGGACCGGCTGATTTGTACAGCACGTCGAAAACTGCAATCGACGAAGCAATTGTTTCCGGGGGCCAGGGTTATCGAAAGCCCAATCTTATGTAGTGAGACTGAAATATGGATGCCCTTATAACCGACACGACCGTGCTCACTGGTGGTATACCAGGGCGGGTGCTTCGAAACGGAGCGCTCGCCTTGCAGGGAAACAGTATCGTCGAGGTGGGGACCACACGGGATTTGATCACGCGCTATCCGAACTTGCCCCGAATTGCCCTTCCAAGACGCGCCGTGATCCCAGGCTTCATCAACGCGCATACCCACACCACCCTCACCGTCCTTCGCGGCGGCGTGGAGGATATGGGGCAAAACATCATGGAGGTGGTCTATGGGTACATGATGCCCATCATCCACGCCATGACCGACGGCCAACGGCGAGCCATGGCCGCCTTGGGTTGCCTGGAAGCCATTCGCTCCGGCACGACCACCATCGTAGACCCCATGCTCGCAGTTCCTTCATATGCCGACACGATGGCCGACAGTGGTCTCCGTCTCTATCTTTGCGAGTCGGTTGCGGACGCCAAGGCCACCGAAATCTGGGCCAAGGGCTACCAGTACGACCGGGGTTTGGGTGAGGCTTCCCTCCGGCAGGCCGTGGACCTTATCGACCGCCACCACGACACCGCAAACGGTCGTGTTCGCTGCCTGGTTTCCGCGCATGCGCCGGATAGTTGCTCGCCGTGGATACTGGACGAACTCCGGGAGCTGGCGCGATCACGCGGACTGGGCCGTACGGTTCACCTTGCCCAGTCGCCGCAGGAAGTCGAGCAGGTGAAGGCCATGACGGGGGGCCGGACCTCAGCCCAGTATCTGGACGACCACGGCTGGCTCGATTGGGACGTGTTGGCGGCACACTGTCATTGGTGCGCGCCTTCGGATATCGATCTGCTGGGCCGCAAGGGCATCACTGCGGTGCATTGCGCCGCGTCCAGCTCACGCCGCGGCTATCACCGACTGGCGAAAGTGCCCGCACTGATCGACGCCGGCGTCAACCTCACC
>JASLMY010000379.1 GCA_030746295.1 Alphaproteobacteria bacterium | reverse complement strand
GCCGGCGGCCGGATCCGCCTCGGCCGGTGCCGCCAAGGCCAAAACCCCAAAGGCCAGGCCTAAACCAAATGCTGTTCTCATCGTTCCCACTCCCTTGTCCCCCTAGCGATGATCACACGCCTTCCTCCCCCTCGGTCGCCCGCCGGGCCAGCCCGGTCAGCCAGAGGCCCAGGGCGCCAGTGATCAGGATGGCCAGAACGGTGAAGACGTAAACCCGGATCGGTGTCCCGGCCTCGATGAAGACGTAGTACCAGGTCGAGACGCTCATGATCCGGCCGTGTTCGCCGTTGGAGCCGTCCCAGGCGTTGACCGAAACGGGAATGAACCGGCCCGCTACGAACTGGACGTCGTTCTTATCCTCGGTCCGAAGCGGCCGGCGGAAAACCAGATGCCAGCGGCCCTTGTCCCATACGGCCTTGCCCGAGAGCTGCTGTTGGGCCTCGGCCTGGCCACGCGCCTGTTGCCGCCAACCCCGAGCCACGGCCTCCTCGACCGCGCCGGCGCCGCCGTTGCCGTCCGCCTTCCAATGCCAGAGGTTGACCGGATTGGACGAGCTGCCGCGCAGGAAATGAGGCTTCTTGGTGCCTTCCGTCGGCTTCGCCGAGAACTGCAGGGCCAGCGCATCGCGATAGGTCTCGAGCGCGCGCGGCACCATGTCGTTGGCGGCGACGTATGAATTGTAGGCACCGGGCTTACTGATATCGGCCGCGTCGAAGACCTGGTCGTCGTCGTGGGTCGCATCCTTGAAGGCATCGTCCCAGACCGCCAGGATGGCGATCTCGGACTCGTTGGCCAACGCTTTCAACGTCACCAACTCGATCGATGGGTTCTGCCAGCGGGGTGCGACCACCACCTGGCCGGTGAGGCGGACGTCCATCGGCTCGGCCGCCTGCCAGGCCGGATCGTCGGCCGCCTCGGGCAGGGAGCCCTCGACCCGGTGCACTTTCAGGACCTGGTGAGCGGACAACTCATGCTGCAGCGACTTGATGAAGTTGGCGAGGTACCAGCGGTCCTCCTCCGAGAGCGCCTTGACGAAGGACGGCATCGGCGTCCCGTTGATGCCGGTCGAGAAGCGCATGTAGATGTCCTCGACCGTGGCACCGCCCTTGATCTTCCAAGGGTGGGTCACGTTCCTGATCCGGATCGGGAAGCCCCAGTCGTCCTTGCGGTCGAAGGCCTTCTGGCCGTCGCCACGGCCCTGCTTGCCGTGGCATTCCCAGCACTTGGCGCGCTCGAACACCGCCTTGCCCTTTTCGACCACTTCCGCGCTGAAGGCGGGCCGATTGGCCGGCAGCGAGATCACCTTGCCGGTCTTAATTGGATCGAGCTCGTCGTCCTCGAACTCGGGCGCGAAGGTCTTGATATAGGCGATGACGGCCCAGCGTTCCTCTTCGGAGAGGCCGTTCTTGATCAGGTCGGAATCGAAGGCCTGCATGCCCGTGCCCGGCAGGCCGCGGCTGACGGTGCGAAAGAGGTCGACGTCGAGCGGCAGCTCGCCGCTCTGCGAGGTCCGGAACTTGAAGGTGCCGAGGGTAAAATCGCGCGGCCGCGGGTCCATGAACTCGGCCGCCGGGCCCTCGCCGTCCCCCAGCAACCCATGACAGAAGCTGCAGCGGCGGAAATAGATCTGCTGGCCTTGCTCCAGAAAGGCCTCGGTCGCCTCGGGCATCGGCGCAGAAGGCACCGGCTTCGCCAAGAGCGTCCCGGCGTGGGCCAAGGTGAGCGCCGCCGCCGCGAGCGATATCGCGATTCCGTACCGGGCAACGTTGTGGAGACGCACCCGCATCATTCGGACTCCGGAATCCGCGGCGTCTTCTCCGCCAGGTCGTACTCGGCCAGGATGATCAACCAGCGCTCCTCCTCGGTCAGGTTGAGCTTCCATTGCGGCATCGCCGAATCCCAGGGCGTGGCCTCGATCGGCAGCCCGGGGCCGCCGTTGGCGACGCGCCAGAAGGTGTAGCCCTCGACGATGGTCTCGATGGTGCCGTTGTCGGTGAAGTTGATGGGCCGAAGCTTGAAGCCGTCCGCCATCGGGCCGTCGCCGGCGACGCTGTCGCCGTGGCAGGGCCGGCAGTTCATGGCGTAGAGGGCGCGGCCCTCGAAGAGGCGCTTTTCCAAGAGGGCCGCCTTCGCCGTCTCCTTGTCGATATTGCCGCTCTCGAGCTGGGCCAGGAAGGTCTTCATCGGCGCTGTCGGGATGAAGGCGAGCACCGATTCCGCGTCGCTTTCCTCGCGCCAGCGCTCTACGTCGCCGGCGACCTGCTGGATGAACTCGACCTCGTCCGCCTTGGCCTGCTCGATGAAGGCGTCGACGTCAGCCTCCTCGGCATGCGCCATCGGGTTCTTCAGGGCCTCGAACTTCTTGGGGAAGTTGGAAGAGGGGTGCTGGATGCGAAGCGACGAGGGCAGCTCCACCTTCGGCACCGTCATGTCGTAAACCTGCCAACCGACGATCAGCGGCACCGCTATCAGGACCAGCAATCGGGCGATCTTGCCGTAG
>JASLMY010000378.1 GCA_030746295.1 Alphaproteobacteria bacterium | reverse complement strand
GGCGTGCCTGATCGGCTAAGTTGACGGTACGCGAACGCCGAGGGGAAAGGCGAGATGACGACTGAATCACCTGCCCTGGAGCGGCTCCTGAAGCGCGACCGGCAGATCGTCATCGCCGGCCTGGTCGGCGTCAGCCTAGCCGCGTGGCTTTACATCCTGGCCGGCGCCGGCATGGAGATGGGCGAGATGCCGGCGATGCCGAGCGGCGCCATGATGGCGATGGCGCCGGCCTGGACGCCCGGCTACTTCGTCCTGGTGCTGGCGATGTGGTGGGTGATGATGGTGGCGATGATGCTGCCGAGCGCCGCACCGATGGTGCTGTTGTTCGCCACCGTCAACCGCAAGAGCCGCGAGCAAGGCCGGGCCTACGTGCCGACCGCCGTCTTCGCCGCCGGCTATCTCGCCGCCTGGGGCGGCTTCAGCCTCGTCGCGGTTGGCCTACAATGGGGGTTGGAGCAGCTGGCGCTCCTCTCGCCGATGATGCAGACGAGCAGCCTCTATCTCGGCGCGGCGCTTCTGATCGGGGCCGGTCTCTACCAACTGACGCCCCTGAAGTACGCCTGCCTGCGCCACTGCCGCTCGCCCTTCGATTTCATCGCCAACCACTGGCGCCAGGGCGCGGGCGGTGCCTTCCGGATGGGGCTCGAGCACGGCTTCTTCTGCCTCGGCTGCTGCTGGGTGCTGATGGCGCTGTTGTTCTACGGCGGGGTCATGAATCTCTGGTGGATTGCCGGCCTTGCGATCTACGTCCTGCTCGAAAAGCTGGCCCCGGCCGGCCAACGCCTCGGCCGCTACACCGGCGGCCTGCTGATCCTCTGGGGCGTCTGGGTGCTGGTGGGCGCGGTCTGATCCGATACCCGGCCTGACCTAGAAGGGGATCTCGTCGTCGAGGTCGCCGCCGCCCCCGCCGGAACCGCCGCCCGAGCCGCCACCGGGGCCCGAGAAATCGTCCTGGCCGCCGTTGCCGAAGCCCCCTCCGCCGCCACCACCGCCGTAGTCGCCACCGCCCTCGCCGCGGCGGTCGAGCATCGTCAGCTCGCTCCGATAGCGCTGCAGCACGACCTCGGTGGTGTATTTGTCCTGGCCCGACTGATCGGTCCACTTGCGGGTCTGCAGCTGGCCCTCGAGATAGACCTTCGAGCCCTTGCGCAGGTATTGCTGCGCGATCTTGCCGAGGTTCTCGTTGAAGATGACGACGCGATGCCACTCGGTGTGCTCGCGCCGCTCGCCCGACTGGCGGTCGCGCCAGCTCTCCGAGGTGGCGACGTTGAGATGAACGATCGGGTCGCCGGCCTGGGTGTGGCGAACCTCGGGATCGCGGCCCAGATTGCCGACCAGAATGACCTTGTTGACGCTGCCCGCCATGCCCTTCTCCCTGTCGTTTGGGTGCCGCTCTTGCGCTGCCGGCGGCTACTGACAATTTACGTCACTATAGGCGCTCGACCCCCCTTCCCGCCAGAGGCCGATACCTGCTATCGATAGGGCCGAGGCGCGCCCGGAGCGGTCGGGGCGGCGGGCGCCGGCAGCAACAGTCACAGACCTGAACTCGAGGCCATGCAGAAGGTCATCGCCGTCCGCGGCGCCCGCGAGCACAACCTGAAGAGCGTCGACGTGGAGATCCCGCGCGATCGGCTGGTGGTGATCACCGGCCTCTCGGGCAGCGGCAAGTCGTCGCTCGCGTTCGATACCATTTACGCCGAAGGCCAGCGCCGTTACGTGGAGAGCCTGTCGGCCTATGCCCGCCAGTTCCTGGAGCTGATGCAGAAGCCGGACGTCGACCATATCGAGGGTCTGTCGCCGGCGATCTCGATCGAGCAGAAGACGACCTCGCGCAACCCGCGCTCGACCGTCGGCACGGTGACCGAGATCTACGACTACATGCGGCTCTTGTGGGCCCGCGTCGGCATCCCCTATTCGCCCGCCACCGGCCTGCCGATCGAGAGCCAGACGGTGAGCCAGATGGTCGACCGGCTGATGGCGATGCCCGAGGGCACGCGGCTGCACCTGTTGGCGCCGATCGTGCGCGGCCGCAAGGGCGAGTACCGCAAGGAGCTGGCCGAGCTGATGAAGCGGGGCTTCCAGCGGGTCAAGGTCGACGGCGGCTTCCACCTGATCGAGGAGACCCCGGCGCTCGACAAGAAGCGCAAGCACGACATCGACGTGGTCGTCGACCGGGTGGTTCTGCGGGCGGACCTGGAAAGCCGCCTCGCCGACAGCTTGGAGACGGCGCTGTCGCTGGCCGACGGCATCGCCGTCGCCGAGGACGCCGACAACGGCGAGCGGACGATCTTCTCGGCCCGCTTCGCCTGTCCGGTCTCGGGCTTCACCATCGACGAGATCGAGCCGCGCCTGTTCTCCTTCAACAACCCCTTCGGCGCCTGCCCCGCTTGCGACGGCCTCGGGCGGCAGAGCTATTTCGACCCCGACCTGGTGGTGCCGGACAAGGCCAAGGCGATGCGCAACGGCGTCATCGCGCCCTGGTCCAAATCGACCTCGCCCTACTACATGCAGACCCTGGAC
>JASLMY010000377.1 GCA_030746295.1 Alphaproteobacteria bacterium | reverse complement strand
CTGGGCTTCAACAAAGCGGCGGGCGAGACCCAGAAGACCGACTTCGCCGAGATCACCGCCAGCTACACGGTCCGCAACGGCCTCATCGAAAACCGCGACATGAAGATGTTGGCGCCGCTGGTGCGGCTGACCGGGGCCGGCCTGGTGCCGATGCCGCCGCGGCAGGTCGACTACAAGGTCGAGGCCAAGTTGGTGGCCTCGATCAAGGGCCAGGGCGGCAAGGACTCGCTCGCCGGTCTGCCGATACCGATACGGATCACCGGCAGCTGGGACCAGCCCAAGTACACCGTCGACTGGAACAGCGTTTTTCAGGAGATGGCGAGGGATCCCGAGCGCCTCAAGAACCTGCCCGGCGACCTCAAGAAAACCGTCGAGGGCTTGGGCATTCCGCTGCCGCTGCCCGGTCTCGACAAGGGTGCCGCCACCAAGCCGGCGGAAGTCCTGAAGGGCGTGCTTGACAGCGTCGGCAAGAAGTCGGGCGACGGCAGCAAGCCCAGCGCGGAAGATGCCGTAAACACGCTCAAGGGACTCTTTAAATAAGCAGTAGATAGTTGCCGCGGGGTCCGGCCGCGGCGAGGCGCCGGCGGGTGAACGGGCCCGTCAGCTCGTTCGGTCGATTCCAGTCGCCGCTGGACAGGTATGCGGTCTGCCGATAAAGGAAGCGCGGCCGAGGCCGACCGCAACGTCAATGCGACCATAGGGGGATTTCTAATGGAACAGGAAGTCAGCGTCATCGCGGCCCAAATGATGGGTCTGATCACTACCTACGGCTTGAGTATCGTCGGCGCCATCGTCATCCTGATCGTCGGCTGGATGGCCTCCGGCTGGGCGATGCGTCTGATGCAAAAGGCGCTCGGCAGGTTCGAGAGCATCGACCAGACGCTGAGACGCTTCTTCGTCAGCGCGGTCCGCTACATGGTGCTGGTGATCACTGGTCTTGCCGTCCTCTCCCAGTTCGGGGTCCAGACGGCCAGCCTGATCACGGTCTTGGGCGCCGCCGGTCTCGCGATCGGCCTGGCGTTGCAAGGCACCCTCTCGAGCGTCGCCGCCGGGGTCATGCTGTTGCTCTTCCGGCCGTTCAAGATCGGCGACTACGTCGAGGTCGCCGGGCAGGCCGGCTCGGTCCGCGCCCTCACCCTCTTCGTCACCGAGATGGCAACCCCCGACAACGTCCACATCGTCGTGCCCAACGCCCAGGTCTGGGGGGCGGTGGTCAAGAATTACAGCTACCACCCCACGCGCCGCCTCGACCTCGTCGTCGGCATCGCCTACGAAGACGACATCGACCAGGCGGTCGCCGCGATCCGCGACGAGATCGAGAAGGACGGGCGCCGCCTGACCGACCCGGAGCCATTGATCGCCGTCCTCGAGCTCGGCGACAGCTCGGTCAACTTCACCATACGGATCTGGTGCAAGGCCGACGACTACTGGCCGCTCAGATGGGACCTGACCAAGGCGATCAAGGAACGCCTCGATGCCGACGGCATCACCATTCCCTATCCCCAGCGCGTCGTCCACATGGTCGAGAGCTCGGCCGCCTGAGGCGCGGTCCGCGTAGGGTCACCAGACCCGGGCAAAGCCTATAAGCTGGCATGGCCTCGCATGTCATGACCATCGTAGGGGAGAGCCATGAAGATCTCGGGCTTTGAAGCGACCACGCTGAACATTCCGGAGGATGACCCGCTGGCGAACATGCCGGAAGAGGTCGGCCGTACCCGTCCCGTCGTCACATTGCGCCTACACACCGACAGCGGTATCGAGGGCATCGGCATCACCTTCTATGGCGGCAAAATGACCGGCAGTTTGCGGGTGGCCGTGGAGGAGCTTGCCGCCATCACCGTCGGTGAGGACCCTTTGCGGATCGAGCAGGTGATCGCGAAGCTGCGCCATGGCACCGGTGACGCTTGCGGGCCCGGCGGGATCTTTACACTGGCGCTCTCGGCGATCGACATCGCGCTGTGGGACATCAAGGGCAAGGCGCTGGACCAGCCGCTGTGGAAGCTGTTGGGCGGCCATCGTGACCGTGTGCCGACTTATGCCTCCGGGTCGCTCCGCCGCGGCCTGACGGACGACCAGGTGCAGCAGGCCGCGCATACCTTGGTGCAGAAGGGCTTTAGGGAGATGAAGACCCAGATGGCGCTGCCCGGTGATCCGACTCCGGCCGACGAAATTCGCCGCGTTCGGACCGTGCGCGAGGCCATTGGGCCGGATATCAAGCTGATGTGCGACGTCAATCAGCGCTGGCGACCGGAACAGGCGATCGATATCGGCAGCCGCGTCGAGGATGTCGGCCTATTCTGGCTGGAGGACGTGACCGCGGCGGACGACTACCAGGGCCTCGCCCGTGTCACCGCCGCCCTGAAGACCCCGGTCGCCGGCGGCGAGTATCTCTGGGGCATCGTTCCCTTCCGCCACATGATCGAGGCGCGGTCGGTCGATATCGTCATGGTGGACATCGTGAGGGTAGGCGGGGTCAGCCAATGGATGAAGGTCGCCGGCATGGCCGAGGCATTCAATCTTCCAATCGTCAGCCATGTGATGCCGGAGATCTTGGTGCATGTCGTCGCTGCCTGCCCGAATGGGCTGACCGTCGAATACATGCCGTGGATGCTTGCACTCTACGAAGAGAC
>JASLMY010000376.1 GCA_030746295.1 Alphaproteobacteria bacterium | reverse complement strand
CATTTTTACTCCGCCGTTGACAGAGAGCGCCGCGAGGACATCCCCGATCTGGTTCATTTCTTTCTCGCCAACCACGACTTCTCGCGCCGCATCGCCAAGCGGGTCGGTGCCGCGGCCCTCAGCGCTCTGGTCTCTTACGCCTGGCCCGGCAACGTGCGCGAGCTCAAGAACGTGGTCGAACGGGCGATCATCATGTCGGGCGAGGCCGCCGAGATCGGGCCTGAGCACTTAGGCCCGCTCGACGACAAGCCGGCCTGTGCCAGCGTGGTGGCATTCTCGTTCGACCACGAGCCGACGCTCGAAGAGCTAAAGAAGGCCTACGTCGCCCAGCTTCACGACCGACACGCCGGCCACCGCGCCAACATCGCCAAGGCGCTCGGCGCCAGCGAGCGCAACACCTACCGGCTGATCAAGCGATACGGTTTGGAAGGTTAGATTAAATCCGGATCGGTCGCTCTCGGTTCGCGGTCGCTGCCTTGACGGGGTCAGGCGGGGCAGCGGCCGGTCAAATGGAATCGGTCGGAAGCCGTGAACGGCTCCAGGATCATTCCGCCGCTCCTGCTCTTGCCTCGGCAAGGTCGGCGTAGGGGTTCTCCGGCATCTCCAACTCGGCCAGGCGCGGCATCACCTCGGCGGCGAAAAGCTTCAGGTTGGCGCAGGTCTCCTCATACGACAGTGTCCCGCCCTGGGCCATGATGATCAGGTGGCCGAGGCCGCCGACTTCCGTGTTGAACTGCTCGATCTGCTCGAACACCTGGTCCGGCGTGCCGGCGAAGACGGTGCGCGAATCCATGAATTCCTGCACGCTGGCCTTGGTCGGGTCGATGGTCCGGCCGTCGACGGTCTGCACCCGGGCGACGAACTGACTCGGGCCGGCACGCATGGCGGCGACGTTGGCGGCGACCGGGGCATAGCCAGGCGGATTGCGGAACGGCTCGGCCACGATCGGCGAGGTGCGGACGTAGCCGGCGACCTGGTCGGCACGGGCCCGGCCCTCGGCCTCGTTCTCGCCGACGCCGACCAGGACGCAATAGGCGAAACGGTTCGGCGGCGCCACCCAGCCCCGCTCGGCGGCACGCCGGCGGTAGGCGTCGAACATGTTGCTGGCGATGCCGCCCGACAGCAGCGCCGCGGCGACGTGGCCGCGCTCGGCGATCGCCTGGCCGCTATGCGGGCTGAGGCCGGTGATCCAGATCGGCGGATGCGGCTGCTGCCAAGGTCGGGGCCAGATGTTGACCTTGCGGTAGTGGAAGTGCTCGCCCTCCCAGCTGAACGGCGCGTCCTGCGGCGACAGGGCCTTGACGATCAGGTCGTGCGCCTCCCAGAAGCGCTCCATCAAGCGGCCGGGGTTGGAATTGGCGGGGGCGATCTCGTACGGCGCGCCCTTGACCAGCCCCATCTCCAGCCGGCCGCGCGAAATGACGTCGATCATCGCCATCTCCTCGGCGACCCGCACCGGGTCGGGGCGATTGGCGATCGGCGAGCCTAAGGACAGCAAGCGCACGTTCTGGGTGATCCGCGCCAGCACCGCCATCGTCAGCGGCACCGCCGCGTTGAGGCAAGTCGCGGTGCTGTGGTGCTCGTTCAACATGATGTTGATGCCGAGCTCGTCGCAGAGCATGAACTCGTCGAAATGGCGATGGTAGATGTCGGCCACCTGCTCGGGCTCCAGCAAGCTGTTGGGCAGGGTGACGCGGAACGAGCCGCGCTCGTAGCCCGCCTCCCAGGCCGGCGGATAGGCCATCTCGGAAAAGTGCCAGACTTTCATGGTCGTGCCGCGCTCCTCTCGTCAGGCATCCGCGAAGTCGCGGATCAGCTCGCTCAGTGCTGCCGGCTGCTCGACGCTCGGATAGTGGCCCGCCTCGGCGATGGTCTCGAAACGGGCGCCGGGTATCGCCTCGGCCAGCTTGCGGCCGTAGTCGGGGGTGACGAAGCCGTCCGAGGCGCCCCAGACGACCAGGGTCGGCACGTCGATGCGATGCAGCCAGCGTAACAGCGAGGGGTTGTGCATATAGGGCTTCCAGCCGAAGTAGGCGAAGGCCTCGCGCGCCCGCGCGATCCGGGCGAGGGCGTCGTCCGTCATGTCGGCCGCGTCGATCTCGCCGCGCTCGGCCCGGTGATAGAGGCAGCTCCTGACCTCGGCCTGGCCGAGGCCGTGAAGGTCGGTGATGTCCCGGCTCAAGGTGTCGCCGAACTTGACCCCCAGCGCGTCGACCAGGACCGCGCGGTCAAAACGGGCGGTCGAGCGCACCAGCACCTCCATCGCCAGCCAGCCGCCGAAGCCCTCGCCGACCAGCACCGCGTCCTCGAGCTCGAATTGCTCGGTGAGGTCGAGGTGGAAATAAGCCAGGTCGCCGATCGCGCGGAGCTCGGTCGGCCACTCGGTGTCCCCGAAGCCGGGATGAGCCGGTGCCATCACACGGAAGCTCGTCGCCAAGCCGGCCAGAAAGGCCTCGTGCCCCGTGAGGCCATGGCCGCCGTGCAGAAAGAGGAGCGGCCGGCCCTCACCGCCGCTATGGATCTCCGTCCGCACCCCGGAGACATCCCGCATGTCGGCTCCGATCGCCATCTGCCGTACCTCACCGTGCTGTCCCTTGCCCGCGATCTCGGGCAAGGCCCTGATCCTTCGATGCCCATTAGAGGGATTCCAAACCTAGCTTAGCCGACATTGCCCAGATGACCGTCGGTTTCGGCCATCAGAGTAGCGATTTCGGCCCTTGACGGCAATTTCGAC
>JASLMY010000375.1 GCA_030746295.1 Alphaproteobacteria bacterium | reverse complement strand
GACCGGTTCGCCCTCAGCCAGATCGCGTTTCAAGGTGACGTCGCTGGCAAGCCCCAGCGGCAGGCCGCCGATCTCGAGCGAGCGGGCAACCGGCATCTGCTTGCCCCAAACGCAGTAGCCGCCTTCGCCGTCCAGCACCTCGCCCGCCTTCAGGTCCCGCTTGGCGGTGGCGACGACGTCGGAATGCCAGCCGACCGGCGCCCCGGTGGCCTCGCGCCTGAGCGCCACGCTCGCCACCGAGACGCCGAGCTCCAGGCCGATCATGTGGATCGGCCGATAGAGCGCCATGTACTCGTGGCTACTGTCGGGCAGCATGCCGTACTGCCGGGCGCATTGGCGGACGTAGTCGTGGCCGGCGGCGACGACGACGAAGGTGCCCATCTGCAGGTGGTGCGCGACCGGGCTCATGTCGCGGTTGAGCGAGGAGACGACCTCGGTGGTGCCGTTATGGCTCAAGGTACCGCCGGCCGCTGTCGGCTTGCAGACCTCGGCCAGCTCGTCGCACGAGGCCGGCGGAAAGCCGAGCCCGTCGGGCTGTGGGGTGAGGCCGGTGGCGTTGCAGACCGCGGTCATCTCGATGCCCGACTTGCTGCCGTCTTGGAACGAGTTGAACATCTTCGGGTTCAGGTTGTCGGCCGCCGCCGTCTCGGCGTCGATGTAGAAATGGTCCCAGACCGTCTCCGGCGTCGACTGGTGAAAGCTCGGGTGGTAGCGCGTGCCCTTGCCCGCCGAGACCACCTCGAAACCACAAGTGCGGGCCCAATCGACGTGCTCAGCGATGAGCGCCGGCTGGTCGCCATAGGCCAGGCTGTAAACGAGGCCCGCTGCCTCGGCCTTGCGCGCCAGAAGCGGCCCGGCGACGGCGTCGGCCTCGACGTTGACCATGACGACATGGCGGCCGGCCTCGATCGCTGCCAAGCAATGACGGATGCCGACCGCCGGGTGGCCCGTCGCCTCGATCACGATGTCGAGGCCGTCGGCCTCGATCAGGGCCCGGGCGTCGTCGGTCAGGTGCGTGGCGCCCGAGGTCAGCGCCGCATCGAACGAGGCGGCACCATAGGCGGCCTCGTCCCAGCCGGTGTTCCGGCAGGCCCGCCGGGCGTTTTCCGGCTCGAGGTCGGCGATGGCCAGAACGTGCAGGCCGGGCGTGCGGCGCGCCTGCGACAGGAACATGGCGCCGAACTTGCCGGCACCGATCAGCCCGACCCGGACCGGGCGCCCCGCCTCGGCCCGCTGGCAGAGCAGCTTGTGGAGATTCATCCGCCTTCTCCCCCGCGGCCGCGCCGCGCAGCCGCGATTTCGGCCGAAGCTATCACGGCCCGCGAGTTGTCGCCAATCAGGCCGCGTCGGCGCCGAGCAGGCAGTCGTCGGCCAGCATCTCGATGGCGGTGAAGTCGCGATGGGCGATGTATTCGGGCCGCTTGAAGCGGCGGATCGCGTTGTCGACCCGGTTGGCGCTGATATAGACGATGGTCCGGCCCCAGGGTGTCATGTTGGACGGCGAGCCGTGCACGATGCAGCCGTGAAAGAAGAGCGCCGAGCCCGGCCGGCCGCGGGGTCCGACGATGCCGTCGGCGGCCACCAGCCGGGCGATGGTCTCGTTGTCGAGGGTCCACAGCGGATAGCTGGTGGTGGCGGTGTCGTGGCCGGCCTCGATGACGCCCTGCTTGTGGCTGCCGGGGATGAAGAGGAGCGGGCCGTTGAAATCGCTCACCTCGTCCAGGAAGAGCGCCAGGTTCATGGCCCGGGCCTCGGGCATCTGGTCGTCCCGCGACCAGACGCCATAGTCCTGGTGCCACTGCCAGACGTCGCCGTCGAAGGCGGCCTTGGCGTTGAGCTTGAACTGGTGGATGTAGACCGGCCCGCCCAAGAGCTGCATCGCCGGCGCGATCAGCCGTGGGTGCCGCGCCAGCCGGGCGTACACATCCGAGAAGTGGTGCGCGGCGAAGACGGTGCGCACCGCCTTGCCGTCCTTCTCGCGGACGATTTCCTGGCGGTCCTGGGCATAGAGCTTCTCGGCCTCCGCCTTCAACGCAGCGACCTCCTCGGCCGAGAAGAGATCGGGCAGGAACAAGAGGCCCTCGCGCTCGAAGGTCTCTACCTGTTCGTCCGTCAGTCGCATCGCCGCCTCCCTGGTCTCCCCTCGGCCCCATCGCAGCCGAGAATATCACGGCCGGGCCGGCCTCGGAATGCGCAGGCTGACGACGAGGCCGGCACCCGCCAGGGCAAGGCCGATCGACGCGGCCGCAACATAGCTTCCGAAGTAGTCGTAGAGCCAACCGGCGAGCCAGGGGCCGATGAGGCCGGCCGTGCCCCAGGCCGTGATCAGGAAGCCGAGATAGCGGCCGTAGCGGGCGACGCCGAAATAGATCCCGATCGCGGCCGGATAGGCGCCCGAGGCGACACCGTAAGCGAGGCCCTCGAAGCCGAGCGCCGTCACCGCGACGATCGGACCCGGCAGGAAGATGATCAGCAGGAAGCCGATTCCAGCCGAGATATGGGCCAGCGCGGCGACGCGGCCAGGTGGGAAGATATCGGAGAGGGCGCCGGCGGCGATCCGGCCGCCGGCATTGCCGATGTTGATGACGACGGTGCCGACGACCGCCAGACCCAGCGCCCCACCGTGACTGGCGACGATGCCAGCCGCATGTCCGATCGACATCACCCCGGCGAAGGCACCCAGGAGAAACCCGAACCAGAGCATGGGGAAGATGCGCCCGAAAGTGCCGTCGCCCGCCT
>JASLMY010000374.1 GCA_030746295.1 Alphaproteobacteria bacterium | reverse complement strand
CAGCAACATAGCACGGATTGGCTTTCCTGGGAATCTTGCGTTAGCGTCTAACCACTAGAATTGCTCGCCGAGACGAGCCCATAGGGTACCATCGGCGACCGAGGAGGCTGAGCCATGCATTTGTTCGAGCAACACGCGCCAGAAGATCCGGATGCGGCGATCGCCCAGATCCCGATCATCGATCTCGGCCCCTGCTTCGCCGGCGAGGCGCGCGCGCTCGAGGCGGTTGCGGCCGAGGTCCGCGAGGCCTGCGAGCGGGTGGGCTTTCTCTACATCCGGAACTACGGTGTGCCGGAACCGTTGATCGAGGCTGCCTTCGCGCAGTCGAGGCGTTTCCACGCCCTGCCGCTGGAAGAGAAACTGGCGCTCGGCCTTGACCAGTACAACATCGGCTACCTGGCGATGAATACCAGCACCCAGGCGCATTCCACGGTCCATAAGGCGACCAAGCCGAACCAGAACGAATCCTTCTTCCTCACCCACGACCGCGGCCCCGACCACGCGGACGTCGTCGCCGGCGTGCCGCTCAGGGGCCGGAACCAGTGGCCGGGCGGGCTGCCCGGTTTTCGCGAGGGCGTGATGGCCTAATTCGAGGCGGTGAACGCCCTCGGCCAGCGCCTGGTGCCGGTCTTCGCGGTGGCGTTGGGCCTACGGGCGGACGGCCTGGACGCGCTCTTTACGGACGAAAACCACGCCACGCTGCGGCTGCTGCACTATCCGCCGACCAAGTTGGAGGACAACGACTTCGGCACCGGGCCGCAAACCGACAACAGCTTCATGACCATCCTGGCCCGCTCGGACGTGCCAGGGCTGGCGGTGCGGCTGCCGTCGGGCGAGTGGGTGGCGCCGCCGCTGGTGCCCGGCACCTTCCTCGTCAACATCGGCAACTTGATCCGGCGGATGTCGAACGACCGTTTCCTGTCGACGCCGCACGGCGTCATCGTCGAGGGCGAGACCGACCGCTATTCGATGGCCTATTTCCACAGCCCCAACGCCTACCGGACGATCGAGGTGCTGCCGACCTGCATCGACGACGAGCATCCGGCCAGGTACGAGCCGGCCCTCTATGCCGACCTCGTTCGCGAATTCTACGCCGCCAACTACTTCCACCAGAAGGACCACGGCAAGACCGAGATGCCGAACCGCTACGGTTAGCGCGGTTCCGAGTTCGTCGGCTTTACAAGCCCGTCTTTCCGGTCCCTTCGATCGTCATCGCGAGGCGCGTAGCGCCGCGGCGATCCAGCCTCATGGTCTGGATTGCCGCGCTTGCTCCGCTCGCTCGCAATGACGGCGCGCGGGAGAAACAGTGAATAGGGTCGGCGAGGGCAGCAGATGCAGCCGCGCTTCAGCCCTCCATCATGCCGGTGATAGTGTAGCCGCCGTCGGCGGCGTAGACGTGGCCGGTGACGAAGCTGCTCTCCTCCGAGGCCAGGAAGGCGGCGACGTGGGCGATTTCTTCTGGGCGGCCGAAGCGGGCCATCGGCATGCGGGCGAGCACGCTCGGCCCGGGCTCGTCACCCTGCTCGGGCCGAGTCTTGGTCGGGCCCGGCGCCACGGCGTTGACCCGGATGTCGTGCCCGGCGAGCTCGATCGCCATGCTCTGGGTCAGGTTGATGATGCCGGCCTTGCTGGCGCCGTAGGCGGCCCGCCCCCGGCCGCCGAAGATGCCCGAGTTCGAGGCCACGTTGACGATCCGGCCGCCGCCGCCCTGGGCCGCCATCTGCCGAGCCGCCGCCTGACCGGTGACGAAGACGCCGTAGAGGTTGAGGCCCAACACCCGGTTCCAGAAGTCGTCCGTCATCTCCAGGAACGGCGCCCGGTCCATGATGCCGGCATTGGCGACCGCGATGTCGAGCCGGCCCCAGCGCCGGACTGCTTCGGCGACCGCCGCCTCGACGGAAGGGCGTTCCCGGACGTCGGTCAGGAGTGCGACTGCGGTTCCGCCTGCGGCGGCAATGTCGGCAACCGTTCCCTCGGCCGCGTCCGCATCGATGTCGGCGACGAGGATACATGCGCCGTCGGCGGCCAGACGCGACGCGATGGCACGGCCGATGCCCTTGCCGGCGCCGGTTACCATGGCGACTTGGTCCTGCAGTCGGCTCAACACATCCTCCCTTTCGTATCGATATGCGCTTGTCAGATCTCCCGGGCGGCGCGGTGGCCGTCGACCACCGCGAGCTCGATATCGCGGGGCTGGTAGCAGTCGCCGATGGCTTGCAGGTCCGCGACCTTGCCGTCGAGCGCCCGGTAGAGGGCATCGTCGGCTTGGCCACCGGAAGCCAGGACCACGGTGTCGATACCCTCGATGGTGCGCGGCTCCCAACTGACGACGTTGTAGGCCTCGACCGCGCCCTCCGCGACCTCCCAGACGCCGGTGAAGGGCGTCAGCGTCACGCCCTGCTTCAGCAAGTTCTCGGTGTGAAAGTGCCAGGCGACCGTCGGCATGTCGCGGCCGACGAATTCGAGGCCGGTGACGACCTCGACCGCTTTGCCCCGGTCGGCCAGATACTCGGCGATCGTGGGCGCCTCGGCCCGGCCGATCGTGTCGACGACCAGGACCGACGCGCCAATCTCGGCGTTGCCCTGCAGCACTTCGCGGGCGGTCAGGACATGGGGCTGGTCTACGCCGATGATCTCGGGCCGGAAGGGTGTCGAGCCGGTGGCGACCAGCACCGCGTCGGGCGCCTCGGCCAGAACGTCCTCGGGCCCCGCCTCCCGGCCGAGCCGCAACTCGACGCCGAGCTTGGCCAGCTGGCGCTCGAAGAAGAGGATGATCTCCTCGAAGCTCTCCCGCCCCGGGGTCTGCA
>JASLMY010000373.1 GCA_030746295.1 Alphaproteobacteria bacterium | reverse complement strand
ACGTGCGGGCGACCCTGCGGGCGCTGGAGGCAGACGGCGGCGCGATCTATATCGACCTCAGCCCCTCCGGCACGCTGGCCGCAATCCTGCCGCAAGTGCTCGACGCCAACTCGCCGTCTCGGATTCTGTCGATCCTGTCGCCCTTCGGCGGCGACTTGAAGCGCCTTTCCAAGACCCTCGAGCTTGTCCGCGACTAGCGCCCGCGTCGACGACCGGCAAATCAAGATGGACCCAGACCATGCCGGGAAAGGGGCCCGGGCCCAGTGGCCGGGCGACATAGGCCGTGATCGGCTCGTTGTTGTCGCCGTTGATCGAAACCGTCTCCGCAATCATGCCTTCGTAGGCCATCGTCCCTCCCCCTTCATGGATGCAAAACCTGAGAGCCGCTGATTTCCGCAGGGCCAGCTCTTTCCGAGGTTACCATAGCTCGGGCCGGCCGCCCTATGCCGCGGTTGCGCCACTGTCGATGCTGGGCTGGTCGGCCATCGGCTCCTTGATCGAGACCCGCCAGTGGATGCGGTCCTCTTCCGGCGGATAGTCGCCGGCCGCCTTGTGCACCAGGCACCTGTTGTCCCAGATCACGATGTCGCCCGGCCGCCAGCGGTGCGTGTATTCGGCCTCCGGCTGGATCATCCGCGCCGTCAGCTCCTCGATCACGTCGTCGCTCTGCCGCCGCTCCAGGCCTTCGATATAGAGGATCTTGCCGGGGTCGAAGTAGAGCGACTTGCGCCCGGTCTCGGCATGCACCCGGACGAGCGGATGGATCGCCGGCGGGCGGCCGCGGTCTTCCACGTTCAGCAGGGCCTCGGCTTGCTTGCGGCCGCCATAGGTGAAGGCGCCGTTGCGGTCCGCCAAGAGCCGTTTCAGTCGCTCGGGCAGGGCGTCGTAGGCCAGATGCATGCTGGCGAAGTGGGTGTCGCCGCCGGTGCTCGGCACCGCCAGGGCATAGAGCTGCGTCGCCTTGAACGGCACCTCGTCGTAGGCGCCGTCGGTGTGCCAGTTGTCGGCGCCGCGCCGGTAGACCGCCTGGTCGAGCGTGCCGTCGGGGCGGAACTTGTCGACCCCCAGCAGCGTGATCTCGGCATGGTCCGGGTGCCGCGTCGACCGGGAGGGGTGCGGGACGATCCGGCCGAAGCGTCGGCTATAGCAGAGGAAATCCGTGATCTCGAGCTCCTGCTCGCGGACGGCGATGACGCCGAATTCGAGCCAAGCCTCGTAGATCGGCCGGAAGCCGCGGTCGTCGATGCGCTTGACGTCGACGCCGGTGATCTCGGCGCCGATGTGTCTGCCGATGGCCCGGATCTGCACCATCTCGCGGGTGAGGCGGCGTTCGCCGGCCGCCTCAGACGCCGTGGGCCTGCTTGCGGCGCGCGCGCATGGTGGCGTGACTTTCGGCGGTGCCGTCGTGCCAGGTGCCGAACCACTTGTCGAGCGGTACCGTGCCGTCGCCGCCGTAGTTGCACTCGAAGTAGCGGTGATGGAGATAGTGGAAGTAGCGCTGTCCGATCCCGACCTCGGCACCGCCCTTGGTCAGTATCTTGTGAAAGCCAACATGGCCCAGGGCCGGTGCCAGGCCGGTCTGCTGCACGTGGAAGATGGCGTGCAGCGGATGCGACAGCAAGACCCAATGCAGCAGGATGCCGCTGAAGTAGAGAATGTGCTCGATGGGGTGCATCGACATCCCCGACCAGGGCCCGATGTCGACGTTCTTGTGGTGCAGCTGGTGCACCCGCGCATAGAGGAAGCGGTAGTGCAGCAGGCGATGGACGAAATAGAAATGGGCATCGCGGATCATCGGAATGGCGCAGAACAGCAGCACGAAATAGACCGGGTGGGCCTCCCAGCTCAGCATCGGGATATAGCCGTTGGCGAAGGCCCAGAGCGTCACCACCTCGTAGGCGGTCCAGACGGCAACGCCGCTGCCCGCGGTCCAGAAGACGTTCTCGCGGACCTGGTTGCCGAAGTGGAAGCGCCGATGCGCCACCGTCGGCTCCTTGCGATTGAGCATGAACCGCGTGCCCTGTGCCTTCCGGGTGTAGAAGCGCCAATGCAGGCCGCCGAAGACGAGGAAGGTGAGGCCGAGGTTGCGGCCCCAGACGATGGCGATCCAATCCCACTGGAAGCTCTTCATGGTCGCGAGCTCGGGCGTCAGCAGGAACCAGGTGACGACGGCGAGTCCCATGTAGAGGATATTCAAGGGCAAGAAGTAGCCCGGAATGGCGAACAGGAACTTCGCCATCGCCAGCGGCCGGGGCGGCCAGACGAAGACCGGCGGCTCGACGATCGGCACGGCCGGCAGCGCGTCGGGTCCGCCCGCCTCGGCATCGAATGTGGTCTCGGCCATGATCTTCCCCTCCCCTCGGCGTTCCTGAGTGAACCTCAGGCCCCATCATCAGGGTACTGAACCTGGCGCTCGACGACAACATCGGCGGCGGTGGACGCCGGCTGCTTGGCCTCGGTCGGGTGGTCGCCTCAGCCCTCGGCGTCGACCGCTTCGAGGAAGGCGCCGACCAGGTTCTCGGGTGCCTCGATGACGTGCTCTTTTCCGGGGAAACGGCCTTGCCGGACGTCGTCGACGAACTCCTTGAAGCCGGCCACGCGCTCGGTCTGGATCTCCTGCTGCATCTTGTAGATGTTGCGATATTGCTTCGAGTGCCGCGGGTAGGGCGGCGGGTTGTTGCCGAGGATGTCCTCGGCGAACAGGAACTGGATGTCGCCGCCGCTGCCGGCGCCGATGGACGAGGTCAGAAGCGTGGTGCGCTTGCTGATCTCGGCCAGAAGCGCTTCGGGAATGACCTCGACCTCGACCGCGTAAGA
>JASLMY010000372.1 GCA_030746295.1 Alphaproteobacteria bacterium | reverse complement strand
TCGGCATAGGCCTGCGCGATATGGGTGCCTTCGTTGGCCGTCTGCTGGGTCCACCATTCGGTGAACTCGGCCGAGAAGCCGCCCTCGTCCTCCAGGTCGCCGGTGTACCAGGGGGCGCCGCTCACCAGCACCATGCCGCGCACCAGTTCCGGCCGGCGATGCGCCACCAGCAGGGTCACGTGACAGCCGATGCCAGAGCCGACCAGGACCGCCGGTGCGACCTCCAGGCTTTCCACGAGAGCGATCAGGTCGCCGACCGCTTGCTCGACGTCGTAGGGCCCCCTGGGCCGGTCCGAGCGGCCGGTGCCGCGCCAGTCGTAGGTAACGGTCCGGTACCTGAAGGCGAGCTCGGCCGCCTGATGCTCCCACATCTTACGGGTCTGGATGCCGGCGGCGGTGAAGACGATGGCCTGGCCGTCGCCGAAGTCCTCGCAATAGAGGCCGACGCCGGGTGCGACTTCGTATCTCGGCATGGGCGGTCCTCTTACTCGGCCGCGGCCAGGGCCTCGGGCGCCGGGATCGAGAGCTCGGCCAGCTTCTCGTAGACGGCGCGGCGGCGGGTCAGGTCTTCCTCGGCCAGGTGCAACAGCTCGGCATAGCGATCGGGGTCGCGCCGGGCGATGAGGGCAAAGCGGTTCTCCTTCTCCAGATATTCGGAGAGCGGGATCGTCGGCGCCTTGCTGTCGAGCTGCAGGGGCCTCTCGCCGCGCCAAAGCCGGCGCGGGTCGTAGCGGAAGAGGGGCCAATAGCCTGACTCCACCGCCAGGTGCATCTGCTCCAGGCTGTGGCCGAGGTCGTAGCCGTGCTCGATGCAGGGCGAGAAGGCGATGATGATCGAGGGGCCGTGGTAGCTCTCGGCTTCCTGGAAGGCGCGCACCGTCTGCGCGTCCCTGGCCCCGAAAGCGACGGAGGCGACGTAAGCGCCGCCTCCGATCATTGCCAGGAGCCTGAGGTCTTTTTTCGGCTGGGCCTTGCCGGCGGTCGCGAATTTGGCGGCGGCGCCGATCGTCGTCGCCTTCGACTGCTGGCCGCCGGTGTTGGAATAGCCCTCGGTGTCCATGACCAGCATGTTGACGTCGACGCCCGAGGAGAGCACGTGGTCGACGCCGCCGTAGCCGATGTCGTAGGCCCAGCCGTCGCCGCCGAAGACCCAGACGCTCTTGCGTACCAGATAGTCGGCGAGCTGTTCCAGGCGGCGCGCCTTTTCGTCGTCGATCAGAGCGAGCTTCGCGCGCAACGCGTCGACGCGCTGGCGCTGGGCGATAATGCCGGTCTCGTCGGCTTGGCTCGCGCCCAGAAGCTCGCCTGCCAAGCCGTCGCCGACCTGGTCGCGGAGTTCGGTGAGAAGCCGGGTCGCGTGCTCGGCATGGGTGTCGATGGCGAGCCGGTGGCCGAGGCCGAACTCGGCGTTGTCCTCGAAGAGCGAGTTCGACCACGCGGGGCCACGGCCCTCGGCATTTGTGGTGTAAGGGGCGGTCGGCAGGTTGCCGCCGTAGATCGAGGAGCAGCCGGTGGCGTTGGCGATCACCGAGCGGTCGCCGAAGAGCTGCGTCACCAGCTTGATGTAGGGTGTCTCGCCGCAGCCCGAGCAGGCGCCCGAGAACTCGAACAGCGGCTCGCCGAACTGCGACATCTTGACGTTGGGGCGCAGCTTGGTGCGGTCGGCCTCGGGCAGGGTCAGGAAGAAGTCCCAGCCCTCCAGGTCGCGCTTCGGGATCGGATGGTGGTGCGCCACCATCTCGAGCGACAGGCGCTCCGGATCGGCCTTGTCGTGGCCGGGGCAGACGCCGACGCAGAGCGTGCAGCCGGTGCAGTCCTCGGGCGCCACCTGGACCGTGTACTTGGCGCCGGGGCCGAACTCCTTGCCCTTGTAGTCCATCGCGAGGAAGCCCTCGGGCGCGTCGGCGAGCGCCGCCTCTGGGTAGACCTTGACCCGGATCGCGGCATGCGGGCAAACGAGCGCGCACTTGTTGCACTGGATGCAGAGCTCGGGCAGCCAAGTCGGCGTCTCCAGCGCCAGGTCGCGCTTCTCCCACCTGGTGGTGCCGACGGGCCAGGTGCCGTCGACCGGGAAGGCGCTGACCGGCAGCATGTCGCCTTTGGCCGCCAGCATCATGGCGGTGACCTGCTTGACGAAGTCCGGCGCCGCGTCAGGCACCGTCGGCGGCAGTTCGTAGGTCGCGTTGACGGCGTCGGGTACCGGCACTTCGTGCAAGTGGTCGACGGCGGCGTCGACGGCGGCGAAGTTCCGCTCGACCAGAGCCTCGCCCTTGCGCCCATAGGTCTTTTGAATCGCCTCCTTGATCCGGGCGATCGCCTCGTCCTGCGGCAGGACGCCGGAGATCGCGAAGAAACAGGCCTGCATGACGGTGTTGATGCGCTGGCCCATGCCGGTGTCGGTGGCGACCTTGTTGGCGTTGATGACGTAGAGGCGCAGCCCCTTCTCGATGATCGCGGCCTGTGCGCTCCGCGGCAGACGGTCCCAGACCTCGTCCCAGGGATAGCGTGCGTTAAGCAAGACGGTGGCACCAGGTGCTGCGTATTTCAGGACGTCGACCTGGAAGAGGAAGTTGAAGTGATGGCAGGCGACGAACTGCGCCTGGTCGATCAGGTAGGCGGACTTGATCGGCTCGGGGCTGAAGCGCAGGTGCGAGATCGTCATCGCACCGGCCTTCTTGGAATCGTAGACGAAGTAGCCCTGGCCGAAGTTGTCGGTGTTCTCGGCGATGATCCGGATCGAATTCTTGTTGGCGCCGACGGTGCCGTCGGAGCCGAGGCCGAAGAAGACCGCCCGCTTGACGCTCTCGGGCTCGGTGGTG
>JASLMY010000371.1 GCA_030746295.1 Alphaproteobacteria bacterium | reverse complement strand
TCTCGTCCTCCTCGAGTTCGGCACCGAGGCGCGAGAACCAGGCGATGGAGCCGACCAGGCGGGTGAAGCGGGTGACGCCGCGAAGCCCCGGGTAGTCCTCGAGGTCGAGCGCCTCTTCCTCGTCGAAGTCTGAGCCCGTCACTGGTTGCCCCGCGCCTCGCGCCAAAGGCCCAGCTTCTCTTGCACGACCCGGTCGGAGAAGCTGAAGAGCACCGCCTCTTCGCTCGCGACGTGGCTCAGCCAATGCCAGCCCGGGACGATGAAGGTGTCCTTCGGCCCCCAGTCCAGGACCGTCTCGCCGACCTCGGTTCGGCCCCGGCCCTCGACGACGGAGAAGACGGTGCCGTCGGTCGAGCGGTAGGGCTGGCCCTCGAAGCCGGCCGGCAGCAGCTGCATGAAGGTGGCCATGGTCGCCATCGCGTAGTCGCCGGTGGCGGGGTTGACGTATTTCAGCTTGAGGCCGTGGCAGGGGTCCCATTCGTCCGCCCGCTGCATCTGCGCCAGCGCCTCGCGGGTCCGGGCGTAGGGATAGCTGAAGACCGGCGAGGTCGGCGTCTCGGGGCGGAAGTCGACCGGCAGTAGGCCCGAGCCGTAGCGGGCCAGGGAATCGCCGGCGGGACGGCGTACCGGCTGGCTGTCGGCGGCGTGGCTCTCGGCGAAGGTGGCATCGAACAGGCCGACGATCGGGATATCCAGGCCGTCGAGCCAGACCACCGGCTCGTCGGCCTCGTTGCCGTGGTCGTGCCAGGTCCACGACGGGGTGATCACGAAGTCGCCCGGCGCCATGTAAGTGCGCTCGCCCTCGACGGCGGTATAGGCGCCCTCGCCCTCGACGATGAAGCGGAGCGCGCTCTGGCTGTGACGGTGCGCGGGTGCCACCTCGCCCGGCAGGATCAGCTGCAGGCCGGCGTAGAGCGAGGGCGTGATCCGCGACCGGCCGCGCAAGCCCGGGTTCTCCAGCACCAGGACCCGCCGCTCGGCCTCCTTGGCGGTGATCAAGCCGCCCGATTCCAGCACGAAAGGGCGGATCTCGTCATAACGCCAGAGCGCCGGTGCCGCCGGCGAGGCCGGCGCCTTGCTCACCAGGTCGTGGAAGACCTCCCACAACGGCGCCAGGTTGTCGCCGTCGATGCGGTCGTAGAAGGCTCGTCGCTCGCCGTCGATGTCGTTGCTGGCGCTCAACCGGTCCTCCTTCACCCCGTCGGCAGCTTAGCCGCTATCGCGACGCCTTCAAAGCGCTTGTCGCGTTTAAAGATGCCCGTATGAATTCCGAAATAGTCATTGATTCAAGGACTGAAAACGGAAGTCTATCGATTTGACCGGAAAATATCCTGTTAATCCGCGGCAAGGGCTTGTACGGCTGCGGTCGGGTGCCCGTTGGCGCGGCGCCCGGCCGCATAGTCGCGAACCGCGGCGCCGAAGGCCTCGAAGAGCGCTTGATGCAGCGGATGGGCATCGGGCCGCCATTCCGCGTGCCATTGGACGCCGAGCAGGAAGCCCGGTGCGGTCGGCATCGAGACCGCCTCGATGGTGCCGTCCTCGGCCAGCGCCTCGATCCGCAGCGCCTCGGCCAAGCGGTCGATGCCTTGCGCGTGCAAGGAGTTGACCCGGACCTCCTCGGCCGCGGCGATCTGGGCGAGGGCGCCGCCCGGCGTCAGCGTCAGCGTGTGCCGGGTCGCCATCGATTCCTCGAACGGCAGCTCCCGGTTGCGGCGATGGTCCTCGCGGCCCGGAACCTCGTGCAGGTGGGGGTGCAGCGAGCCGCCCAGCGCCACGTTGATCTCCTGAATGCCCCGGCAGATGCCGAAGACCGGCATGCCGCGGGCGATGGCGGCCCGGATCAGGCCGAGGGTGAGGCCGTCGCGCAGCGGGTCGCGAAGCTTGTCGTCGCGCGGCGGCGGGCCGTCGTAGTGATGTGGCTCGACGTTGGAAGCGCCGCCGGTCAGCAGGACCCCGTCGAGGTGCGCCAGCAAGTCCTCGGGCGCCACGCGATCGCCGAGCGCCGGCAGCAGCACCGGCACCGCGCCGGCGCCCTCGATGGCCGCGGCGACGTATTTGTCGCTGGCACCGTGGCTCCGGTGGTTCTCCTCGATGCGGAAATTGCAGCTGATGCCGACCAGCGGCGGCGGAGATGTCGTCATGGTCCCTTTCCCAGCATTGGGCCCGATCGGGAATCGAACCAGGCCGCGATCCCGACCCGGCCGCCTCGCCTCACTGCCCTTTGTCGTCGTCTTCCTGGATCGTATCGTGGAAGTAGAAGAGCTTGGAGTCGACCTTGACGTTGATCCGCGGATTGCGGAGCGAGAGGTCGGTCGCCTTGCCTTGAGAATCGATCACCCGCCATTGCCTGAGCGTCAGCGGCGGCTCGGAAAAGATCACCGTGACCGAGCCTTCCTCGGGATGCTTCCGGTCGCGGAAGGTGAGGGCCAGGACGCCCGGCGAGCGGGCCACGGCGACGACCTCGGTGCGGCGGTTGAGGTCGACCTGCTCGGCCACCAGGACGCCCAAGGGGGTGTCCTTGACCGGCCAACGGTCGACCTGGTCCAGCTCGCGGTCGTGCAGGATCAGCCAAAGGCCGTCGGCGACCAGCAGCAGCGGGCTCGGCGGGTCGTACTCGAAGCGCAGCCGGTTGGGGCGCTGCATGAAGAGGCGGCCCTTGGCGAATTCGCCGTTCGGGCCGGCCTGGATGAACTCGGCCTCGAGGCTCTTGACCTGGTTCAAATAGTCGGTGACGAGCGCGACGTCGGCCTTGTCTTGTTGGCTGAGCGGCTTCGCGGCGAGGCCGCTCACCGGCGCGCCGACCGCGACCAGGGCGGCGAGGGCGAGCGCGGCGCCGCTCCGGGCCAGCC
>JASLMY010000370.1 GCA_030746295.1 Alphaproteobacteria bacterium | reverse complement strand
CGGCGCGTCCTGATCAACGACCTGGTCTGCGAGGGCTGTGGCGAATGCAACACCGCGTCCAACTGCCTATCGGTGGTGCCGGTCGATACCGCCATCGGACGCAAGCGGAAGATCGATCAGTCCTCGTGCAACAAGGATTTCTCGTGCGTCGAGGCGTTCTGCCCGAGCTTCGTCAGCGTCTTCGGCGGTGACGTGCGCAGGGCCGGCGCCACCTCTACGCCGCCGGCCCATCTTAGCTCCCTGCCGGAGCCTACGCGGCCGCCGCTCGAAGCGGGGCGGACCTACAACATCCTGATCACCGGCGTCGGCGGCACGGGCGTGGTCACGATCACGGCGCTTCTCTCCATGGCCGCACACATGGAGGGAAAGGCTTTCGCCACAATCGACCAGTCCGGCATCGCGCAGAAGGGCGGCTCGGTCATCAGTCACGTCCGTTTCGCGGCCGACCGTGACGATATCGCCGCCGTACGCCTGAACGCGGGTTCGGCTGATCTCGTCCTCGGCTGCGACAGTCTGGTCGCCGCCGGCGATTCCGCGCTCGACGTGATGGCACCGGCTCGGACTCGAGTCCTGGTCAACACCCACCAGCAGATCACCGGCGACTTCACCCGCGCCCCGGACTTGGCATTCCCAATCGATGCTGTGAGCGATCGTATCGTCCAGGCGGCCGGCCCGGATGGCGTCATCTCGGTCGACGCCACGCGGCTGGCGACGCGCCTCTTGGGCGATTCCATCGCCAACAACCTGTTCATGTTGGGCTATGCCTATCAACTGGGCCTGATCCCCGTCTCGGCCGAGGCCATCGACAAGGCGATCGAGTTGAACGCGGTCGCCGTCGAGATGAACCGGGAGGCTTTCGCCTGGGGTCGGCGCGCGGCTGTCGACCTCGCGGCGGTCGTAGCGGTCGCCGGCGGCGATGCGGTCACGCCCGATCTGCCGGCCAGCGTGGACGAGATCGTGGCGCACCGGGCGGCGGAATTGACCGCCTACCAGAATGCGGCTTACGCGGCGCGGTATCGCGATATCGTGGCACGTGTGCAAGAAGCCGAGGCCGCCAAGGCGCCGGGGATGACGGGTCTGGCGGCGGCGGTGGCCCGCCACGCCTACAAGCTTATGGCCTATAAGGACGAGTACGAGGTCGCCCGGTTCTACACCGACGGCCGCTTCGAGGCGGCGCTGGCCGAGGCGTTCGAGGGCGCGGTGACGCTGCGATTCCATCTGGCGCCGCCGCTGCTCAGCCGACGCGACAAGGAGACCGGGCTTGCTGCCAAGCGGGCGTTTGGCCCTTGGATGCTGGCGGCGATGGGCCTGCTGGCGCGGTGCAAGGGGCTGCGCGGCACCGTCTTCGACGTCTTCGGCTATTCGCCCGAACGGCGGGCCGAGCGGCAACTCGTCCAAGACTACGAGGCGACGCTCGCCGAGCTGATCCAAGGCCTCAGCCACGAGAACCACGCGCTCGCCATCGAGATCGCCTCGATCCCGGAGCAGATCCGTGGCTTCGGCCATGTGAAGGACCGCCATCTCGGTGCTGCCCGGGCCGAGTGGCAGACCCTGATGCAGGCCTGGCGCCAACCCGAGACAAACAAGCCAGCGGCGGCGGAGTGACCGTCGCCGGCTGGCGCCGGCCTCACTCCGGCAAATCGGCTGCGTGCACGACCAGCTTCTGAAGGATCCGGTCGAGCGCGGCCCGGTCCGCCTCGTCCAGAATGCCCAAGACCTCTTCCTCGCGGGCCAGCCATCGCTCGGCGATGGTCCGGTGCAGCGCCAGCCCCTTGTCGGTGATGGTCAGGCGGGCCTGGCGGCCGTCCTCTGGGTCTAGCGCGCGGTCGATGAAGCCCTCGGAAAGCATGCGGTGGACGGCGCGAGAGATCGTGTTTCGCGGCCGCTTCGTCATCCTGGCGATATCCTGCGCGGTGAGGACCGGCAGATGCGCCAGGCAGAAGATCAGAAGGTGCTCGCCCCGCGTCAGCCCGAAATCGCGCTTGATGTCGTCATAGACCGGCAGCACCAGGGCGTTGGCGAGATAGGAAATCCGATAGAGGTCGCGCATCTCGGCGCGATCAAAGATGGCGGTCAGCTCCGCCGGCTCGGGCAGGGTCGCTTCCATCGCGTGTGGTTCGTGGCTCATGGTTCGCCTCGCCTGCTAGATAACCGGATACGATCCCGGCTCCCTTGCCGGCCAATAAAAGATGAGTGACATTTAGTTCCATTTGGAACAAAATGGAAGGGCTAACGGCAGGCTTGAAGAAACCGGCGGTGGTTCCGACCCGCGGCACGACCCGAGGAGACGCAGTATGACGCCCGAGAAAATCCTCTCCCACAAGGCCAAGATCCTGACCCAAGCGCAGCGCGAGGCCTATTTCCGCGACGGCTATCTGGCGCTCGAAGGCTTCGTCGACCAGGACTGGTTGGACCGGCTCTGGCAGGTGACAGAGGGTTTCATCGAGGAGAGCCGCGGCCAGACCCAGTCGGACGACAAGTTCGACCTGGAGCCGGATCACACCGCGACCGCGCCGCGGCTGCGCCGCCTGACTTGGCCGGTGTCGCATCACCCGCTCTATTGGGAATTCGCGAGCCGGGGGCCCATCGTCGACGTCGCCGAGGACTTGCTGGGCCCGGACGTGGTCTTCCATCACTCGAAGCTGAACTTCAAATGGTCCGGCGGTGGCGAGGAGGTGAAGTGGCATCAGGACTTCCCCTTCTACCCCCACTCGAACGGCTCCGTCTTGGCGATCGGCCTCTGCATGGTCGACGTCGATGACGAAATGGGGCCGCTCGGCGCCATCCCCGGCAGCCACTTGGGCCCGATCTACAGTCACTACAACGACAAGGACGAGTGGGTCGGCGCGCTCAGCGACGAGGAGGTGGCGAAG